>CAZLZX010000119.1:0-8181 GCA_964564095.1 uncultured Eubacterium sp. | reverse complement strand
GCATGGACTTGGTCCATCCGTAAGGATTGGTGCACTGTCCCTTCGGGCACTCCTCCGTGATCGGAATGATCGCCGGATCGCCGTATACGGTAGCGCTTGAGCTGAAAATAATATTTTTTACGCCATGCTTTCTCATCACATCACACAGCGTCAATGTACCTGTCATATTGTTGTGATAATATTCAATCGGTTTTTCTACGGATTCTCCAACCGCTTTCAGTCCCGCAAAATGAATAACCGCATCTATCTTCTGCTCTGTAAAGATTTTTTCCAAACCTTCTCTGTTTAAAATATCGTCTTCATAAAAAGTCAGGCTTTTTCCCGTAATCTTTTCTACACGGTCAAGCGCCGTCTTTTTAGAATTGGACAGATTATCTACTACTACTACCTCATATCCCCTGTCTAAAAGCTCCACGCATGTATGACTGCCAATATATCCTGCTCCACCAGTTACTAATATTGTCATATCTTTTCCCTCCGTCACTTATTTTTATAGACATATTTTATGGTATTTAAATTCTGTGAATCTCAGATATTATAACATACTTTTTCAAACCTCAACAGTATTCTGTCTGTTTTTTACCCAAAAATAACATGGTGTAAAATTATATTTTACAATAAAGCTTAAATATCTCCATTCATTGCCTGCGGTCCCCGCTCCTCCATAATCCGAAAAGACTCTTCATCCCAGCTATGAGGATACAGTCCCTTGGCTTTCAGCCTATTTACTTCTTTCTCTAAAATCTGACGGAACTTTTTCATCTCTTTTTTATCATCGATCAGCGTGTATTCCACCTTCTGTTTATTACCGCCGGTAGGGGCACACTCTAATACCTTCAGCATATCGGAAAGCAGCTTCGGATCCACATTTTCATCCTTATAATGTCTGCAGGAACGCCGCCCCGTAATCAAAGAATCAATCACAGAGGATGCTTCCTTTCCTGCCATAGGAAGACTGTCCTCCGGCTTTCTGCCAAGGATCGAAATCGCTCCCGCAGGACAGACCGCCAGACAGTGCTGGCAGCCCCAGCAGCCATACCAGTCCATACGGCTTACTTCTTTGATCCGGGATTTTTTCTGCTCACTGATCTCGATCAGCATAGACGGACAGGCTTTTTTGCACAATCCGCATCCGATACATTTAGATTCATCTACCTGAAATCCTGTAATGTTTTCCATAGACTTCACACTCCCATTCTCATTCTTCCAAACGCCAAAGACAATCCGGCTCATTCCATCCACCATGTCTCCCGGGGTCCAAAGATATGTAGCTTTTGAAACGTCCTATATTCCGCATCATCAGGCCGCCATTATAAATCTGACGCCAAAGTACACCAGCACTATGATACCGAGCACGATTCGATACCAGCCAAAAACTTTAAAATCATGCTTCTTAATGTAATTCATTAAGAACTTGATAACAACGATAGACACCAGAAATGCCACTACCATTCCCACAACCAAAACCGTGGCCTCAAAGCTGGTAAAATGCAGTCCAAATTTTGCCAGCTTTAGCAGACTGGCGCCAAACATAACCGGAATCGCAAGATAGAAGGTAAATTCAGCAGCCGCCACACGGGATACGCCGATCAGCAGCGCTCCCACGATCGTCGCTCCTGAACGGGAGGTTCCCGGAAAGATCGCAGCGATCAGTTGGAACAATCCAATGACCAGACACATCTGCCAGGTCAGCTGTGCTACGCTTCTTACCCTTCCTTCTTTTCCTTTATGACGGTTCTCGATCACAATAAACGCAATACCGAATACGATCAATGCAATCGCCACGGTCTGATAGTTATAAAATAACGCCTCAAAGGTATCATTAAAAGCCATACCAACGATCGCTGCCGGTATACATGCAATAATAATCTTGATCCATAATAATATAATATCTTTTTTTACATAGGACAGAGGTCCCGTCTTTGTCAACGGATAACGATTGTTCCTTCTTCCAAACGGCCATATCCTGTTCCAGAAAACAACTACTACTGCCAGTATTGCTCCGAGCTGTATTACCACCTCAAACATACTCCAGAACTCTTCCGATACATCCAGCTTAATAAACTCATTCAGCAAAATCATGTGCCCTGTACTACTGATGGGCAGCCATTCTGTAATTCCCTCTACGATACCAAAAAGTATCGCTTTTATGATTTCTGCAATATCCATACAACACTCCTTTAGATTGGGATCATTCCCGCATTACTACCTATTTTATTCTAAAATGAGAATTTGTAAACCACCTTAATAAAATATTTCGGAACTCTTCATAAGGATCATCTTCTTTATACCCCCACTTACTTCCCTGCAAACAGATCACGACGTACTCTCCTCCGTCAGCCTGCGGATCCAGTTAAACCGCTTGACTTTGATAAATGCCGGCAAACATTTGAACACCTGATCAGAATTTATGAAAAACACCACCGCAATCGTCGGTAATTTCCACCAAAATGCCGCCATAAAAGAAAGGGGATACATAATACACCAGATACTAACCAGATCCAGCTTCAGATAAAATGTCGTATCGCCTCCGCCCCTGATAATGCCTCCAATCGTGGGCATCTGATAAGAGGTTCCAATGGCCGTAAAACTTAACAATATTACAATCTGATTTGTAAGGCGCATAGCGTCATCATTCAGAGAATAAAAACTCAAGATTGGAATCCGAAGCAAATTCAGCCCCACACAAATAATAAGTCCCACTCCCAGAAATATTACCTGCAATGTTCTGCTGTATTCCCTTACCTTTCCGATATTTCCGCTTCCCACATTCTTCCCGATCACAACAGAGGCAGCCGATGCAGAACCGATCGCAATGATTTTTAAAAACTGAAACAAGGTAGCCGCCGCACTGTTAGCGGCGATGGCATTCGTATCTAAATGACCAAGGATGGCAGTCTGCAATGCCTGTGAAACGCCAAACAGCCCCTGAATAGCAACAACCGGCATACTGATTTTTATAAATGTTTGCAGCATCGTGTGCTCTCTATAGCCAAGTATATGAATATTCAGAGCAAGTTTTTTATCTTTGAATTTGAGATAAATAACTACAATACATAACTCTACGATCCTTGCCACCAGCGTGCCAATCGCAGCACCCCTGATTCCCATACGGGGCGCTCCAAAGTTTCCGAAGATCAGCATATAATTAATTCCTACATTTAATATCAACGTAGATACTGATACATAAAATGCCACTTTAACAGTTTCTACACTGCGAAGCGTAGCCAACAAAACATTTGTTATGGCAAATATTAAATATGTAAATCTGAGAATAGACAAATATTCCAGACCGCACGCAATAATCGCCTCATCCCCCGTAAATAGCCGAAGTATCATTTCCGGGGCAAAAAATGTAACCGCTGTCAGGATAATCCCTCCCATGATAGCAATCCGAAGAGCAATCCCTGCGAATATGCGAATATGCTCCGTATCCTTTTTGCCCCAATATTGTGAAGCTAATACTACCAGTCCCTCGCCCAGCCCCAACACTGCCTGCTGCCAGACAAACTGAATCTGATTTACTGTAGCCGCACCGGACAGCTCATTTTGCCCAAAACTTCCCAACATAACGTTATCCGCCAGATTCACACTATATGAGATCAAATTTTGAACCACCAATAATCCCATCAAAGAGAAAAAACTCCTGTAAAAATCTCTATCTCTTGTTAAAATCTTACTCATAGCCCCAAAAAACTCCTGAAATTTACAATATTTTCTTATTTCTTAAGATTTTCATCACAATCATTTTATATTATACTGTTATTATACATATGATCAGGAATACGATATCATATCATAGATACTCGTAACATACCGATCGACCTAAGTATATCAGATAGATCCGATATTGTCACTCTCCGGGCTCTATGCCTGAGAAATCTGAAAAATTGAGGTTAAGAATATGAGCAGTAAAGATATGAAAAGAAGAAACACCAAAAGTAAAAAAAGAAAGAAAAAACGCAAAGCAAGGCGTATCATCAGAAACATCATTCTGATCATTATCATCGCCATTGCCGCTGTTATTATCGGAGGCTTGCTACTGTTCTCCCATAAATACGGCACTTCCATATTTGAATGCGCAAAGGATGCAAAGCAACTGGTAGCAGAGAGCACAGAAGAAGATTTCATGCCAAACTCGGCATCTTTCATCTACAGCGATAACGGCACGGAAATTGCAAAGTTGTACGAAGATACGGAAAGTACATACCTGACTTTTGATGAAATTCCAAAGGATGTACTGAACGCTTTTGTCGCAGTAGAAGACCGGACCTTCTGGGAAAACAGCGGTATTGACGCAAAGGGCATTGTTCGCGTCACTTTAAACTATATAAAGACAAAAGGCGGAACCGCCCACGGCGCAAGTACCATTACACAGCAGCTTGCCAGAGATGTATTCCTTACCAATGAAAAATCACTGGAACGAAAGGTAAAGGAAATCTTTATCGCCCTGGAATTAACGAAAAAGTATGATAAAAAGCAGATTCTTGAGTATTACTGCAACAACTGCTGCTTCGCCAACGGGATCTTTGGTATTGAAGATGCCAGCGAAACCTATTTTGATAAGCCGGCGTCAGAGCTGACATTGTCAGAAGCGGCATACCTTTGTGCGATTCCCAACTGGCCGGAATATTATAATCCATTAAAGGACAGCAGCAATGCCATTACCAGACGGGATAAAATTCTGGAAGACATGTATGAATGCGGCTTCATTTCAAATGCAGAAATGACTGAGGCAAAAGCAGAAGAAATAACCATTGCAGAGCAGGAAGAGGAAACTGAATTTTATAATTACGAAACAACCTTCGCCATCAATAGCGCTACCGAATATTTGATGAAAGAATTGTATGATTTCGACTTCCAGTATGAATTTAATACGGAAGAGGAGTATGAAGAATATCATAAATCCTATAATGAAACTTACCAGAATGCAAAACACCGTCTTTATACCGGCGGCTATGAAATCCAGACGTCCATCAATTTAGGAGCCCAGAAAAAATTACAGGAAATCCTGAATGAACAGTTAGCCTTCAATACACAGCTCAAAGAAGGCTCAGATGTCTATAACCTTCAGGGGGCGATCACTGCTATTGACAATGAAACCGGCAAGGTCATCGCTGCCGTTGGAGGACGCGAACAGGATGAGCTGCAGCAAACGTATTCTTACAACCGGGCATATCAGGGCTACAGACAGCCGGGTAGTACGATGAAACCGATTCTGGTATATACCCCGGCCCTGATGAAAGGATATACCGCTAACTCACAATTAAAGGATATTGATGTAAAAACAGCGAAAACATCCACATCAGAGGAAATTTCCCGGATGACGGGAAGCTCCTACTCGCTTCGCAATGCAGTGGAAAACAGTAGAAACGGATGCGCGTATTCTCTTTATAATGAACTGTCCCCTTCCTATGGAATGCCATTCCTGTATGAAATGGAATTTTCCAATCTGGATTCCAGGGATCTTACATTGAGCGCCGCTCTGGGCGGTCTGACCCATGGCGCCACAACTACGGAAATGGCAAATGCCTACAGCGCCCTTGCCAACCACGGACAATTCAGAAAAGCAGACTGTATTGTTTCGATCCTTGACAAGGATGGAAATGAAATGTACAGTGACCCGGAGGTAAAACAGGTCTATTCAGAGGAAGCCGCCGATCAGATGGTAGATATCATGAAGGGGGTTATAACCCGCGGTACCGCCAAAGGCATTAACTGGTATTCCAGTACGGATACTGAGGCAGCCGGAAAGACTGGTACAACCAATGATAATACAAACGGATGGTTCTGCGGTATTACCCCGCAATACACCATTGCTGTCTGGATCGGAAATGATGATAATTCTAAGGTGGCTGGTTTATCCGGCAACTCTTATCCGCTGAAAATATGGAAAGAAGCCATGTTATATCTGATTGATGGTAAACCGGCTCAAACCTTTGATCTGAATGTATCAAGCAAGTATTCTTCCTACACGACAACAACGGAAGATGAATCTGATGAGCCAGAGGAAGAAGAGCCAGAGGAAACTCAGGAACCAGAAGATATCCAGGGTAATGTACCGACACAGGATCCAACCACTTCTACCACACCGGAGGAAAATATTCAGGGTAATGTACCGGATGACATTCAGGGAAATATAGGCGACGGTTCTACCACACCGGACAATAATAATGACAATAATGGAGATTCTTCCACTAGTCAGCCAGGCGCCGGAGATTCAGACGACGGTTCGGGAGACGCCGCAGAAGGCACGCAGACGCCGGATGCTCCTGCTGCCCCTTAAAGACCGGATACGCACCATGCTGCCGCTCCATGAAAGAGCAGATACACACTAACTGTCTCTCATTTTATTAATGGCGCAACAGAGAAAATATATGCATCAGAAATGCCTGTGATAAACATCTCGTATGATTGTTTATCACAGGCACTTTTATATTCTGACATGTTATGTTTATAAATCTGTTCCACTTAATTTTTATTCCAGATATTCATAAAACTCTTCCAAAGTCAGCTCTTGTTCATACAAAAACTCCGCCGCCTCTCGTCCTACATATCTGAAATGCCATGGTTCATAGCTAATCTGTGTAATGTCCTCTTTATCTTGCGGATACCGAAGAATAAAACCATATTTCCGGCAATTTTCATGCAGCCATATAATCCCCGGCTCTTCGGCCTGTGTCTCGTCCAACGCCGTATTTCCGGAAGCTGTAATATCAATTGCCAGCCCGGTTTCATGTTCGCTGTGACCAGACGGCATGACCTGTTCATAAGTCTTTTCCAAAGCTTCCTCCCAGCTCAGGTTTTCCTGCCTCATGTATTTTTGCACATCTTTTTGAACCAGACCTCGTTGATACTCTGCATCCCGAAATCCTGACACCAGAGAATACGTATATCCATAATCAGATGCGTCTTTCAGCATTTCCCTTAAGTCCTCATACATAACGGCCGCAACTTTTACTCTTTTGTTCTGCAAACTTTGTAACGGAAGCTCATAAGTATCCGGCAGAGCACACTCCTTATTGACAAGTACGAGCAGATCCTGATTTTCCGCATATAATTGCCTGCATTCTGCCATAAATTCCGAATCAAGCGTCATATCCTTTTCTTCCTTTACCGGAATTGCATGATCTTCCTTCCAGTTTATTCCGCTTCCCTCATTTTGTTCCGATACATTTTTTAACGCTTCGATTCCCGCCGCCCGAGTCGAATCCGACGTATGAAAAAAATGATAAAGACACCGCCCCGCCACACAGATCAGGCCCAAATCAATAACCAGCATAGCGATCAGCAGCCAACAGGGCGTACCATTATGCCGTCTCTTTCTTTTTTTGTGTCTTATCCTTTGTTCTGTCTGTCCCATTTTATATATCGCCTTTCTTTCCATTTTCTCCTTGTGCATTTTCCCTGACAGATCCGATCTGTCACTTTTATCTCTGCACAATGGAACATCGCAAATCTATTGATTACGATGATAGACGATATCTGCATCGGTTTTGTTTCCCGAATGCATCAAAACAGCATCAGAAATTAACAGAAAACTCCGTTCCAGTGATATTGATCTTTATATCACAATCCTCCGACCCCTCCATGTCATATATCCAGGCAACATATGTTCCCGTTTTGGTCTTTGATAAATCTATTCCGCTTATTACAACGCCCAAATACTCCGAATAAGAAACAGCCAACGGTTCTGTAATGTTCGTAAGATCATAACCAGTGTTTTCCACTTCATCATAAACAGATACAGATGCGGATGTAATGGAACTGCCGGAATCAGAAGCACTCTCACTTAAATCATAATTTACCGATGTATTCAATAAATACTGATATGCCAGAATCAGCCCCGTATCATCATCTAACAATACATGTATCTGCCTGTGATCTTCGTCCTCAAAAACAAAATTCCATAAGATCACAGAATTTTCCTCATACATTCTAAGCTCAATGGAATGTTCTTTTTCTGAAAACTTTGCTTTGCTGAACGGAGGAAAAATAGCCAGCACAGCATTTAATCCCTCATTTACCGCCTTATATGCTTCCTGATATTCCATTTTCTGTGCGGACTCCAGCTCTACGGCAGAATACGCACCTTCTTTCACAACCACAAGCTTCTGCACGACAGACAGGTTGGAACTCATTTTCAACTGGACGGTTTTCGCCTCTACCTGATCACGCATT
>CAZLZX010000118.1:0-8200 GCA_964564095.1 uncultured Eubacterium sp. | reverse complement strand
ATTAAAAACAAATAACAACTTCTTCTTTTCCATGCTTCTACCCTCGATCCATGATATCTGCTGCAATCTGCGACAGCTTCCTCAGTCTGTGATTGACACCGGATTTCCCTACAGGGGGATTTAAGTAGCTGCCAAGCTCCTGCAGTGATTCTTCCGGATGTGCCAGTCTGATCAGCGCCATCTCACGCAAAGCAGGCGGAAGATTCTCAAGTCCCATCTTCTTTTCAATCAAATGGATATCTTCCAACTGCCGAGCAGCCGCCTGAACCATCTTGTTTATATTTGCCGCATCACAATTGTACTGCCTGTTGGCAGAATTTCTCATGTTCTTAATAATGCGCACGTTTTCCAGTTCCATGGATGACTGGTGCGCCTCCATAACATTTAATATATCTACGATACCCTCGCTGTCCTTAATATATACAATATACCGGTTTTTCCGCTGTATGATCTTTGCCGCTATCTGAAAATTGCAGATCTGAGGACACAGGCGGTTCGCCTGCTCCAGACTCCGGCATACGATCTCAAAATGATAGGACTTTCCCGGATTGCTCATAGATCCGGAAACGAGAAAGGCGCCTCTGATAAAAGCTCTCTGGCAGCAATCCCGTTTCAGCACATACCGTTCCATGCCTTCATCGTCGCCATACCGCACAGCCTCCGCAATGTCGGAAACCAGTTTTTCATCCCGGACAACAATACTGTACTGGCGGATCTTACCTATATCGGTCTGCCCGCGGATATTCAACAGCGCCTTCCCATCAAAGGTTCTTTTTATCAATGTATAATACTTTTTCGCCAGAATCACATTTTCCGTGCGGATTGCAATGACAGGTTCCTCAAGATTCACTTCGCCGGCAAATCGGATAACCGAAGCCAGCTCCGCAATACGGCAATGCCTTGACCTGGGAATCTGCCTGGACAATTCATTCTTAACTTCACTTGAAAAAGACATGATCTACTTTCCTCTCAGTGCATCCTTTTCCAAATCTCTGTGCTCCACCTTAAGCCCGTACGTACAGTTTTTCCTAAGCCGCTCATACAAAGCGTTGGCAAGGGTCACGGAACGATGCTTACCGCCCGTACATCCTATACTGATCACAAGCTGGTTTTTCCCCTCGTCCACATAATTGGGGATCAGAAAACGAAGCATACCTTCCAACTTGTCCAGAAACTCTCCCGCCTGAGGCTTGCTCATAACAAACTCCTGAATCTCAGGGTCGTTTCCGGTCTTGGGTCTTAATGTTTCATCGTAGTAAGGATTCGGAAGGAAACGAACGTCAAACACCAGATCCGAATCCGCCGGAATGCCATATTTAAATCCAAAGGAAAGCACCGTCACATACAGGTTATGATAAATCATACCCTTTCTGAAAATACCATCCAGCTCCGCTTTTAGCTCCCTGGTTAAGAGCTGGCTGGTATCAATGATAAAGTCAGCCTGCTTACGCAGAAACTGAATCTTTTCTCTCTCCTGGGCAATTCCCTGATCGATCCTGTTATTTCCTGCCAGCGGATGACTGCGCCGGGTTTCCTTGTAACGCTTGACCAGCACGGAATCGGAAGCGTCCAAAAACAATATTTTAGGCGCCTGATCCTTCTGTTTCAGTCTCTGCAGTACTGTCTCCAATTCTCCCAAAGCCTTGCCGCTGCGGATATCAATACTGATGGCTACCTTTTGAAAAGGACCATCCTCCGTATCTGCCAGCTCCATAAATTTTTCAATCAGCGGCACCGGAAGGTTATCCATGCAGAAATACCCCATATCCTCCAACATCTTCAATGCCGTACTCTTTCCTGCACCGGACATACCGGTTAATATTACAACCTGCATTTTCTATCTCCTGTTACAAAATGACCTTTTTTAACCCTTTTAGTACCTAAAATTTCCCCAACAGCTTTACTTCCGTTTCCAGATGTACGCCAAACTCCTTATATACTTTTTCCTGCACATCAAGAATCAGCTGTCTCACATCAGCAGAAGTGGCTTTCCCCCGGTTGATCACAAATCCGCTGTGCTTTTCGGATACCTGCGCTCCGCCTACCGTATAGCCCTTCAATCCGGCATCCTGTATCAGCTTCCCTGCAAAATAGCCTTCCGGCCGTTTAAAGGTACTGCCTGCGCTGGGAAATTCAATGGGCTGTTTCGTGACACGAAGCTCCTTGAGCTCTTCCATCCGGCTGCGAATCGCCGTTCTGTCGCCTTTTTCCAGACGCAAACATGCTTCCAGGATAATATATCCTTCCCGGGGGACTATGCTGTGCCGGTAAGACAGATCCAATTCCGAAGCTTTCAGCTCTCTCACGCTTCCCTCACGGTCAAGGACCCGGACAGAGACCAGTACATCCCTGATCTCGCCGCCGTAAGCCCCGGCATTCATGACCACTGCTCCGCCTATCGTTCCCGGTATCCCGGACGCAAACTCAAATCCGGTCAGGGATGCCTCTGCCGCTCTGGCGGCGATGGCGGACATCATGGCGCCTGCACCGGCTCTGATGCATTCTCCTTCCACAACGATCTCTGCCATCGGTTTCCCGATCTCTATCACGACACCTCTGATACCCGCATCAGAGACCAGCAGATTGCTGCCATTGCCGATCACAAGATACGGTTCGTCATATTGTTTACATAACTTTATAACTTCTGCCAATTCTTCATCCTTTGGCAAAACAAAAATATCCGCCGGGCCGCCTGTACGGAAGGTGGTATGCATGCTCATAGATTCCTCCCGGCATACGCTTTCCCGGCCTAATAGTTGACATAAATCATCATACAACTTAATATTCAATTATTTTCTCCTCGCCCAAACTAATCTTATTATGCCCGCACAAGAAACTCTTCATAACAACGCTTTGCTTCGTACAGATCTGCCTTGCTGATAATCTCCCAGGGAGCATGCATGTTCATGACTGCCACGCCGCTGTCAATGACCTGCATATTATAATTTCCCAAAATATATGCAATCGTTCCGCCGCCGCCCTGATCTACTTTGCCAAGCTCTGCGGTCTGATAATTGACCTGCCCCTGCTCCATAATAGAGCGAATGTCAGCCATATATTCTGCGCTGGCATCATTGGAACCGGATTTTCCTCTGGAACCGGTATATTTATTAAATACGACGCCGCAGCCAAAATATGCAGAATTATTTTTCTCCATGACAGAAGGATAATTCGGATCAAAAGCTGCGCTTACATCAGAGGATAAAGCTTTGGAATTCTCCAACGCCCGGCGGAGCGCCAGGTCGCTGTATGTTCCGCAGGCATTCATGACCTCCGCAGTCATATTTTCAAAAAAGCGTGACTGCATACCGGTGGCTCCCACGCTGCCGATCTCCTCCTTATCTACCAGCAGACATGCACTGGTACGTTTTGGTATCTCCATACCGAGCATAGCCGCAAAGGAAGGATATGCACATACTCTGTCATCATGGCCATATCCCATGATCATGCTGCGGTCAAAACCATAATCTCTTGCAGCGCCTGCAGGTACTACTTCTATTTCTGCGGACTGAAAATCCTCCTCTTCGATCTGATAGTAGTCCTTCAAAATTTCCAGCACATTTGCTTTTACCTTTTCTTTTATCTTTTCATCGGTCTCATCCAGAGGAACGCTGCCGATGAGAATATTCATATCCTCCCCCTCTATTACCTTCGCAGCCTTTTTCTCCAACTGTGTAGCAGCCAGATGAATCAGCAGATCACTGACGCCAAACACCGGATCCTCCGGTTTCTCTCCTATATTAACAGTCACTACCGTACCGTCTTTTTTGGCAAACACACCGTGCAGCGCCAGCGGCAATGCTACCCACTGGTATTTTTTTACGCCTCCATAATAGTGGGTATCCAGCATGGCAAGCTGTGTATCTTCATACAACGGATTTTGTTTTAAATCCAGTCTCGGAGAGTCGATATGCGCCCCCAGAATATTCATGCCCCGCTCCATCGGCTCACTGCCAATGATATACAGCGCCATACTCTTTCCTTTATTGTCCGCAAACACACGATCTCCCGGCTTTAACTGCGTGCCATTGGCGATCACATCCTGCATATCCATAAATCCTGCATCTGCCGCAAGTCTTTTAAACTCTGCCACACACTCCCGCTCTGTCTTGCATTTTGAAATAAATGTTCTATATTCTTCTGCAAATGCGAACACCTGCTCCTTATCCGCAGCAGAATATTTCTTCCAGGCATTTTTTGCTTCCATAAAACAGTTTCCTTTCTTATTCAGGATTCCGCCCTGTCTGCCGGGCAGATATCCTTCCTTTTGCATTCCTTATTTATTTCCGCCGGCAATATTTTCCTGTACCCGGCGATACAGTTCCTGGGCTGCATTATAGCCCATCTTTTTCTGTCTGTGATTTACGGCTGCCGCCTCACAGATAACAGCCAGATTCCGTCCCGGACGAATCGGGATAGAATGGCAGACGATCTTGTTTCCAAGAATCTCCGTATACTCTTCCTCCAAACCAAGACGGTCGTAATCTTTTCCTTTTTTCCAATCCTCAAGCTTGATGACCAGATCAATGCTCTGTTTTTCCTTTACACATTCAACACCAAACAGTGTCTTTACATCTATGATTCCAATACCCCGAAGTTCGATAAAATACCTTGTGATATCCGGAGAAGTTCCCATCAATGTATTTCCGTTGATCTTACGGATCTCTACCACGTCATCCGTAACAAGACGATGACCGCGGCGAATCAGCTCCAAAGCAGCCTCGCTCTTTCCGATGCCGCTCTCGCCCATGATCAATACACCCTCGCCATAGACATCTACCAGAACGCCATGAATCGAAATGCACGGCGCCAGATCTCTGCTCAGCTTATAGATAACCTCCGCCATAAAATTGGATGTGGAGTCACTGGTTCCCAACACCGGAATCCCGTTGGCTGCCGCCAGACTGAGAAACTCCTCCTCCGGCTCAAGGTCACGGCAAAATACCACGCAGGGGATATTGTAGCTTAAAAATCTCTGATAATGTTCATATCTCTGCTCTACCGCAAGATTCTTTAAATACGTGTATTCCACAGTACCAATGATCTGCAGACGATCCTGGTCAAAATGTTCAAAGAACCCTGCCATCTGCAATGCCGGACGGTTAATATCCGGTAATGTGATAAATCGAGAATCCAAATCCACACATGTAGTATAATTTTTCAGTCCCATGCTTTCTGCAATACGCTGTACACTTACTCCCTGCATAAAATCTCCTCCATTTTCCTTATTATAACTATTTCATGCTCAAAAATCCTTCGGATTATTTTTTGTCTTCCTTTTCTATTTTCAACCAAATGGCAATATTTGTAAAGTATAGATTTATTTCCCGTTATGGAAAAACTCAAATACGGAACGGGCCGACTGTTCATTCATGGCCGGAATCTCTTTCAAAGCTTCCACCGATGCCGCTCTGATGTCCTCAATAGAAGCAAACTGCTTCATAAGCGCCTTCCTTCTGGCAGGCCCGATGCCCGGTATTTCATCCAGTATGGAATGTACCTGTCCCTTTGTGCGCAGCGACCTGTGATACTCAATGGCAAATCGATGCGCCTCGTCCTGAATCCTTGTGATAAGCCGGAATCCTTCACTGGTCTTATCAATGGGGATCTCCTCATTCTCGAAATACAGCCCTCTGGTACGATGATGATCATCCTTTACCATACCGCACACAGGTATATCCAGATGCAATTCCTCCAGAACACGAAGTGCAATATTGACCTGACCTTTTCCGCCGTCCATCAGAATCAGATCCGGAAATTTTGTAAATTTTCCAAACTGCTCCTCCATCTGCTGCGCTGACAGTTTACGCTTTTCTTCGATACCATGGGTAAATCTGCGGGTAAGCACCTCATACATAGAGGCATAATCATTCGGTCCTTCTACCGTTTTTAATTTAAACTTTCTGTAATCACTGCGGCAGGGCTTTCCCTTCTCATAGACTACCATAGAACCCACTGCTTCAAATCCGCTTATATTGGAAATATCATATGCCTCCATCCGGACAATTCCTGACAAGCCCAGCAAACCGGCAATCTCTTTAACCGCCCCTATCGTTCTTCCCTCTTCCCGGCGGATCTTTTCTTTATCCTGCGTCAATACCAGATTGGCATTTCTTGCAGCCAGTTCCACCAGCTTCTCCCGGTTTCCCTTCTGCGGAACACGGATATAGACCCGCTGGCCCTTCTTCTCACTGAGCCATTGCTGAAGGATCTCTTCTTCACTCAAATGAAAGGGCAGCATGATCTCTCTGGGCAAAAATGGCGTTCCCGCATAATACTGTTTCACAAAGGTTGACATAATCTGTTCCTCGGTATCCTCATTTGCAATGGTAACATGAAAATGTTCCCTTCCGATCAGCCTGCCGCCGCGAATGAAAAATACCTGGACAACTGCATCTCTGTCATCCATCGCCATGGCCAACACATCCCTGTCCTCTCCGTCTGCGCTTGTGATCTTCTGCTTTTGTGCCACCGCACGTACGCTGCTTAACAGCTCCCGGTATTCAATGGCTTTCTCAAAATCCAATTCATCCGACGCCTGCTGCATCTTTTCTTCCAGATTTCCGATAACCGCCTGATACTTCCCATTCAAAAAATCCAGAGCGCTTTTGATCTGCTGATTGTATTCTTCCGGTGTAATATAGCCCTGACACGGTCCATAACATTGATGAATATGATAATTCAAACAAGGCCGTTCTTTTCCGGTATCCTTTGGCAAAGAACGGCTGCAGGTACGCAGATGATACAGCTTCCGGATCAATTCAATGGTATCTTTTACCGCCCCTGCACTGGTATACGGGCCAAAATATTTTGACCTGTCCTTTTTCATCTGACGTGAAAAGAGAACTCTGGGGTAAGTTTCCCCCAGAGTTACTTTTATATACGGATATGTCTTATCGTCTTTCAGCATCGTATTATACTTCGGACGATGTTCTTTTATAAGATTGCACTCAAGCACCAGCGCTTCCAACTCCGAGTCGGTAATGATATATTCAAACCGACGGATGTGGGTTACCATTTTTTCAATTTTCGGTCCTTTATTCCGGCTGGACTGAAAATACTGCCGTACTCTGTTTTTTAAACTGACAGCCTTCCCCACATATATGATAGCATCCTGTTCATCGTGCATAATGTACACTCCGGGCTGTCCCGGAAGCTTCTTTAATTCTTCCTGAATATCAAACATATTATTCAAGGTCATCCTCTTCAAACGCTTCTGCCGGTGCGGTAACCGGAGCGGTTTCTTCATGCTTTTCTTCCGTACTCTTTACCTGCGCACGGCCGGCTTTTACCTCTGCATCCTGTGCCTGTGCACGGTCAGCTTCTGCATCCTGTACAGTGTCATCAGCAGCCTTCTGCGCATCTTCCGGTATCCAGCGGCGGAAGATATCCATAAATTCTTTACCAGTGATCGTCTCATGCTCGTAGAGATAATTGGTAATATCCTCCAATACCTCGCGGTTGTCGCGAAGCATCTGTTTCGCATCGTCATAGCTTTTCTTTAAGATTTCTTTGACAACTTCATCAATCTCTGCTGCCGTAGCAGCGCCGCAGTTCTGCACCGGTCTTCCGTCCAGATAACGGTTTTCGATGGATTCCAGTCCCATCAGACCAAATTTCTCAGACATACCATACTGCGTAACCATGGCTCTGGCAATCCTTGTAGCCATTTCAATATCGTTTGCCGCCCCTGTCGTAACAGAATCACAGGTAATCTCCTCTGCCGCACGGCCCGCCATATAGGTAACGATACGGGCTTCCAGTTCATCCTTCGTATTCAAATACTTCTCTTCTTCCGGAGTCTGCAGCGTATAACCAAGAGATCCCATCGTTCTTGGCACGATTGTGATCTTCTGTACCGGCTCCGTATTTTTCTGCAATGCAGCTACCAAAGCATGACCCACCTCGTGATAAGCCACCAGCCTTTTTTCCTTCGGTCCCATGATACGGTCTTTTTTCTCTTTACCGGCAATTACTACCTCAAAAGACTCAAACAGATCATTCTGGTTGACTGCTCTTCTTCCATGCTTAACTGCATTGATGGCAGCCTCATTGATCATATTTGCCAGATCGGAACCCACGCAGCCCGCAGTTGCAAGCGCGATAGCATCCAAATCTACCGTATCATCCAACATGACGTTTTTGGAATGAACCTTTAAGGTTTCCAGACGGCCTTTCAAATCCGGTTTGTCTACGATGA
>CAZLZX010000117.1:0-8236 GCA_964564095.1 uncultured Eubacterium sp. | reverse complement strand
CTTCTGCTATCAGTTCTCCCGCATGCAGGACAGCTACTCTGTCGCAGATTTCCTTGATAAACATCATGATGTGTTCAATTACAAGGATCGTAACCCCCTTGTCAGCCAGCTCCTTCATCATCTTCATTCGATCGCCTATTTCCTCTCCGGAAAGTCCGCAGGATACTTCGTCAAACAGGACAATCTGAGGATTACAGGCCAATGCCCTGGCTATTTCAACATTTTTCTTGTCCGGAAGCGCAAGCTCTGCCGTAGGAATATCGATTTTATCCTTTAATCCGGTCACTTCTATGATCTCGTCAATACTCATTTCCAGACCGGTTCCGTATTTCCCAGCAGTTGCCCTGGCAACTTTTACATTTTCCAACGGTGTCATACTCATAAACGGCTGCACTAATTGAAAACATCTTCCGATGCCCATTCTGGCGATCTTCCAGGCAGGAAGCCCCGTAATATCCCGGCCTCCATACAGGATCTGTCCGCCGTCCGGCTTCAGCATGCCGGTAATAATATTAAAAATCGTCGTTTTCCCGGATCCGTTTGTTCCGATAATTCCAAATATTTCTCCTTTTTTCACGGAGATATTAATACCAGAAAACAGATCTAATCCGCCAAAACTCTTTTTTAAATCCCTGATTTCCAAAATATGTTCCATTTGATTACTCCTTTGTTTTTCTGGCTCTTAATGGAAATAACTTTTTTCTCTTTTTTTTGATAAGTTTCAAAACTGCCGGCCAGATTCCCTCGCGCGCAACCATCATAACCACGATCAGCAGAATACCAAGCAGCAGGTTGTGACCTCCACTGACAGTAATGACGCCCCGGGCCCATTCCTGTAATCCTAATACTACAAATGCTCCGATTACAGGTCCAAGCGCCGTACCGCAGCCGCCTACATAAGAGCCAAGCAAGATATCATTGCTGATACCTGTTTCAAAACAAGTAGAAGGTGTAATATGCATACTGTAAAAGGCAAACATTGCTCCTGCCAGACCTGTCAAAGCCGCGCCGATGACCAGCGCCGTCGTTTTCGTCCGATACAGATTAATCCCAATCATCTGGGCAGCCTCAGGAGCATCTCTTACCGCCTGAAACTTAAGTCCCGCATTGGTATTGACCAGCCATGCCACAAAAACTGTGCTCCCGATTGCAAGTCCTGCGATCAGGAGATACGATACTTTCAGAGGGATCGCGTTGATATAAATGCCTTTGTTTGCATATAATTTCTGACTGCTCTTAAAAATACTTAAAAACACTACGCCCAGTCCGAATGTCCCAATCAGAAACGGAAATCCTTTTACCCGAAACAGCGGCCAGGAAATTGCCAGTGCAAATCCTGCGCTCAGAGCAATGGCCAGAATGATCAGAAACGGAACTGGAATATTCCATTTATAAGCCATCGGGAGTCCTACCGCATAGGAACCGATTCCGAAAAACACTGCATGTCCAAAAGAAATTTCACCAATATATCCTCCCAGCAGGTTCCATCCCTGTCCGGCAATTACGAACAGACATATATACACAATGATGTTTGCCAGATATGATGTCCCCCCTGTGGCAAATATGTATAGAGCAAATACTGCGAATAAAATTATTCCTATAATACTGATTCTCTTAAATTTCATGACTGCCTCCTTATGCCTCTGCCGCTTTTCTGAAAATACCGTTTGGCCTGAAAATCAGGAAAACGATCAGCACAATATACAGCACAGCCTTTTGCAGCGCAGGAACACCGAGATACGCTTCCACGCTTTCAATGACGCCCATTAAAAGTCCTGCCAGCAGCGCTCCTTTCAGGCTGCCCATCCCGCCGATAATGACGGCAACCCATCCAAGGAAAGTCATATTAAAGCCCTCAGCAGGACCCAACTGGTTACGGAGCGCATAAAAAGTTCCTGCCAATGCCGCAAGCGATCCCGATATACCAAATGTTAACGCACAGACCTTTTCATAATTAATCCCGCTGAGCAAAGCAGTGGTACGGTCCGAGCTGCAGGCGCGTATCTGAATGCCAAGGCTTGTTTTTTTCAACAGCATTTCTATAAAAATAACTACCGCAATAGTTACTGCCAGAATGATAATGCTCACAACAGGTACATATACATTTCCAAAAGCCACAGACTTATTTCTGTACGCCACGTTCAACGTTTTATAAGTACCAGAAAAAATAAAATACTCGATTGCCATGATACACATTCCAATACCCCATGTGGTCATTACCTGTCCCTGATAACGTCCCTTCCATGTATCCAGTTTCATAAATGGCTTCATGAAAACGTCCTGTACCAGATAGCCGATAAAGAAGAATACCGGAACTGTAATGATCAGCGAAACAAAAGGATCCATTCCCAGCCTGGTAAACAACGTATAACTGATATAAGCTGCAAACAGAGCAAGGTCTCCGTGCAATACAGAACAGATCTTTAACCGGCCAAAGACCAGCGTAAAGGAAAGTCCCAGCAATGCATAAATAGTTCCTGATCCTATTCCACCGATAATCGTCTGAATAATGCCAGTCAAATTCATAATGATTCCTCTTTTTCTATCAGTGCCACCGCCCGAACCGGAGAACCGGAACCATCTCTGATGCGAAGCGGAAGTCCAAGATAAATAAAACGTTTTCCGGCAACCAGTCCCAGATTCCTGAGATTTTCCGTATTTGTCATGCCATATTTACCGCATACCCAATGCCCGGAAAAGTCCAGATCATCCGGCGTCAGATCGATAGCGGATGAATCTACTCCAATATTGACAACTCCCTTTTTAGCAAGCCATTCAGCAGCTTCATAGGACAAGCCGGTATATGGTTCCTGATACGCAGCGATATCCCCTTTTGCATATGTTCTGTCATAATGACCTGTGTACATTAGGAAAATATCTCCCTTTTCCACTGTCAATCCGGCCTTTTTCACCGCTTCTTCCAGATCTTTTGCTTCGATATAATCAGGATAACGGATATGTGTCAGATCTACGCAGATCGCGCTTCCCCAGAAAAGCTTCATATCCATCTTATCAATAGTAGGCCCTTCCGGATTATATTCCCAAACAGCGTCCGAATGTGTAGGACCGTGCTCGCTGATCAGCAAATTTCTTGCCGAAAAACCAAGTGTTTTTGAACCAGTGTTTTTCATATTCTGTTCATGAGTCTGATTTGTCATAATAAACGTTTTCTGATGCATGCCAAATACCGGCATCCCTTCGTAAATTTCCTGTGATAAATCAATCAATTCATATTTTTCATTAAAATTCATATTTTTCTCCTTTACTCTGCAATTGCAGGAATTATACAATAGTGATTTGCATCTACGATACCCTGATCAGTAATTTTCCATTTTGGACTTGTTGTAAGAGATAAAAAAGCCAGATGCATAAATGGAGCATGGGCTTTGCACTCCAATTCATCCAGCGCCAGTCTTGTAAGCTCCGACATCTTCTCTGTCAGCTCTTCTGCGCTTAATTCATCCGTCATCAGTCCGGCGACAGGAAGTCTCATATCTCCAATTACCTTTCCGTCCTTTACCAGCGCAAGACCGCCCTGCATTTCAATTACGCGATTTACCGCCATGGCGATATCCTCATAATTCGCGCCCACAGCGATAATGTTATGCGTATCGTGGGCAACGCTCTCCGCATAGGCTCCGTGTTTTAAACCGAATCCTTTTACAAAGGTTTTCCCTATTGTTTCTTTGCCGTTTCGGCATACGTTTACGATTGGCAAAAGGTCTGCATCCGGATCAGGCTTCACATATCCATGTTCCACTTTCATTTCTTCTAAAAAAGCATCCGTCAGATTCTGATCCAGGATCAGCCCGATCACATTTACCTTTACTTTTTCTCCCTGCGCCTCCACCATCAAATCCTGCGCCGATACCGGAGTTCTGTGTACAGAATGTTTTACCGCATCCGGATATGTATAAGCCGGAAGATCCAATAACAGTTTTCCGTCCTCAGCTGCCAGCCGGCCGGAAAGGATAACCTGTGTAACATTCATATCGGCAAGTTCCCCGGATATGATTGCTATATCCGCAAGTTTCCCCGGAGCCAGCACGCCAAGCTCGCTCAGACCCAGCCATGTCGCCGGGTTGATGGTTGCCATCTGAATCGCTTCCACAGGATCCACGCCCTCCCGGATCGTCCGGCGGATGATATCGTTCATATGACCTGTTTTAGCAATGTCTTCAGCCAGCATATCATCCGTTGCCAGAATGGCTCTTCTGGAATCCAGCCCTTCTTCCGTAATGGCTCTGATACACTCCGGCATGTTTCTCTGCGTAGAGCCTTCCCGCATAAGCATATACACACCATATCTGAGTTTCTCTACTGCTTCTTCCTTTGTAGTTGTTTCATGGCAGGACACATCCGTACCGCCGCAAATAATATGCGCCGCTAATTCATTGCCAAATAGTTCCGGCGCATTTCCATCCACTTCCTTCCCGATGCTTCTGGCATAGATGGCGGAAACAATGGTATCCTGTATTACCGGATAGTTATATTTATAAACATACTTGATTGCACTGACGCCCTGTGTCTCGCCGATCCCCGAAACTGACGGATATTCAAGCATTTCAGGAATATCCTCTGACGTTATATCATATCCCGCGGTTTCTAAACCAGGAGAATCAGGTGTCAGAGCCGGCACTCTGCAAAATACATGCTGCGGCATCTCTGATGCTTCCTTTGCCATCGCCTTTATGCCTGCCGGTCCCAAGACATTTCCAATCTCATGAGGATCCGAAATCAGACATGTCGTACCTGTCGGGATCGACAATCTCGAAAATTCTGTAATTGTCAGCATGGCGCTCTCAAAGTGCATATGACAATCAATAAATCCCGGCGTAATATACTTCCCCTTGCCGGAAATAACTTTTGTGTTCTCTCCAATTAATTTCTTACAGTCGCCAACCATCAGGATATACTTTCCCGAAATTGCCACGTCAGCTTTGTAAATTTCCCGGGTAATCACATTGACTACGTTGCCGTCCGTAATGACCAGATCCGCATAACTCTGCTCATCCATCAGAACATCCACGCAATGTAATCTGTCCATCGCCAGCTTCAACTCTTTTGTGTTCATAGCATCCTCCTTTTTTCTTAAATAACATCCTTAATACAACCGATTTTCACATATTACTGATCAAATCTTTTGTTATAAAAGGCAAAGGAGACCTTTCAACAGACCTCCTTGCCAAATAACCTTTACATATCCATTAAATGCCACTCCAGAATCTGTGACAGTTTAAAATCTTCCAACCCAAGAGAATATACAAAGGATGAAATGACAGCTTCAAGCTTCAGAGGCCCTACCAGCTGTGAACCGGTCACATTAACGCCATAGCGCTGTGCTTCTGTTTTCACGAAATTGAACAATCTTGTAATCGGCAGATTTACACAATCAAACATATTCATGGAAACAACGACGCCCCTGTGTTCCGGAAATTTGATTCCTACCGCGCGGATAGAAGAAAAACCGCCGGACGGCCCCCGAACCGTTCTTGCCACTGCTTTTGCAATATCCACATCCTCCGTATCAAGAAAAATATTATAGGCTGTCAATCCGGTTTTTTCCGCAGACACGATCGTCGCACCGGCTGTTTCACTTAAAAGGCCATCCTCAGACAGATCTGGTTTCCTTGCCTCATATTCCTCCCGGCGCTGCGGATCCTCCTTTGTCTCCAACAGCAGCTTTTTTACTCCTTCGTACTGTCCTTTTCGGACATAAGCATATGCTTTTCTGGCTTCATTACCTGCACAGTCGCCGCAATAGTAAACAGGAACCTTTGTCTCAGCATAAAATTCTTCTCCGATTTCCCGGGCCAATGCGATACATTCCTCCATAGAAATATTTTTTAACGGAAATACCGGCAGTGAATCCTCCGCTCCTATTCTCGGATGACTGCCCTGCTGCCGACGCATATCAATATTGGCGACAGCTGTCTTTCCCAGTGTGATCAGCGCCGTCTTTATTACCTCCGGCGTTCCGATCATGGTAACGACTGTTCTGTTAAAATCGTACTCTGGCTCCACGCTTACCAGTTTCAGCCCCGGCAATTCGCGAATGGAGTCTACGATCGTCTCTACCTTTTTCAAATCCCGACCTTCACTAAAATTCGGTACTGCGAGTACGTACGCTTTACTCTGTGACATAACTGCTTATGTCCCCCTTTCTGTTCAAATTTTTTATATATCCTCCAATACGGCTTCATGAAGCTTTGCCGCCAATGACTCCGCTGATTTCATCAGTTCCATTCCTTCGGACTTTAAAGGCGCCGCCGCCTCATCTGAAAGGCCTTTCAAATTGATTATTACATTTAGCCAGGCTCCCCGCACGCAGCTGAACATGCCATACACTCCGCAGCCCAGATCGCTGGCACAGTTCGTATTATAATTTCCAATCAGTTTCTCTGCACAGCGTAATCCTTTCACTCCTAAACGCATAGTTTGCAAAGGAATTTTTGCAGCATGCTCAAAAGCTTCAGCAATAGCTTTCCTTCGTATTATTTTTTCTTCCTCCGTATTCTTTGAAAGGCGGAAACTGTCTGCAATTCTGTTATATGCTTCCGCATCAAAATCAACCTGTCTGTACAGTTCTTCCGAAAGCGTCAATGCTTCCGCTCCAATTTCTTCGCACAACTCGCTTACATTCGCATATTTCTTTTTTCCAGCTGTCAACTTTGCCACCATGCTGATCAGTCCAATTCCCTGTGAACCGCATAATGCGCTGGCTGATCCGCCGCCTGGAGCCGGCGAATCAGAAGCAACCAGTCTTAAATAATCCTCTACTTCCATATCTACAAGTCTCATTCATTATTCCTCTTTTACAAATTGTTATTGATTTTCAGCCTGTTAAAGCAATAGAAAGCTTATTTAATATGTAAACCTGTTCCTATAAAAAAACGCAAATAAACTTTTCTTTCAAAAAGCCTCTTTGCGTTTCCATTTCTTTTTTAGTTGAATTGAAATTTTATTTGTTATATTTTATTAGAACATACTTTTCCTTGTTAAGGAATAAATTAATTCAGTATTTTTTTTGTGTTTTTCTTGTTTTTAAAGTTTATAACATAATATTTTCATTTCTTTTACAGTTGACTTTTTTGTTTTTTTATGATATGTTTCCAGAAAATTCTGGATATAAATGGTAAAGGAGGTTCAGATTCATGAGACATCAGATTGACGCTATTGACTGCGAAATATTAGAAATATTACAAAATAATGGACGAATCTCCATGAAAGAATTAGGCGAACAGGTACATCTCTCCGCGCCCTCTGTAACAGACCGCGTATCTCATCTGGAAGATATCGGGATTATACAGGGATATACTGCGCGTATCAATCCCGCCGCTATGGGATATAAAATCACAGCCGTTATTGTAGTCATGTTCCATCGCGGGAAAAAAAATGAATTTTTAGAATTCCTTCCCAAAGAACCGACCATTGTTTCCGCTGATGAAACTCCCGGCAAAAGCGACGCCCTGTTACACATCCATTGTCATGATATGGATGAATTTCTGGCTGTTATATCCCGTATCCGGGAATTTGGCGAAACTGACAGCTATATTTACATGGAGCACTATAAAAATACTCCCCTGTTACCCGACATATAAAAGATTTTGACTATACAAACGACAGAATATGCGTTTATGAATAATTTATAATAAATGATGCGTTTATGAAAAAATACCAGCTATGAATATATGATCCATAACTGGTAATTACAATAAACTAACAATATAGTATATTATCTTGTTTACATCTCTATTTCCTGCCATCCTTCAGGTTTAAACGGATATCTCTCAAACGGGATGCGTTCGAAGGTAATTGCCGGTTTTTCGTCCTCGCCCTTGCTTACGATAATCCACTTTAACCACTTCTTATCATCACGATTCGGATAATCCAGCCGGTTAAAGCAGCCGCGGCTCTCTTTTCTTGTCTTGAATACCATAAACATGATCTCAAGCATATCGATCATCGTGCGCAGCTCGATGGCCTTGGATAAGTAATGTCCGTTGCCTTCCTCAACATGTATCATGGATCTGTACTGATCACGGATCTCGTTCAGCCGTGAAATCAGATCTGTCATGCTCTCCTCCGTCTTATTAAAGCTGTATTCCGGGCGCTTGATAAGACGCGAGATATACCGGATCACATCATACGGCGTGCACTCTCCCTTATAATCATATGCCTCGTAAATTCTGTCATGGAAGAATTTTACCTGTTCTTCATCAATCTCATCCAACTC
>CAZLZX010000116.1:0-8372 GCA_964564095.1 uncultured Eubacterium sp. | reverse complement strand
ATATTCCCGCTGTTCCTTATAGGAAAATTTCAATTTCTTTTCCCTTGATGCCCGATAGGCCTCTTTGCCCGTCAGGAAATTTTCACTTTCTCCCTCATCCGGTCCTGCGGCAGCGCCATTTTTTCCCGATGGGGCACCGCTGCTTTTTCCCATTGAGTTACCGCTGTTTTTTCCGGCTCCGGCAGCATCTGTTCCGATCAGCGACAGCGAAGCCTCCTCGCCGACCTTTTCGATATAATCAGTATAACCGCCTTCATACTGTTTTAATACTCCGCCATCTTCAAATGCAAAGATCCTGCGGACAATACGGTCCAGAAAATACCGGTCATGAGATACTGTAATAACAATTCCCTGATAATGATCCAGATAATCTTCCAGTATCGTCAATGTCGTAATATCCAGATCATTGGTAGGCTCGTCCAGGATCAGCACATTAGGCGCTTCCATCAGCACCCGAAGCAGATTCAGCCTCCTTTTCTCTCCGCCGGAAAGCTTCCCGATCAGGCTGTACTGCTGATCAGCTGGAAATAGAAACCGTTCCAGCATGGCAGACGCACTGATCAGCCCGTCTTCTGTTCTCACATATTCTGCTGTCTGGCGAATATAGTCAATGACCCGAAGCGCCGGATCCATGTATGCAATCCCCGCCTCTTTTGTATTTTCAAACTCCTGGGAGTAATACCCTATTTTAATGGTCTGCCCCACTGTAACAGAGCCGCTGTCCGGCTCCAGCCTGCCGCAGAGAATCTTCATCAATGTGGTTTTTCCGCAGCCATTGGTACCCACAATGCCGATCCGGTCATTTTTCAGAAAAATATATGAAAAATCCCTTATCAGGACCTTATCGCCATACGCCTTGCAAATATTCTCTGCTTCCACCGTGGTTCTGCCCATACGGGCAGCCACAGAGCTGATCTCGATCTTTGCATCGGTCTGGGGACCGCTCTGATTTTTCAGTTCCTCATATCGCTCCAGTCTGGCTTTCTGTTTCGTGGAGCGTGCCCGCGCTCCGCGCCGTACCCAAGCAAGTTCCGTTCTAAGAATCGACTGGCGTTTTCGTTCCGTCGCCAGCTCCATCTCCTCCCGCTGCATCTTAAGCTCCAGAAAGCCTGAATAATTCGTATCATAGCTATAGATCTTACCCTTATCGATCTCCACGATCCGATTAGAAACACTATCCAGAAAATATCGGTCATGGGTTACCATGATCAGACTTCCGCGAAAGCCCTTCAGATAAGCTTCCAGCCATGCAGCCATCCCATGATCCAAATGGTTGGTAGGCTCATCAAGAATCAAAATATCACACTTTCGGAGCAGCACGGCTGCCAACGCCACTCTCTTCTTCTGACCTCCGGAAAGCTCTGATATCCTTTGAGAAAAATCTGTGATCCCAAGAGTATGCAGGATACTCTTTGCCTGCCCCTCCATATCCCAGGCTTCCTCCATCTGGCTGGCACCCGCATGATTTAAGGCTCCTGTCCCGGCATCATATCCGCCGAGCACACTTTCCAGCACCGATTTTTCTTCCGGAAACTGCGGATTTTGAGGCAAATACTGTATAAACACATGATTCGCTGCAATCCTGCTTCCCTCATCCGGCTCTTCCAGACCGGCTAGCATTTTTAACAGCGTAGATTTTCCGGTTCCGTTGATTCCCAGTATCCCTACCTTTTCTCCTTCCTGAAGAAAAAAGGAAGTCTGATCAAACAGCTTTCTCTCCGTATAAGATTTTGTCAGATTGTCTATTGATAGTAAGTTCATACGTTTTTGTTATGCATTCTCGATCAGCATACCACTGCGATATGCTTCCAGCAGTTCTTCCAGTTCAGCAATATTTTCCCGCAATACCTTTCCGGTATCTGTGTCCCCCACTGTTTTTCTCTTAACCACATTTTGTTCCATAACGATATGAGATGGCGTACAAGTCTCCGTCAACACGGTCTTTTCCATGGATTCAAATGGCTCATGGGCAGCAAGTACCAGTCCATAAGAATTATAAATCAATGTATATCCTGCAATACCGGTCTTTGACTGATATGCCTTTGAAAATCCGCCGTCAATGATCAGCAGCTTTCCATGACATTTTACAGGAGACTCGCCCTTCTTTACCGCTACCGGTACATGACCATTTATAATATGGCTGCCCTCCGGCGTAAGTCCAAACTCCTTCAAAATGCTGTTTACCACTTCTTCTTTCTCAAACAGCTTATAATATGGATTCTTTGGCTCCTCATGAGTCTTTTTATCCAATATGAAATATCTTTCAAAAGTAGTCATCTTCGCTTTACCAAATACCGGCGAATCTTTATTCTTCCAGATAAACCACATGATATCTCTGCCCTTATCCCTCTCAACCGGATCAAGGGAATAATATCCCTTGCGGGCATAATGCTCCAATATATCGTACAATGCCTTACCGCTGTACTTCTGACCATAAATAGGCACTTCTTTAAAAGAACCATCCTCATTCAATGGTACACAGCCGTGATACAGCAGATTTCCATTGTACACTTTATATAAGCTTCCTTTTGTAAATAAAAAACGTGTATGCTTCTGCAGCCGCTCGCTGTTTAAGAAGCTTGCCCTTAAACGATCCACCACATCCTTCTCTTCACTGGTCAGCTCATACGGATTCTCTTTGTTGATGGTCGGGAAGAAGGTATCTTTCAACTTATACTCTTTGCCGTCAACAATGATGGTTCCCTTTTCCAGATCGATCTTATCCAAAAGCAGGCGATCCTGCATATCCCAGTCAGGATGCTTCATGATCAACTGACCTTCCAGCTTAAACTGAATGATAGAAATCGCTTTATGCATCTTCTCATCCAGCTCCGCATAGGCATTGTCATAGTTCTCATCTGAAGTATCTACGTGGAAACAGTTACACGGATCATTCGCATACTGATTTAATGCCAGTCTTGCCAACGGCAGCATGTTGATTCCATAAGCATCTTCCAAAATAGACAAATTGCCATATTTTGCAGAGATACGCAGCATGTTGCACATACAGGCTGTCTGGCCTGCGGCTGCTCCCATCCACAGCACATCATGATTTCCCCACTGAATATCCAGTGAATGATGCTGCATCAATGTATCCATAATCAAATGAGGATACGGTCCTCTGTCGAAAATATCTCCCAGCACATGGAGATGATCCACTACAAACCGGCGAATCAGATAGCAGAAATTTGTAATCAGTTCACAGGCTCTGCCCGTATGTATTACCGAATTAATGATCTCATTATAATATGCTTCCTGATCGATCACATCCGGCCGCCCGGTCATAAGCTCTTCAATAATATATGCAAAATCCTTCGGCAGAGATTTCCGCACCTTGGAACGGGTGTATTTGGATGAGGCTGTTTTACACACGCGGATCAATCTGAAAATCGTTACCCGATACCAGTCCTCCAACGCTTCCTTATCCTCGATCCTGTTCTGTATATCCTCCAGCTTGCATTCCGGATAATAAATCAGCATAGCTAATGTACGCTTATCTGAGATTTCCAGAGAACTTCCAAACTCTTCCTCGATCTTTCTCTGGATCGCACCGGAACCATTGCTCATAATATGGCGGAACTGTTCATACTCCCCGTGAATATCCGTAATAAAATGCTCCGTTCCCTTTGGCAGGCTTAAAATAGCCTGTAAGTTTACGATTTCAGTTGCCGCTGAGGCAATATTCGGATACTGCTTCGCCAACACTTTTAAATACTTGATATCTGCGTCTTTCATAGTTGTATTCCCCTTTTCTTAATATTCCGGTCCTTTTCGTCTGACAGATACCAGCTTGATCCGTCACACCCGCCGGTTGTGTTACTCCCATTCTTTTATTTTAATCCACTCCTGTATAAAAAACAAGTCAGGCTTCCTGCAAAATCTTATTTTTAAGACTTTCAGGAACCCTGACCTTACATTTGAGACATCTATTCCATACGGGACACCCACTATGTCCTTCGACATTTCACACTGTCAATGTCCTTCATATTTTACTTATCGGCAATGACATCACTCATATCATACATACCGGCTGGTTTACCGGCAAGATATTTTGCCGCTTCCACTGCACCTTTTCCAAATACTGCCTTGGAGGTAGCAGTATGCTTAAAAGTAATGACCTCATCCGTACCGGCAAAGATCACTTCATGCTCGCCAACGATATTGCCGCCCCGGACTGCCTGAATGCCTATCTCGTATTTTTCACGTTTTCTGCGTTCCTGACTGCGATCATATTTATAATCGTAATCATCCTCCAGTGCGCTGTTCATAGCGTCTGCCAGAGCAAGCGCTGTTCCGCTGGGTGCATCCAGCTTCTGATTGTGATGTTTCTCCACGATCTCCATATCAAATCCTGCCGGGGCAAGAACCTGCGCAGCAGTCTGCAGCAGATTTAACAATGTATTGATACCGAGAGACATATTTGCAGATTTTAAGATCGCCACTTTTTTGGACGCCTCTGCTACAGCCGCAAGCTGCGCCTCGGAAAGTCCTGTGGTACAGAGCACTACCGGCACCTGTTTCTCAACACTGTATTTTAACATGCTATCGATAACACTGACATTGGAAAAGTCAATAATGGCATCTGCCTCTACATCACAGTCTGCAATGTTTGCAAATACCGGATAATCATTTTTTATTCCGTCATAAATATCGATTCCCGCGACGATCTCTATTTCCGGATCTTCCTTACAGATCGAGGTAATAACCTGCCCCATATGACCGTTGCATCCACACATAATTACTTTTGTCATGATCGTTTCTCCCTTACGGCTTACAGTCCGAATTTTTTCATCTCAGCAGCGAGAACCGCTTTATTTGCATCTGTCATCCCAGTAAGCGGTGCGCGAAGCGGGCCAACGCCCATACCAAGCATATTCATAGCAGCTTTTACCGGAATCGGATTTACTTCACAAAACAAAGCATTGATCAGCGGAATGGCATCCAGCTGGATCTTCATAGCTTTCTCTCTGTCTCCTTCCAGATATTCCATAACCATGTCATGTGTCTGACGAGGAGCGATATTGGAAAGTACGGAGATAACGCCGATACCGCCGATAGAAAGCAACGGCAATACCTGATCATCGTTTCCGGAATACAGCTCCAGATTGCCGTCACACAGATTCATCATCTGTGCAGCCTGTGACAGATTTCCGGTAGCATCTTTGATACCTACAATATTGTCAACATCTTTTACAAGCTTTGCCACTGTCTCCGGCAGAAGATTGCATCCGGTTCTGCTCGGTACATTATACATGATCAAAGGAGCTTTGATCGCATTTGCGATCTGTGTATAGTGACTGATCAGACCACCCTGGGTAGCTTTATTATAGTATGGCGTAACTACAAGCACACCATCTATACCGTAGGATTCAGCCTCTTTTGACATTTCGATCGCTGTTCTCGTACAATTAGAACCGGTACCTGCCACTATAGGAATACGATGTTTTGTAAACTCTACTGCGGCTTTGATCGTATCCAGATGCTCTCTCTCTGTCAAAGTAGAGCTTTCGCCTGTAGTACCGGTAATAACGATACAGTCTGTTCCGTTATCGATCTGGTAATTAATAATCTCTTCCAGTTTTTCTTTGTTTACTTCAAAATTATCTTTCATCGGTGTGACGATTGCAACACCTGCACCTCTAAAAATTGGCATATTTCATTCCTCCTGCATTTTATTCATATGATATTTCATATATTTTGCTGCTTAGCGGAAATTCTCCGACTTTTTCACATGACTATCATTAAAAAAGACCGACCTCGATGGGTCGGTCCCTGCCTGTTCATTTTCAGTCGCATTCAGTGATAGCTCCCCATCTTTCGATGACAGTCATAGAATTATTTATCCTATGCCCAAGAAACTGCCCGCAGCAGGCAATCCTTTCGGCGCTTTCCCCTTTTTCTGACGTTCTTCTGCCTCTGCCGCATCCCGCCAGATACTGATGAATCGCGCAACCTCTATCTTCTTTATTTACTTATCATGCTTCATATAGGGTAACTATAGCACTGAAACATTTAAATGTCAACCATAGAAAACATTCAAAATGCACCTTACTCTTTTTCCGTCTGAATCCGGTAAACGGCATCCAGATACGGCAAAAGCGCATCATCCAGGACTCTTCCGGTCAAAAGCAATGTCGTCTCCTCAGACTTTGCCTTTATCAAAGCAATCAGATCGTCTGTGGTAATGATTTTTTTATCCACCAGACCCAATACTTCGTCAAGGATCAGCATACTGCATTCCTCCGTAGCCAAAACCTTTCTCGCATAATTCATGCCGTTTTTCATGTTCATCTGCTCTTCAAACTTACCTTCATCCGAGAGATTATCATACAGATCATTCGATTTTTGAAATCTGAAAAGCTTGATCTCCGGTTCCAGTCGCCGGATAAAAGTAATCTCATCGTCATCTTTTCCTTTTAAAAACTGGATAATGATACTGTTTCCGCCTTTGCTGGCCTCATGAATGGCATATCCCAATGCAGCGGTAGTCTTTCCCCGGCCATATCCATAATAGGCCTGCACTTTTCCTTTTATCATGCCGTTCTCCTTCAGACATTCATATTTAAAGTCAGTTATTATTTGTTCACAATACCATACTCTATGTAAAAATGCAAGATTGATCCGAAGCTGCCCTACATGTCTTCCAGGAAATCAATTTTGCTGACAGATACTTCATAAGCGATCCGACGCTCAGTTTCCTCCTCTCCGATCCGTTTCACATATTCACGGCTCTGGATCCGCCCCAGGATCTGCACATGGCTTCCCACCTCAAATCCAGAGGCAAACCGGGCGTTTCTTCCCCAACAGATACAAGGGATATAATCCGATTTTCCATAGGAACGGTTTACTGCCAAAAGCAGATCTGCGATCTCTCTGCCAAGAGGTGTTTTCCGGTACACCGGCTCCTTACATACATATCCATCCAGAAAGATCTGATTGGTTTTCTCATTTTCTTCAGGCTCATCCCAGAACTCCCACTCCCGGACGAATACGGAAAGTACCAGACGATTTTTCTTTTCCTCATGGCGATTATAAGAGCGGAACTGACCGCTGATCTTTACGATCTGTCCGGTATAATCCTGAGTAGTGTCCACCAGACGTTCAGAAACCATCAGCGGAATATAATCCGCATAATTGCTCAGACGGTTTACGGAGATCTCTACCATATAGAATCCCTCTCCGAATACCTCATGGCTGAACTGAAAATCCGATACTACTTCTCCGATCATGGAAACCTGATTGTTGTCAAACATTTTATCTGTCATTAATGTGTTCTCCCTTCTTCACATGTACTTTTACTTGATCAGCATCCTGTGCAAGAGTCAATGATCCTCTGATGCTGCGTTTCTTATATACTATTCTCATTCTGCAGATTTAGAACCAGCCGGCTTTGCACGAAATTTTTTGTTTATTCCTCATGCGCTAACAAAATTACCATTTCTTTCCTGTAGAAATCCTTCACAATACGTCGATTAATTTTGCTCTCTTTTCGACAACTCTCATTTTCCAATGCTCCATTCCTGTTTTCTTTTTATCCATCCTCTCCGTCACTGTGGCTGCCTTTTATCACTTCTTATAGGAAAATATCTTGCCATTTTGAAAGATTATGATAGAATAAAGAGGTTGAGCATCTATCATCCATGCTTTATAGCTGCTCCTGATACTCAAATTGACATAACAAAACAGTATCTTTTATCAAGAGTTGATCTACAACTTCCGATAAACTGCAGAAAGTTCACAGATAGAAAGAAGGATTTCACTATGAAAATGAAAAGAGAGGATATCCGTAACATTGCGATCATTGCCCATGTAGACCACGGCAAGACCACGCTGGTGGACGAGCTGTTAAAGCAGTCCGGCGTATTCCGTGCCAATCAGGAGGTACAGGAACGTGTTATGGACTCCAATGATATTGAACGTGAAAGAGGTATTACGATTCTTTCCAAAAATACAGCCGTATTTTATAAAGACACAAAAATCAATATTATAGACACCCCCGGTCATGCTGACTTCGGCGGCGAAGTAGAGCGTGTCCTTAAAATGGTAAATGGTGTTCTTTTAGTCGTCGATGATTTTGAAGGCGCTATGCCCCAGACAAAATTTGTTTTGATGAAAGCGCTGGAGCTTGATCTCCCGGTTATCGTATGTATCAATAAGATCGACCGGCCGGAAGCAAGACCTGATGAAGTTATCGATGAGGTTCTGGAACTGTTTATGGATCTGGATGCTTCTGATGAACAGCTTGACTGTCCATTTGTATATGCTTCTGCCAAAAACGGTTATGCCATGCTGGATTTGAACGAAGAACCAAAGGACATGATGCCTCTATTCGAGACCATCGTTGACTATATCCCGGCACCGGAAGGCGACCC
>CAZLZX010000115.1:0-8396 GCA_964564095.1 uncultured Eubacterium sp. | reverse complement strand
GATAGCCCGTGATGCGAAGCATCTAAGGGCTAGTGCGCCATAGCTTTTTTGGGATATGTGGCGACTGCCTCTAGCCCGAGACACAAAGTGTCTAAGGGCTAAAAGGCAGCGAAATTTCAACAATATAAGTATCCCCTTCGTTAGATACGAATAAGGTCCCCTTATGAAGTTCTATCATTTTTTTTACACTTTTCAGTCCGATATGATTGCTTTCTATGCCGGACAGGTTTTCCTTCACAGAGTTTACAAGGGTAATTTTCAACTGGTTACTCTCTGTCAGGCATCCAACCTGTACGGCATCTTTTTTGTCTCCATATTTTAAAATATTGGAAAACAGGTTTTGAAAAATACGTTTCAGCGTAGTTTCATCGCCGTTGATAAAACCGAAAGTTTCATCAAAAGAATTTTTTACCGTAAAGCCGGCCAGCTGCAGGAAATCAATATGTTCTGTCAGGCATTGAAGAATGAACGTGCCTGGAAGTTCTCTGAACTCAATATTTTCAGTTTTTTCAAATACAAGGGCATATTCAAACATCCGGTCTGTTAATTGGCGTATATCATCCGTTTTCTTCAAACAGCGATCCAGATATTCTTCCTGCATTTCCGGCTTTTTCTTAAGCTTTATCACTTCCAGATAGCCGTTTAAAATTGTCAGAGGAGTTCTCAGATCATGGGACATAGCGGTAATAAGATCCTGGTTGGCTTTCCGGCTTTCAGCTTCCTGCTGCATGTTTTCATCCAGAGCCATACGCAGTTTATCAAGCTCCTGTGATAAAATCCCTATTTCATCGTTGCCGAATGAGGGAACGGGATGTCCCAGATCTCCGCCGGACATGAACAGGATTTCATCTTTTAATTTTAATATATGGCCGATTTTTCGATTCATAAACAGCAGTATCAGGAAGAGGAACAAAAAAACACTGATTCCCAATGAAAAAATAAAGTAGGGAATGGTAATACGGGAATTGTGGAACATGGTAACGACCACCTGGGCAGTTGCATTTTTAAATTCTACATCTACAGAAAAGTATTCCTGAAGATTGTCTTCATCTGCGTTGTACATGTATCCTACATAGGTAATTTGAAATACCATGGAAGAAAAAAAGTTCCATGTTTTCGTTTTCATCAGGTCCGCATCATGTCCGGCAACATAGATGCCATCAGGACCATAGATAAAAATAGTCGTGTATTTATCGGCAAGATCGAAAAATGGTTCAAACTGTTCCAGCCCTTCTTCATCTTGCACGGATTCAGGCAGAGTATAATTTTGGGCTTCCTGTTTTAGCTCTTCTGTAAAGGTATCTTTATCTAAGGCAATTCCAGGTATATTTCTCAGCAGACCCCAGACCTGCGGTTGCTGCCGCCAGGTAAAATGAAAAAGAGATACACTCAAAACGCCGGCAATGATGATGATGATCAAAAGCTGTGTGCGTAGTTTTTTAACACGCCGCAGAGGAGTTATCTGGATAAGGCGATCAAGGATTCCGGACATATGCTGTTTATGAGATGAAGAATGGTACTTTTTTTGTTTATGATCATGTTTGATGGCTTTAATCACAGCGATACCCCTTTCCCCAGATCGTTTTGATCAAAACCGGATTTTTGGGATCGGTTTCGATTTTCTTACGCAAATTCCGGATGTGAACCATAACGGTATTGTTAGCACCGTAATAATAAGGTTCATTCCAAATAGATTCATATAAATGCTGTGCGGAAAAAATTTGTTTTCGGTGCTTGACCAGCAAAAGCAGCATGGCAAATTCCGTATCTGTCAGATCCAGCATGTTTTCTCCATCATAAACTGTTTCTGTGACTTCATCGATTTCCAGATGATGAAATACAATTTTACCCGATACGGCAGGAGCTTCTGTCTTGCCTCGGTAGACCTGATAGCGTCGAATCAGTGCCTTGGTACGGCTGATCAGCTCATTGTAAGAAAAGGGCTTTGCCAGATAATCATCTCCGCCGCTGGAAAATCCCAGTGTTTTGTCACTTTCTTTTGTTCTGGCGCTTAAAAACAGGATCGGTGCATTGCTGATCTTTCGGATCTCCAGACAGGTCTGGTAGCCATTCATATGAGGCATCATAATGTCCAGAATGATCAGATCGAAGGACTGTGTATGTAATTGTTCCAGCGCCGTTAGTCCATCTTTGGCTTCTTTTACCTGAAAGCCTTCTCCTGAAAGTAATATTTGTATAATTTCCCGGATTTCCGGATTGTCGTCCACGACTAAAATCGAAGCTTCCTGCATGTTGCTCATTCTCCTGACTGCTGATAGAGTTGCTGACTTCATACCCTCTGGGGCATCCCATTATGCCATTCGGCGTTTCACAAGGCATCAATTTGTATGACAGCCATGAATGCTGTCTTGATTCATTATATCCGAATTTAAGGAAATGTGCATTTTTCTTAAGAAATCTTTAGATTTCCTTTGGGACAGGCTTTAGATTCGGATATTAGGATAAAGATATACGAGATACGTGTAAGGATTCTGAGCGAGTAAAGATTCTGAGCGGGTAAGGACTTTGAGCGTGTAATGATTTTGAAGTTTGCGAGGCATGGTAATAGAGAAGTACAAAGGATGTGAAGCAGGAAATATGAAAGTAGTAATAAAAGAATCATTGAAACAAAACTGGCCGAAGAAAAAATACGGATTGATAGTTCCATTGCTTTTAACGGGAATCTTTATATTGCTGGTCATATTCAGTTTTCCGGATGGATGTCTGTATGGCTCCAATACAGACTGGTACTCTCAGCATGTGACTTTGGCAGAGACGATAAGAAAAAGCTGTCTGGAAATGAAGACGCTGGCTCCTGCGTGGCTGCCTTTGGGCGGTGGCAGCAATGGATATCAGTTTTCCTATTATGGATATTTCCGACCGGATATTTTGATAGGATGTCTGCTGCCGAATGTGTCAATGGAAGTAATTGTGCCAGTGTACATCTTGACCGGATACCTGTTGTCCGTTCTTTTGATGTATCGCTGGCTGTTAGATGAGGGCTTGGAACCATTTTTTTCTTTCGCGGGCAGTACATTATTTATGCTGGCCGGCTGCTTTTTTCATACGCACCGTCAGATCATGTTTGTGAATTATATGCCTTTTTTGATTTTCGCCTTGATGATGATACGAAAAAAGAAATATGCGTTGGTCTGTATCAGCCTGTTTTTGGTTTATATACACAGCTTTTACTATGCCATAGCCTGTCTGGCGGTAATTGCGTGGTATTGGTATCGAAGAGAGGGAAAGAAATTTATAAAACGTTTCCTGGCAGTTTTGTGCGGCTCGGCAGGAATGGCGATGATGCTTCTATTGCCGTCGTTTTTGACGATTTTAGAATATCAGCATAACGGAGAACGGGCTGTGACGATGGCAGATCTGTTTGCGCCGGATCTGGATTTTGGAAGTTTGTTATACGGACCTTATGGTATGGGGCTGACAATGCTGTGTCTGTATCTATTACTGCTGGGATTAGAATCAAAGAAATCCAGAATATCAAGTGCTTTATTCCTGTTTCTGGCATTGTTTGGGGTTGGTTCCTGGATACTCAATGGCACTTTGTATGCACGGGCTAAAATATTGATCCCCTTTGTGCCGGTTGTGATCTTGCATTGTATATTTGTGCTGCGTAGATTGCATAAAAAAGAAATGCAATGGAGGATCTGGCCCTTTGCGGTCATCGGACTGGTTCTGCTTCTTGAGCGCTCATCGGACCAATGGGGCTGGATGCTTGCGGATGCAGGGATCGTATGCCTTATTGTCTGCAAAAAGAGATTCGAAAAGGCTGTTCCGGATACGGGTTCTGCGAAAAATATGGTAAGAAGTGGAAGAAGGAGACGGTATTTTTCGGATATTAAGATTACGTATGGATGGTATCAGTTTTTTTTGATCATTCCGTTCTTTGTATTTGTAAATACAGCTTCCAGTGAATCCTGGGTCAAAATACCGGAGCGGTCAGCTTTTTCGGAAGAAGAGCTGGAACAGTTGTGCAATGATCCTTTATATCGGACAGAAAGTATTGCAGATTGTGTAAATGAGTGCAACGCCCTGAGCTTTGCAGGACAGCAGAAAATGACAATGTATTCTTCGGTAACGAATCCGGCTTACAACCGCGCTTATTATGATCTGCTCGCCACACCCATACAGATCAATAACCGGACTGCAATTTTGGCGGAAGAGAATCCTTTTTTGCTGCAGCTCATGGGAGTTAAATATTTGATAACTACGGAGGATAAAGTACCTTCCGGATATCAGGTTATTGCCCGGAAAGGGGATGATGTCATTGTGGAAAATCCATCCGTGCTTCCGATGGCATATACTACTTCGGCATGTATGGGAACACAGCAGTATGAGCTGTTGGATGATATCGGTAAATTAGAGGCGATATCCCGATATACGATTGTACCTGAAGAAATAAAAAGCTATGAACCTTCAAAGAAATATGAAGATATAAACGGCTATGAGCTATCAGATCATTATGAGATCAAAGAAAAAGAAGATCGTACGATTACTTTGGAATTGGACGAGCGGCTCTCAGACATTTTATTGATCCGATTTCAGGTAAACAATAAGGATGGGAAGGCAGTGGTCATTACTATCAATGGAATAAAAAATAAGCTGGCGGCGGATTCCGCTCCATATCCCAATGACAATCATTTGTTTTCCTATCAGTTATCCGAACCGGATGGCATGGATAAAATAACGATTCAGCTGTCAAAGGGGAATTATGATATTTCTGATATTGAGGTGTATGCATTCCCGACGGATTTGTTTGGGGACAAACAAATAATCCCCGCTGTCATGCAGGAGGAGGGAAAAGAAGCAGATTCTCATACGATGCTTTCCTGTCAGGTACAGGCCCGGGAAGATGATTACTTTGTGACGTCGATTCCAATACAGAAAGGAATGCATTTGTTTGTTGACGGAGTGGAGACGGGAATCGAAACGGTCAACCAGGTATTTGCAGGAGCAAAGCTTGAGGAGGGGACGCATGAGATCGAATTAAAATTTTATCCTCCGGGACAGCGTATGGGATATGCGGTTAGTCTGGTATCAGGAAGCGTATTTTTGGGATTTTGGAGAAAGCATAGATGAAGAAAAAGGAATTTGGAAGTTATATCGTCAGCGGTGGAATTACGACTCTGGTCAATTACTTAATCTATACCATATTGCTGGCCGTACATATATCGTATCTGCCGGCAAATGGGATTGCCTGGGTGGGAGCGGTCATTGCGGCCTATATTATGAATCGCAGGTGGGTATTTCATTCCCAAAATCATGTCTGGAAAGAATTTACAGCCTTTGCCGCAATGCGGTTTCTGACATTAGTGGTGGAAAGTGTATTGCTGTGGCTGGCAGTAGAACAGCTTGGGATTTTACCATTGCTTTCAAAAATAGCGGTCAGTGTTGTGACTGTGCTGACGAATTATGTGCTGTGTAAATATGGAATATTTAAAAAGCAGGAACAAGAAGGATAATTCTTTACTGGCTGTAAGGGAGATTAACCATAAATATATTGTAGTAGAAAGGAGTTTTGGAATGGATAAGATCAGCATAATCGTGCCCTGTTATAATGAAGAAAGGGTAATTCTTCTGTTTTTTGCGGAAACCCAGAAAGTATTAGAGCATGTCGAAGGTATTCAGTGGGAATATATTTTTGTGGATGATGGGAGTCATGACCATACGCAAGTAATCTTGCAGAGTCTGACGGGAAAATATGATTTTTGCAAATACATTTCCTTTTCCAGAAATTTTGGAAAAGAAGCGGCAATGTATGCAGGACTTGAAATGGCGGAAGGGGATTACTGCGTAATAATGGATGCGGATCTGCAGCATCCGCCGGCATTGCTGCCGGACATGTATCGTGCATTAAAATATGAGGGCTATGACTGCTGTGCGGGATTTCGGCAGGACAGGCAGGGAGAGGGAAGGCTGAGAAATTTCTTATCCCGCAGGTTTTATAAGGTATTGAATCGGCTGTGTGATCTTGAAATGAAGGACGGCGCCGGGGATTTTCGTATGATGAGCCGGAGGATGGCAGCTTCTATTTTGCAGTTGAAGGAATACAATCGTTATATGAAAGGGATTTTTTCCTTTGTTGGATTTGAAACAAAATGGATTCCGTTTCACAATGTGGAGCGGGCAGCAGGGGAGACGAAATGGAATTTTAAGAGCCTGTTTTCCTATGCCATAGAGGGCATCTTCTCCTTTTCCACGACGCCGATCAAGCTTGCCGGGATAGTTGGGACGGTATTATTCTGCATTTCCATTATTTTTGGCATTTTTATAGCTCTGCAAACACTGCTGTTCGGCAATGCGGTCAGCGGATTTACTGCCATTGTCTGCCTGATTTTATTTTTAAATGGGATTCAGCTTTTGTTTATTTCCATTTTGGGACAGTATATTTCCAAAGATTATATGGAAAATAAGCGGCGGCCGATCTACATTGTGAAACGGATGCAGGGGTTTTAAACACTTGACAATAAATAATATAAAGGTATAATAAATAGCACGTTCTGTATTAAACATAGCGTGCTATTTATTTTGCATAGAGAACACACTGTTGTTTTGTGCAAACGGGCATCTGCGGTATTGCCCGGGAGAGAAATCTGCGGTAAAGATATGGAGGTATAACTGATCATGGATGAAGAAATCCGTCACAAAATTTGCAGGAAGATCATAATGTTTAATTGTATGATGAGAGATCACAGAAATAAAGACATGGAATGTCTTGGCATTACGGGACGCCAGACAGATGTGCTTTTTTATTTGCTGGAACATCGGGAAGAACAGATCAAACAGGTCATGATAGAGCGGGAGTTCCAGTTATCCAACCCTACGATAACGGGGATCCTGAATCGTCTGGAACAAAACGGGTTTATTCAAAGAGTTGCTGCGCAGAGTGACAGACGGTGCAATTATATTATGACAACGCAAAAAACGGAGCTTATCTGTGAACAGATCAGGAAAAAAGGCGGAGCCATGGAGCGTACTCTGTTTGATGGAGTGAGCATGGAAGAGTTGCAGACCTTTTTGAAAGTTTTCGATACCCTTTATCACAATCTGGAAGAAATGAGACTAAAACAGGAAAAGGAGTAGAAGTGTATGATTAAGATATTAGCAAAGAGCATCCGTGAATATAAGCTGTCTTCCATATGTTCTGCAGTATTCATGGTTGGCGAAGTCCTGATGGAAGTAACAATTACATTTCTGATGGCAAAAATGATCGATCAGGGATTTTCAAGCGCCAATCTGGGCTACGTTATCCGTATCGGTGCGGGAATGCTTATTATGGCGGCGCTTGGACTGTTGTTTGGCATGCTGTCAGGAAGATTTGCAGCAGTCGCTTCTGCAGGACTTGCCAGAAATTTAAGGAAAGATATGTTTTATAATATCCAGAATTTTTCATTTCAGAATATTGACAGGTTTTCAACGGCCAGTCTGGTTACACGACTGACTACAGACATATCGAATGTGCAGAATGCATACATGATGATCGTACGTATTTTGGTGCGGGCGCCGATCATGATGATATTTTCATTGATCATGGCATTTATGCTCAGTTCAAGGCTTTCTTTGATTTTTGTTATAGCCATTCCGGTACTGGCTGTGGTTTTATTGATCGTTATCCGTTCTGCGCATGGCTATTTTACCAAGCTGTTTAAACGTTATGACCGTTTAAATGCAGTGGTTCAGGAAAATCTTACCGGAATCAGGACCGTAAAGGCATATATTCGTGAGTCCTACGAGATTGACAAATTTAATGTGACTTCAGAACGTATTCTTCAGCTTTCCAAAAGTGCGGAAAAGAGGCTTATACTGACTATGCCGTGTATGTTTGCGATGATATTTATCTGTATTATCTATTTCAGCTACATAGGCGCAGGTATGATCGTATCGGAAACACTGACTACGGGAGCGCTGATGAGTCTGATCACTTATTCCGTACAGATACTTTCCAGTCTTTTGATTGCGTTCATGGTTCTTGTTATGTGCGTTATGGCAAGAGCATCCGGAGAGCGTATTGCGGAAGTGCTGACAGAAGAAAGCACACTGAAAAATCAGGAGAATCCGGATTTTGAGATACCGGATGGCTCTATCGTATTTGACCATGTAACATTCGCCTACAGCGATGGGGAGAATAAAGAAATTTTAAAAGACATTAATTTGGAGATAAAATCAGGGGAAACCGTAGGTATTATAGGCGGGACCGGTTCGGCAAAAACCACATTGGTTCAGTTGATTCCAAGACTTTATGATGTTACAAAAGGACGTCTCCTGATCGGAGGAAAAGATGTACGCAGTTATGATCTGAAAACACTGCGTGATGCCGTATCCATGGTATTGCAGAAAAATGTTTTGTTTTCCGGAACGATCAGTGAAAATCTAAGATGGGG
>CAZLZX010000114.1:0-8428 GCA_964564095.1 uncultured Eubacterium sp. | reverse complement strand
GTATTGAAGAGAGGTCGTTTATGTACTGCTTTAATATAGATAGTTTCAATGTGAAAGATGATAATCCGTCCTATTGTTCTCAGAATGGTGTTCTTTTTAATAAAGATAAAACTTGTTTGGTTTCTTATCCTGGGAATAAGTCAAATTCAACTTATGAGATACCAGAAGGTGTGGAGAATATAGAGGAATATGCATTTTGTAGTTGTACTAATTTGACCAGTATATTTATTCCAAAAAGCATGAATCAGATTAATAAAGGCGCATTTGCATTTTGCAAAAGCCTGATAAGCATTAATATTCCGGATAGTGTGACTTGTATAGAAGATTCTGCGTTTTATAGCTGTGAAAAACTGACCGATATCATTTTGCCCAATAGCATAATTGATATAGAGGAATATGCATTTGAAGGTTGTGATAGTTTAACAGAAATCGTTATACCAAACAGTGTGACGCACATAGGAGATGAAGCATTTTGCGGCTGTGGTGTTTTAGAAAACGTTACAATAGGAAATGGAGTTACCAGCATTGGAATGGATGCATTTTCAGATTGCCGAAATATGAGAACTGTTACTATAGGAAAAGGAATAGCCAGTATAGATGGATGGGCATTTTATAATTGTGAAAATTTGACAGATGTCTATTATGCTGGTTCAGAAGAAGAATGGGCTTCCATATCCATTGGAGAGGAAAACACTTGTTTAACTGATGCAAATATCCATTATAATGTGCCGGGCATCATGGATCCTTATCTTCCTGATGAAGTGTGTAGTATACTTATTCAGCAAATAGAAAGTGGAAATGAGGGAACTACGATAAATGTAGATATGAATGAGGCTTCTATTATTCCGAAATATGTATTAGAAGTTTTGAATAATAAGAATGTAAATCTGAATTTGACATTATCTAATGGCATATGCTGGACAATCAATGGTCAGGATGTCCAGGACAACGTTCAGGATTTAGAGGTGTCTCTTATCAGAAGTGAAAAAGAATCCGGCGCTATTCCGGCGGAAACAATCAATGCTATTTCCGGAATACAAGAGGGAGAACAGCTTATGTTTTTGCAGGATGGAGCATTTTACCTTACGGCAGATATTATATTACCAGTAGATAATATATTGGAAGGCAAGAAGGCCGTGTTACTGTATTACGAAAATGAAGCGTTAAGTTTGACAGATTCTGATATTGTGAAAGAAGGCAAGATGGAGTTTGAAATTAATCAGGGCAGTGAATATGCAGTGATTTATGCCGTTAATGGGGATGTAAATGCTGATGAAAAGGTCAATATCGTGGATTTGATGCAGGTGTTGCATCATGTGAGTGGGAGAAATACGATGAACGCACTTCAGCAAGGTATTGCCGATACAGATTTAAATAACAATGTAAATATTGTCGACTTGATGAGAATGCTGCATTATGTCAGCGGGAGAAACAGTACATTATAAAGTAGAATAGTAAGCACTGGAAAAGGGGGAATTCGCCTTTTCTGGTGCTCGCTTGTTCCAAATGCATATTGAGCTGCAGTAAATATAATAAATTTCTTGACATTTAAAATAATCCATATTAAACTTAGTTTATCAGATGATGGCGCTGTATCGGGAAGCTGTCGTGAATATTCTTAATTGCAGATGGTACAAAATCGGTTCTGCAATTCTATAGTATCAATTAAAATATAATGGTAACGGGCAGAAGAACACTGCCTGTGATTTATATTCATCTATGAATGATCATCCCTTTTCAGGGAAGTATTCAGAGTAATTTTATAAAAATATAAGAGTGGAATAGCCGTGATCTGAGAATGGTTTTAGTTTATTAATAACGATAAAGAGTTTAGAATTCTTGCTTTTGATCGTTACTTCTATCGATAGTTTCTCCGTATAGTATTTCTGCGGAAAGGATGTATATGGAACAGGAAGACGAAAGAAAGGTGTCGGAGCATGAGGATGGAGCTTTGAAGACAGCGATTCAGTTTTTTGCCGATGAAATGCTTCCGCTTCTGGAAATCGAGGGGAAGGTAAAGGGAATCGCTCCCACGGAGCTGGTATATCTGGAACTGAAAAAGCTTACGGAGGATTTCAACCTTATCATGGAGGATGACTCCTGGAAGCATTTTGAATTTCAGAGTACCAATGAAGGACTGAAAGGATTAAAGAGATTTCGTTCTTATGAAGCGGTGGCAAGTTATCAGTATGAGGTGCCTATCACAACCTACGTATTGTATTCCGGGAAGATTAAAAATCCTATGACTGAGTTTACGGAAGGAGTCAATACATACCGGGTTGTACCCATCATCATGCAGGAGAAAAATGCGGACAGACTGATCAAGGAGATTCAGCGCAAACAGGAAATAGGAGAAAAGCTGGAGCGTTCTGATCTGGTACAATTGGCGTTGTGTCCTTTAATGGGCGGAGATATGAGTCAGAAGGAGAGGATCAAGGCGGCATTTACGATCACAAAAGAAGCAACAGGTATGAATAAAGAAGATATACGAAAGATAGAGGCGGTGTTGTATACGATGGCAGATAAGTTTTTAGAATCAATGGATATGAAAGAAATCATGGAGGATGTGAAGATGACGAGATTAGGGCGGATGCTGGTAGAGGATGGAAGAAACGAGGGAAGAAAAGAAGGAATAAGATTAACAAAAAAGATTATCAAAAGTCTGGCAGAGGGAAAGACAATAGAGGAAATAGCCAGAGAGTTGAATGTGTCCCAGGATATCGTGCGTGAAGTTGCGGAATAAAAATACGAAGTATAAAAAGGATACACTTTTCCTATGCATTATATTCCGGGAAGTTTAAAAATCCTATGATTGGGTTTACGGAGGGGGTCAATACATATCGGATGGTGCCCATCATCATGCAGAAGAAAAATGCGGACAGACTGATCAAGGAGATTCAGTACAAACTATACGAAAGATAGAGGCGGTGTTGTATACGATGGCAGATAAGTTTTTAGAATCAATGGATATGAAAGAAATCATGGAGGATGTGAAGATGACGAGATTAGGGCGGATGCTGGTAGAGGATGGAAGAAGCGAAGGAAGAAAAGTAAGATGTAGAGAAGCCACTGAAATACTTTTAGTTATGGCAATTGAAAGTTCGCAAAGCGAGCTTTCAATTGTTTAATAGGATATTTTATTAAGACAAAGTATTTTTTGGCTTTTATTTGTATGGACACTTTTTGAAAAAAATTTATTGATTTTTTTTCTCACTTTCATAGGATTTACAATCATGCTATTCATGCTTTATAATATGCTATAGTTAGAACTAACTAATAAAAATTATCTTTAAATAACTATTGAGGCAGGAAGGATTCACGAATGAAATCTATGATATCAGGTAATTCAAATAATATAAAGGCATTACCGGCGCCATACTGTGATATGGAACCAAGAACAACCAATAAAGACTATTTATCAGTGTACAACCAGGGGCAGAGACTTGCTTCCTTAAATGCAAATGTTGTTTTGGCGGTATTGGACTATTTCAACGGAAAGGATGCACAAACGGCGCTTGTTAAAATAAGTCAGACTGCATATGCGGTGGAGAGAAAATTGCCGCAGGGAACTTTGATCATCAGCGCTAATGCGAATGGAAGCATCAGAGGAACCATTATGAAAGAGGATGGTACATATACGGCATTGCCGAATCTTTCCGAAAACGTAGAGTTTGACACATCGCCTTTGATTTTAAGTTTTTTACCGATTTTGAGGGAAAGATTTGATGAGATAAATGAAATATTAGAAAGGCTTGAGGAGGACAGTAATCAGTGTGCTCCCTTCAATGAAGGCGATTTATATAAGTTAAGCGATTCTGTATATCGTATTTTTACGGAAAAACGTATCGAGACGGATGAGAAAAACGGATGTATTGAACTTTTGACAGAACAAAGTATAAAAATGGGAGGACTTTGTTACAATGAGGTCCTTTGCGGCTGTCCGCAGATTTTAAGTGAGAGCAGTGACAGTGTAAAGAAAACGGCGAATCTGACAGTGTCAGAGGCAAAAAAGGAGTTTGAAAGCTTTGCCAATGAATTCCAGTGGTCGGAAGATGAAGTGGATCTGATTCCGCAATTTGCAGATGATTTTGCAGTACCGGAAGAAACATTGAAAATGGCAAGACGCTATGTAATGTCCAGAGGCGCCAAACGCCCTATGGTTAATTTTATGTGGCGCGGTGTAACCGCTTATGGAAAATCTACCGGTGTGGAGATCATGGCATGTATTTTAAATATGCCGCTTTTGCGTGTGACCTGTCACAGCAATATGGAAACCCAGGATTTCTTAAGCGATTTTGTTCCGAATACGGATTCAGTGTCAGAGGGGAATGCCCCTCGTTTCAAGCATGTGGAGTCCAATTTTGTAAAGGCTTTGGAGAAGGGGTATATCGTGGAGGTACAGGAGATTTCGCGTATCAAGGACAGCGGCGTACTGGTTGGTCTGAATGAGTACGACAGGGCCGGAGCTATTATCCCGCTGGTAGACGGTTCTCATGCAAGACGTCATAAAAATGCGCTGGTAGTTTATACGGATAATGTAGGTTACAATTCCTGCCGTCCGATTGACCCGTCTGTTATCCGGAGAATGGCATTTATTATTGACAGCTATGATCTGCCGAAGGAAAAGGCGATCGCCCGTTTGGAATTGAATACGGATGTTCATAATCACAGTATTTTGGAAAAATGTTATAACGTGTGGGAAAAAATAAGAGCATTTTGTTTCGATAAGGGCATTACCGATGGAAGTATTTCACAGTCGGAGCTGGAGATGTGGGTTATGGCTGTAAAGATGGATGGTTATTCTAATTATCGTCAGAATTGTATTGAGTGTGTCATTGCAAAGGCGACAAATGATATGGAAGAGCAGGAGGAGATTATTTCTTCTGTGGTAGATCTTTATCTATAAAGTATAATTATCAACATTTTGCAGCATATGGAAAAGCAAAATGAAATATGGGGAATAGCTGTGCCGGTAATATTACGGCAAATAGGGAAATTTAGTATGGAAAGTATATTTATAAATAAAGTGAAAGCCTATAAGGAGTCTATGGCTGAGCAAAAACCGGAATTTGAGAAAATCGTAAAAACACCATTTTTTTACGATTATTTGAAGGATATGCTGACTTCTCTGACACAGGGAAAAACGGTTCCTTTGAAGTTGGTTTTGTTGGAAAAAGATAATGACAAAAAAGTCCGGGTGTCTCACACAAATGGAAAAATGCTTTATATAAATGTGGAGAATGATCTGGTACAGGATTTTGCTGCTGATCAGAATAAAGTATTTTGCATTTTAGGATCGTTATTCCATGAGGCTGGTCACATCCTGTATTTGAATCTGAAGGCGGAAAAAAGAGCGATCAAACAGATGGAGAAGAGTGGAAAAATCCCATATGAAGAGCAGTTTGATTTGCGGCTTCCTGCAGATGAGATGCAGGCAGATCTTGCATCTAATTTAAAAGAGGCTGTAAAAAATCCTGCGTATCATCGGATATTTTCGCAATTGTATACCAGCATTTCAGATGTGATCAGTGACGCCCATGACGAAGAAAGACTCTGTCGAGAGGGCGGTATCTTGATACGAAAGAGTATTATGACCATGCGGGAAGGCTTGTTTTCTAAGACTAAGGCTGTGGAAGACATGGCAGCGGATCGCAGCTATGCACCTCTTACGATTATGCTTTCTCTGATTTTGCAGTATGCCAGATATGGAAAGGTATTCGTATTGAGGGAAGAAACCTATGAGAAGTATTTTTATTTACATGTTTTGAATCAGGCAAAGCCTTATATTGATATGGCAAAGGAAACAGACGATGTGAGTGTAAAGTTTACCGGAATCAATGGAATCTTAATGTATCTGTGGCCTTATATCCGAGTTGTAGTACAAAAAAATGAAGGGTTTGATTCTGAAGAAAATAAGTCAGAAGAGGACGCTGAGAAAGAGGAAATGGGGATTCAGAGCGAGCCTGAGGAATGTGAGGACTGTGAAGATTGCAAGAGCTGCAAACCGCCGGAGCCTGATGAAGATTCAGAGGGCAAAGGCGGCGGAGAGTGCGGAGAGGACGGTACGCCTCAGGTTGGCGATGAAGTGATGAAACAGATCCAAAAAGCTGTGGGAAGCTGCGGCGGCGACAGTTTTTCAGATCCTCCTGCCAATATCATGCGAAGCGGGTTTGTGCAGCAGACCATGCAGGATGCCGGGGGCAGAAAAGAGGACTTTTCTATAGAGACTGGATCAGATCCGGGAAAAATTGTGGAGCAGGCGCTGCAGGACATAGAAGCAGATATGCTGGAAGACCTGGCAGAAGAGATGGCTGCCGAGGAACTGCACAGCGAGGCGCTGGCAAAAATACGCACAGGAAATGTGTATTCCGTGCATTTTGGAGTACAGACCAATATTAAACGGGCAAAACCTATAGCCGGAGATAAAGAATTTTACGATCGTATTGTAAAGGAGAATCTTTCTTTTATAAAAAAGACACAAAAGGAGATCGACAAGATCATTCAGGAAGAGGAGATCGCAGTACAAAAGCATCGTTATCTGGGGCGAAAAATTGATGCCAAAAGTGCTTATAAAGTGGATCAGCGTTTCTTTACGAAAAAAAGAAATCCGGAAAAGGTAGTAGATATGGCAATTGCTGTTTTGGTAGACAACAGCGGTTCCATGGAAGGAAAGCGTATCGAATCAGCCAAGGAGGCCGCGATTCTTCTGACAGAAGTTTTAGAGAGAATGGGAATCCCGGTATTTGTAGCAGGGCATAATTGTGAAAGTGCATTATGTTTTCAAATCTTTAAAAATTTTGAGGATACGAAATATGCGAAATATTCTATAAACCGGATGTTTCCCGGCGGCGACAATCGCGATGGACTGGCGCTGGATGTGGCCGGTACATATTTAATTGAGCGGCAGGAGACAAATAAGCTTTTGATCATTATATCTGACGGGCAGCCCAATTCCCATGGCTATTCGGGAGAGCTGGCTAAAAAAGATATAAAAAGTATTGTGAAGAATTACAGACGGCAGGAGATCAAGACCTTGGCCTTTGCTATCGGAGATGACAAAAAGCAGGTAAAGGATATTTACGGAGAGGCGTATATTGATATTTCAGATTATGATAAATTTCCAAAAACGTTGTCCAAGATGATAGAGCGGGAGATTATTTCCCATATCTGACAGGATCTGTGGAATAAGGGGATTGGGATTAAATTTGTGAAAGAAGGGAGTAGTCAACATGTCAGAAAGAGAACTACAGATTTGCCTGGAAAAAGTAAGTCAGGATGGATTAAATATCCAGTACATAGAAAATCCAACAGAGGAAATCTGTCTGGCGGCAGTGAGAAAAAGCCCCTGGGCATTGCAGTTTATTGAGGATCAGACAGAAGAGCTGTGTTTAGAAGCGGTTAAAATCAATGGTGTAGCGTTGGGTGCGGTCAGAAAAAAGACATTAAGACTTTGCAAAGAAGCGATCCGTCAAAATGGAATGGCATTGGGATATGTAAAAGAGAAAAGTGAAGAGCTTTGTCTGGAAGCAGTCATACAAGATCCGCGGGCGCTTCAGTATGTGGAACATCAAACCGAAAAAATTTGCAAAGCCGCCCTTTCCCGAGACGGTATGGCATTACAATATATAAAAAATCAGACAAAAGAGCTTTGTGAGTTTGCCGTGATGCAAAATCCTGAAGCAATCCGGTTTGTAAAGGAAAAGTCGGAGAAACTTTTGACAATGGAAAAGATTATTGAAGATCCGCTGACAGTTCTTGATCTGGCAGATGATTCAGAGGATTTGTACATATTTGGAATCCGGGTAGACTGGACGATATTTGAATTGTTAGAGTATCAGACGGAGGCGATCTGTCTGGAAGCAGTGAGACAAAATGGAGATTTGTTGGCATATGTTGACGAACAGACGATAGAAATCTGTTTGGAGGCGGTAAAACAAAAGGCAGAGGCAATCCGCTTTGTAAAAGACTATTATAAAGAAGAAGTTCTGGCATTAGCCAGCTAGTCGAAATATGAAAGGGGTTAGAGTCATATCGGATCATAAGATCCGATATGACTCTTTTTACATTTTGATAGAAACATTGGAAGCGAAGGAAGATGATTAATTTATTTCAAATTTGAACGGAAAATGTGCTGCGGTGTAGGGAAATGCGGACATTGCAAAGTAAATGATACGTATGTATGTCTGGAGGGACCGGTATTTAACTATTCTAAGGCAAAAAATCTGTTAGATTAATAAAAATCAGGAATACTGGCCGCTGTATGTTAAAAATAGTGATTCAATGAAAAAACATCCTTACGGAAATCAATGTTTTGATAACGTTGTGATTTCAAGTAGGGATGTTTTTATGTTTCTTTTTGTTGATTGTCACTTGATTTTATATTCATAGGCCGTGGATGATCCCATGACAGCCGGATTGCCGTATTCAC
>CAZLZX010000113.1:0-8541 GCA_964564095.1 uncultured Eubacterium sp. | reverse complement strand
ATTTTCTGTTATCATACTATGCAGACCATACTGTTACAGGTTTTCTGATTTTATACCATAAAATGTTGTCTCCTCTATAATTTTATATCGTATAAAATATATAATGTCAATCCTTTTTTGCGTCCGGTATCAATTTGGCCACAGGGTCTTTCAATCTCTTTTCATAAATCTTCACTGTCCGGATCAACGGTTCATGCTTTCTGAAAAACTTTTCCTTATATCCTCTGCTGATAGTAATATCCCCGAACATAATCTTCAGCTCATGATAAAATTTGTTATACTCTTTCTGTATCTGTACGATATCCCGACCTTTGTATTGCTTGGGAATAAATACCTTCCAGAAACGCTCTCTTATTTTGCCTACCATACTATTTGCTGCCATAAATCATTTTCCTCACTTTCACTTTATATAATATGCTTTTCATTTTTTCATTCGCAGTATCTTTTTCAGACACACTCTATTGTATCCTATTTATACTCATTTGTGTAGCATAGTTTTACATTTTTAATCCAAAAATAATTTAATAAAACAGTGTGAAATACCGGAGCTGTTTATGCAATATAAAACCCGCCGCAGCCAAATAAATGCATAATGATCCCTATGTCAAAAGCATTTACTCAACTGCGGCGGGTTATCTTTTGTAACATTGCATACAAAAAAGAGCAAGTGCGCTTTTCTCTGCAATAAATCTTGATTCCAACGCTGTTTTCAATTATTATATAATATTATACGACTATTTTAAAGCACAAATTTAAAAAAAATATTTAAAATTATATTAAGATATTAAAATTTTTAAACATCAGTGCAGAAAACGAGGATGCAATTCATGAACAAAGACTCAAAAAATCTCATCGATATTTTACAGCATCGGGCAAAAACACAGCCTGAGCGAATCATTTATCGTTTTTTAACTTATCATGGGGAAGAATGCACGATTGTTGAGCATACTGTTTTGGAGGTCTATCAAAAAGCTCTGGCAGTTGCACAGGCATTAAGATCAAAAGGCTTGAAAAAGGGAGACCGGGCCGTTATTTTTTCTATGCAGGACTTCGGTACGGTCTATGCAGTCTATGGCTGCATGATGGCTGGCGTTACCTTTACCCTGCTTCCGCCGCCTTTAGATGAAGGAAAAATAGAACGCTTTATTGCAGTCTTAAAATCCTGCAGACCCAAAGCTCTGATCTCTAACTATGCGCTGGAGCAGACTTCTGATACGAAGATCACACCGCGTCTGTTAAAAGAAGCGTTTTTTAATGTCATCACACTGAAACGCATTTATACGGATCGACTAATCTCTTGCCAGAATCCGAATGTCATCACACCACTAAATGACAATGATCTGGTGTATCTTCAGTATACTTCCGGATCTACCAGCACGCCAAAAGGTGTCCGCATTACGCAGAAGGCTCTGATGAAAAACATGGAACAGTGTCAAAATGTCTATGATTTCAGCGGCGGAACTCTAGGAACATGGGTTCCTTATTTTCATAATCTCGGACTTACGATCACTATCTTTATGCCGATCTGTACAGAAAATGCCAGTGTATATAATCTGCAGACGCTGCAATTTCTGGAAAATCCGAAACTCTGGATCAAGATGCTTTCCGATTATAAGCTGACCTTGACAGTTGGTCCCGGTTCGGCATTTGATGCGTGTACACGCATCTTTTCTGCGGAAGAGGCAGCCATGTACGACCTGTCACATATGACCCATTTAATGAATGGGTCTGAATTTGTGAGTCCAAAAACGATCGAAACATTTTCAAAAATGTTTAACGTGGCCCCCAATGCCTTTGCACCGGGATATGGTCTGGCTGAAAATGTATGTCTGGCTTGTGTTGCCAGTCTGGATTACCGCGTGGTAAATCTGGACTATGAAGCATATCAGAATAATAAGCTGATCTTATCCGATGATGAGAATGGTAAACAGATCGTCGGACTCGGTCCTGCAGTTAAGGATCTTACCATGCTTGCCTGCAATCCGAAAACACTCCGCGCCTACAAAGATCTCCATATCGGAGAGATTTTCATCAGCGGAGACAGTGTGGCGGACGGCTATTGGGAAAATCCCAAAGAAAGCCGAAAGTTTCATTATAAAATAGAAGGCTATGACGGAGAATTCTATAAAACAGGCGATCTGGGATTTTTCAAAGACGGCTATTTATATCTGACCGGACGTATCAAAGAAATGCTTATCGTAAACGGACATAATATTTATCCAAGCGATCTGCTCTTACTGATTCAGCAAAAGATTCCGGCGCTTGCATCCGCTTCCATCGGATTCTTTTCCTTTAATGACGGACAAAAGGAACAGACCGTTGCCTGCATAGAATCCCGTCCGGATGCTGACTTTGCGGGACGTGTCTCCAAAATCAACACTTTGGTTTCGGAGCGTTTTGGCTTTTCATTTTACGACATCATATTTGTACCGGTAAATTCGCTGCCCCGTACTGACAACAGAAAGCTTCAGATGCTGAAAGCGCGAAAGCTCTATCAGGAGAACAAACTGGACATTTTGTACAGCAGTTACAAAAACCGTTTTTCATCCGCAGCAGGAGAGACTACGCTTATCGATAAATCTCTGGAAAAGGCTGACGAAATCCTGCTTCAGGTAAAATCTGTCTTTGACAAAGTACTGAATATCGAGCATTATAATCTCAGCGATACCTTCCTGGAGCTGGGCGGGGATTCCCTGATGGGATTTGAACTGGTCCATAAAATCGAACAGAAATTTCAGGTAAAACTGGATCTTCGGGAACTGCTGCTGGATTCTTCTGTCTCCGGTGTAGCATCCTATATCCGCCGTGTATTGTCCGGCGCAAAGGGTTCCGGCCGTACGGTAAATCTTGCCGCCGAGTGTGTGCTGGAGGATTCCATTTGCCTGAAGAACGAATATACACAGGAGCTGGCGGACTGCCGCCATATCTTTTTGACTGGTGCAACCGGATTTTTAGGCGCATATTTCATACGCTCAATGATCGCACAATATCCGCATGATGGTTTGAAAATAACCTGTCTGGTTCGCGCGGAATCAAAGGAAGCCGGTTTAGAACGTATTGTCAAAAATATGAAGCATTACCACTGCTGGAATGAAAGCTACAGGGAATATCTGGAAATCGTTCCCGGGGATCTGTCCAGCCCGCTGTTTGGACTTTCCATTGAAGATTTTTCTGCATTGGCAGAGAACGTCGATGCCATTTTCCACAATGGCGCCATCCTCAATTTCGTATATCCATACGATTTTCTGAAAAATACAAATGTAAATGGAACGATAGAGACACTTCGACTGGCATGCCAGGGCAAACCGAAATATTATCACTATATTTCATCATACAGTGTTTATGACACACCGGATAATGCCGGTAAACGGGTTTATGAAAATGCCCCGTTAAATAATTCAAAAGGATTTTCACTGGCATACTCTGAGACCAAATGGGTCTCGGAAAAGCTGGTACACATTGCCGAGCGGCGGGGACTGCGAGCGGTTATCTACCGCCCGGGAGACATTACCGGAAGCAGAAAGGGTATCTGGGAAGTGGATGATATGGTAAGCCGTGTTATCGTGGGAACGATCCAGATGAAGGCTGTGCCGAGATCCACGTATTGTATGCATATGACGCCGGTCGACTATGTGGCTGATGCAATTACCTGTATTTCCCGCAAACCGGAGGCAATCGGTCAGTCATTCAATGTGATTAATCCCAGATCTGTTTCCATGAAACAGTTGATATCCAGCATCCGTCAATGCGGATACACGGTGCGTTACATTCCATTTGCTATTTGGCGCAGACGACTGAAATCCGCAGATGCCAATGAGAACTCTCTGGCCATTCTGGAATGTCTGTTTGAAGCAGGCACGGATGCCAACCCGGGTATTTTACGGCATTTTATTGGAAAGGATACCACTTATGACATTTCAAAAACGGCGCTCCTGTTAAACGGTACGGGCATTAAATGCCCTCCTGTTGACACCAAAATGATTGCCGCTTATTTAAGATATTTTAAAAAGTTAGGATGTATATAACATGAAAATTGGAATACCAAGAGCACTTTTATATCATCGCTATGACGTACTTTGGCTTACCTATTTCCGGGAACTCGGTTTTGAGACAGTCTTAAGTCCTGTCACGGACAAAACCATCATGGATGAGGGCAACCGATATGCCATTGACGAAAACTGCCTGTCCAGCAAGCTCTTTTTTGGACATATTTCTGCTCTGTGCGGTAAATGCGACACTATTTTTGTCCCACGGATAGCAAATTACGGATCAGACGGGGTCCTTTGCTCCCGTTTTGAAGCATTGTATGATATTGCAGTCAATACGTTTCGGGATAAAAATGTAAGTTTTCTATGCTGTGATATCGATGTACAGCAGAAAAAAACAGAGGCAAATGCCTTCATAGATCTGGCAGTACAGCTTGGCAAATCTGCTGCCGAAGGAAAACAGGCCTACGAAAAAGCAAAAGAAACTGCAGCTCTTGCACAAAAGAAGAAGATTGAGACGCAGGAATGTCTGCTGAAAAAAGAAGGAATAAAAATACTGGTGGCCGGGCACAGTTACAATCTCCACGACGAATACATCGGCAAACCGATTATCAAGGGACTGCATACTTTGAATGCCATTCCTCTTTTAGCGGATGCCGCTGATCTGGATCTTATGCGCCGGGAATATACGAATATCTGTAAGGATGTTCCCTGGATGATAAACAGAGAATTGGTGGGCGCGATCCATCATTATCATGATCATATAGACGGCATTATCCTGATTACTGCATTCCCTTGCGGACCTGATTCCATGCTAAATGAGATGATCATCCGCAGAGTAAAGGACAAACCGATCTTAAACTTACTGCTGGACAGTCAGGACGGCAATGCCGGTATTGAAACCCGGCTGGAAAGCTTCGTAGATATTATAAGATTCAGAAAGGAGGCGCATATCTGATGGCAAAACCACCATATAAGCTCTCCTATCCGCAGCTTGGAAACTATGACGTTCCCATCCGCCATTTTGTTATCAATGGATTGGGAGATGAATATATCGCTCCGCCTGCTATGACGAAACGGACCATAGAACTGGGCGCAAAATACAGCCCCGACTTCGTCTGCGCTCCCTTTAAATGTATGATGGGCTGTTATATCGAGGCAATGGAAAAGGGAGCAAATGTAATTATCCAGACCGGCGGCACCTGCCGTCTCGGATACTATGGAGAGCTCCACGAGCAGATCCTCAATGATCTGGGATATGACTTTGAAATGTTCAACATTACCATTGCCAATTATAAAAATATCTGGGGACTGTATAAAGGAATGAAGCAGTTTGCGCCAAAGACACATTTGCTTAAAATGGTAAAAACCCTTCCTTCTACAGCCCGAATGATCACTGATATTGATAAAGTAGAGGACTATATGCGCCAGAACATGGGATTTGAGATTAACGACGGCGATTTTGAAAATGCCCACAAAAAATATCTGGCACAGCTTCGACAGGCAAAAACCTTAAAAGACGTAAAGAGAGCTTACAAAAAAGTAATGGATACTATGACAAATATTCCGCTAAATAAGCCGGAACATCCATTGCGCGTCGGTGTAATCGGCGAATATTTTACTATCATGGATCCTTATTCTAATCATGAGATTGAAAAAAAGATCGCCAAGATGGGAGCTGAGGTACACCGTTGGATGGATCTGTCCCACAGTGTCATGGTCTGCCCGGATGAAAACACGCTGAAAAAACTGCGCGGTTATCTTACGTATGATATTAAGAAATTTCCGTCCTCTATCTGGCATAAGTTTCAGTTAAAGCAGGTCAGCCGCTATGCAAAATATGATATGGGGAGTTCCTCCATATCTACGATCACACTGGCAGAGGAATACGCCAAACGCGGCTATGACGGGCTGATACATGTAAAATCATTTGGATGCATGCCTGAAATGGATGTGGTTCCCGTACTGCATAACATCAGTGCTGACTACAAAGTTCCGATCCTGTTTTTGAGCTACGATACTCAGACCAGCGATACAGGTATCGAGACCCGTCTCGAAGCATTTTATGATATGATCCAAATGAGAAAGGAAGTAACAGAATCTTGAAAAAAGCATATCTTGGAATCGACATTGGCTCCATCTCCACAAAGGGTGTAGTCATTGATGAAAATAAAAATATTCTTGCCAGCATCTATCTTTGGACAGAAGGTAATCCTATCGGAGCATCCAAACGAGTTATTGCAGAGCTCGGAAAAATGCTGGATCAGGATACCTATAAGGTAGTGGCAGCCGGAACTACCGGAAGCGCCCGAAAGCTGGTAGGCGCCATGTGTAACGCCAGCATTGTAAAAAATGAGATTACCGCACATGCGGTAGGAACCACTACACTTCATCCGGATGTACGTACGATTCTGGAAATCGGCGGTCAGGACTCTAAGATCATCTGTGTGGAAAACGGTGTTGCCGTAGACTATGCCATGAATACTTTATGTGCTGCCGGAACAGGCTCCTTCCTTTCCAGTCAGGCAAGACGTCTCGGCGTAGAAGTAGAAGAATTTGGCGAAATCGCCCTTTCCAGCGACAATCCTACGCCAATCGCCGCCCGTTGTACGGTATTCGCTGAATCTGATCTGGTACACAAAATCCAGATGGGACATAAAAAAGAGGACATTATTGCCGGACTTTGCAATGCAGTCGCAAATAACTACTTGAATAACATCGGAAAGGGAAAGAAAATTGAATCTCCGATCGTTTTTCAGGGTGGTGTCAGCAAAAACCAGGGTGTTGTAAAGGCATTTGCAGATTCTCTCGGTCAGGAGATCATTGTAGACAAGGACGGACATCTTATGGGATGCTATGGAGCTGCCATCCTCGCCCTTGGAAGCGGTATCGAAAAAGAATTCACATTTGATGTGGCAGACATGGACTTTGTGACAAAAGAAGTTATCTGTCCAAACTGCGCAAACCACTGTGAGGTCATCTGCGTGTACAGAAACGACGAGCTTATCGACTCCTGGGGCAACCGCTGTGAACGAGGCGAAGTGAAATAACCTATCATGAGTAAAACCTGGCAGATGGCTATCATTAGCCATCTGCCAAACCAGAATTGTTATTTAGACCACAGATAGCAATATGCCTGCGTTCTGGCTGCAAATCGATATTTTTTCAGCAGCTCTCTTACCTCTTCCTTCGTATACCACCCGGCCTCTATTTCTTCCACCGTATCCGTGCTTGGAGCAAAGTTTCCTGCTGCCACACCTACGGCGCACACGTTTTTCTCATTGGAAAATCCCACCGCACTATAGCTTTCATAGATCCAATCGTCTATTCTAACCAAATCCAGTCCGGTTTCCTCCCAGAGCTCACGCTTTGCGCCATCTTCCTGAGATTCTCCCGGCTCAATCAACCCGGCTGGAAAATTATACACAAAATCTCCTACCGCCATACGATATTCCCGGTTCAGCAAAACCTTTTCCCCGGATTCATCATGCATGATCAATACAACGGCATCTACATTGGATGTTTGAAATTGTTCAAAGCTTTCAATATTTTTATCTCTGCTGATCATTTCATATATCTTTTCCCGGCCATCAATCGTTTCGTAGGTCACATCATAACGGGCGATATACTTTCCTTCATGTACTTTTTTTAAATTTTTAAACTGCATAGTCCATACCCTCCAGGTGCAAAAATTACAATATAAAAAAATACCATATGTCTGATTTTTACATAGTGATTCCATTTATCGAATCTTTTGCATTCTATCTGACATGTTTTTCTATTTTCAGTATTTTCAAGGTCAATATTTTGTGCTATGATAACTTATCGAAAGATAAAAAACACAAAATATAGGAATCATTTTCTTTCATACCACATAAGTATACAACAATTTCAAACATATTACAAAAGGATTGGTATTCATGTACGAACAATTGGATTTGGCCCAATATTTATATGGTGTCAGTATGAATGACATCGATTTTCTGATGAACAAAGAGCAGCAGATTGAATACAATGAGGTCTGCATGGAATGTACAAAAAGCTGCAAACAGAGCTTTCGCTGTTCCATCATTCAGTGCCCCTATTTTTCAGCGCCAAGAGGGCGAAAAAAAGTGGCTCATTGAGCCACTTTTAATGACTGTATTTATTTGCTTCCTTCAATCGCGCCATCGCTCTCGCCAATGATGCTGCGGAACGATGATATTCCATCTTACTCTGGCGCTGACGCAGTCTCTCTTCTGCCCGTTCCTTCGCCTCACGGGCACGGCGCACATCGATCTCCTCCGGTTTTTCTATCGTATCTACCAGAACCTCTACCTGATTATCCGAGTTGATCTCTGCAAATCCCCTGCCGCAGACAGCCGGAATCATATCTCCGCTGTCAGTGATTACCCGGACCTCGCCCTCTTTGATCGCTACCACATATTCCTCATGATAAGCTAAAATCTGTAAATCTCCGTCAATGGCGGGAAGAGTCAGGGACTGTGCCTCCCCATCATAAAATATCTTGTCATAAGCAATGATTTTTAAATGAAATGTTGACATACCACACCTC
>CAZLZX010000112.1:0-8557 GCA_964564095.1 uncultured Eubacterium sp. | reverse complement strand
CTGTCTCTTCATAAATCATCTGATGTAATTTGCGGATTGCCTGAGAAATTCCCCCCACTTCATTGATGATCCCTTCCTGTACTGCTTCAAACCCCACAAGAATTGTACCGAGATCCTTCGTCAGCATACTGGTATTCATCATCATTTCCTCTATACGGCTTCCCTTTGCCTGACAGTGGTCGGAAATAAATCCTGCGATCCGGTTCTGCATTTGCTTAAAATAGTCATAGGTCTGGGGTGCACCTATAACCGTTCCGCTCATACGTACCGGATGAATAACCATCGTTCCGGTGGGCACGATAAAAGAATAATCTGCCGCCACTGCCAAAGGCACACCAATGGAATGACTTCCTCCCAGTACCAATGACACCACCGGTTTACTCAAAGAAGCAATCATTTCCGCAATGGCAAGTCCCGATTCCACATCGCCGCCCACCGTATTAAGCAGTACAAGCAGTCCATCTACCTTACCGGAATCCTCAATCTGTGCAAGCTGAGGCAGCACATGTTCATATTTCGTTGTCTTTGCATTGGAAGAAAGACATTCATGTCCCTCTACTTCTCCTATGATAGACAGTAAATGTATATTATGGTGCTGCGGATTTTCTTCCATCTGCGCCTCGCCGCATTGTGAAATATTTTCCTGAAACTGTTCCTGATTTTTTTGCTGTTTTTCGTCCATCCTGATTCTCCTCCTGCTGTTTCTCTTAAAATCGTTGCTTATGGATTGAATCAGTATGTGTTCTTTTCTTTTATTTTATACGAAACAGAGCAAAAACCGGCTTCTGCTCATTTGGCAGAAACCGGTCATGACTTTAAATCAATTCATTACTTATCTCCGATCAGGAAATTGTAGACATCTTCATACCGCTTTGCAGATTCCTTCCATGAGAAATCCTTTGCCATTCCTCTGTCAATGATCTTATTCCAATTCCGTTTATTTTCAAAATAGATTTTCTTGGAATAATTGATGACATTCAGCATTTCTTCGCCGTTATAATTGGCAAATGAGAATCCGTCTCCGGTATTTTCAAATTCGTTATACGGTATGACAGTATCCTTCAATCCACCTGTCTCACGCACGATCGGCACAGTACCATAACGGAAAGAAATAAGCTGTGTCAGACCACATGGTTCAAAGGCCGAAGGCATCAGGAAGGCATCCGCTGCCGCATAAAGCTTGTGTGCCAGATCATCATTATAGCAGATATTTGCGGAAATCTTATCTCCATATTTCCATGCATAATGACGGAACATATCTTCATAACGACCTTCGCCGGTTCCGATAACAACAAACTGTGTATGATCATCCACGATCCTGTCAATTACAAAATTGATCAGATCCAGACCTTTCTGATCCGTCAGTCTTGAGATCAGACCGATCATATATTTCTTCTTGTCTACGGTCAGCCCCAGCATTTCCTGCAATTTTACCTTATTCTGAACTTTTTTCTTTCTGAAATCAGAAGCGTCATAGTTTACAAAAAGCTTTGAATCCGTCGCCGGATCATAGATATCATAATCAATACCATTTACGATACCCTGCATGTCATAGTGGCGCGCTGCCAAAAGCCCAGCCAGTCCCTCTCCGTAATAAGGTGTCTGAATCTCATTGGCGTATGTATCACTTACCGTCGTAATGTAATCCGCATATACAAGACCGCCCTTTAACATATTGGCATCTTTCTGAAACTCCAGCTTATCTGCCGTAAACAGATCATCCGTAAGACCGCTTAAGCCCTTCAATGTTTTCATATCCCACACACCCTGAAACTTCAGATTGTGAATGGTCATCATAGATTTCATGCCCCAGTAGAACATATCTCCCTGAAATTCATTTTTCAAATATACCGGGATCAGACCGGTCTCCCAGTCATGACAATGGATCAGATCAGGCTGGAAGCCGATAACCGGAAGCATAGACAGAACTGCCTTATCAAAGAAGCAGAACTTTTCTATATCATATCTGATATCTCCATACGGAGTAAAACAGTTGAAATACTCCTGATTATCAATAAAATAGTACGTAATTCCATCCATTTCACAGGACAATACGCCCACATACTTCTCCGGAATATATGGACCAGTACCCATATAAAAATGTGTCACATACTGAAACTGATTCCGGAAGGATTCCGGAATACAGGAATAGTTTGGGATTACGACTCTTACGTCCCAATACTCCTTATCAAACCATTTCGGCAGCGCCCCGCAAACATCTGCCAACCCTCCGGTTTTGATAAAAGGTACGCATTCAGATGCGGCAAAAAGAACTTTTTTCATGTTGATTTCCCCCATTATTTCATTACTATTTGGCAATATCAGCAATCATGCGATTCCAAATAGCTGTGATCTTAATTATAAAGCCTTACCTACTCATCCCAGTTGTGATAAACCTGCTGAACGTCGTCATCATCATCCAGAAGATCCAGAATCTTGTTAATATTATACAGATCCTGCTCATCCGTAAGCTGTACATAGGTCTGCGGAATCATGGTCACTTCTGCATTCGCCATAACGATCCCCTCGTCTTCCAGTGCCTGTCTTACCTCACTGAAGCTGTCCGGGTCCGTAATGATCTCGAAGCTGTCCTCTTCCTCTGAAAAATCTTCTGCTCCGGCATCCAGAGCCATCATCATCAGATCATCTGCATCCAGCTCACATTCCTCGCGGTCGATAATGATCTGACCTTTTTTATCAAACATATAAGATACACAGCCCGGTGTACCTACATTTCCTTTTCCCTTTGTAAATGCATTTCTCACATTTGCCGCCGTACGATTTTTATTATCTGTTAATGCATCTACGATAATTGCAGTCCCGCTGGGACCATAGCCTTCATAAGAAACATACTCATAATTGACGGAATTTGCATCTCCGGCAGCCTTTTTGATACCTCTGTCAATCGTATCGTTCGGCATATTGTTGGCTTTTGCCTTTGCAATTACATCACGCAGCTTGCTGTTGTTTGCCGGGTCCGGACCGCCCTCTTTTACTGCCACTGCGATCTCACGACCGATAATCGTGAAAATTTTGCCCTTCGCAGCATCATTTTTCTCTTTCTTATGCTTAATATTTGCAAATTTTGAATGTCCTGACATTTCTCTATTCTCCCTCAACTTCGTAATTTTATCATAAGTCAGCATGATAAGAAGATGCAAAGCATTTCTCATATGCTATATTTTATCATTGATCTTCATCATTGACAATGTTTTCTTCTTTTATGGCTTTTACGGTTTTAATAATCCTGTTTTCTATCTGTATGATATCAAACCCGTATCCGTAAGCCTCCAAATGGATCTTTTCTCCATCAGATGGAATCCGGTCGATCATAGCAACCAGAAAACCATTTAACGTATCATATTCCTCCATCTCTTCATCCGCAATGGCAAGCTGCTCACACACCTCATGGAAAGGCGCCATGCCGTCCATCAGAAAGCTTCCGTCACTTTGGCGCGTAATGATTGGTTCTTCCTCGTCATGCTCATCCTGAATGTTTCCCATGATCTCTTCTATGATATCTTCCATGGTAACCAATCCGGAAGTCTGACCATACTCATCCACCACAATAGCCATATGCATCTTTCTCTGCTGCATTCCCTTAAACAGATTGTTTATATTTCGCGTTTCCGGGATAAATACCAGATCATGAAAAAGGCCTTCCAGCTCCTGAATCGGCGTATCCATAATCTCCTGCTTCAGTATAAGATTCAAAATATCCTTTATATGTACTACTCCTATAATATTATCGATATCGTCCATAAAAACCGGATATCGGGAATAGTTACTATCCTCCACAAACTGCAGCATCTCACGAAATGACATTCTTCCATCCAGCGCCGCAATATGTTTGCGATGAGTCATGATATCTTTGGCATCCTTATCACTGAACTCAAAGATGTTGTGAATCATCTGTGCCTCACTGGCCAGGATCACACCCTGCTCGTGTCCTTCCTTAACCATGGATATGATACCTTCTTCAGTAACATCATCCGAATTGTCAAACGGTGCTTTTTTAAAAAAACGTTTCCATCCTTTTTTTACATTATGCGGACTCCCGCCGTCATCCATTTCTTATCATACTCCTTTATTTTATAAAATCCCTAATCTATAAAATTTTATCATTGGTCTTTGTATTCGTCAAGTTATGTATCCAAATCAAGACTGATACAAAGAGCTTTGTTTATTTTTTTTATGATCTCTCCATCCAGATGACAGATTTTGTCTTTCAGCCTCACTTTATCTATGGTACGCACCTGTTCCAGCAAAATAACAGAATCTTTTACCATATGATATTTTTCAGCGCTGAGCTCAATGTGTGTAGGCAATTTTGCTTTATTCATCCGCGATGTGATAGCTGCACATATGACAGTGGGACTGTGACGGTTTCCCACATCATTCTGAATGATCAGAACCGGCCTGATTCCTCCCTGTTCAGAGCCAACCACTGGCCGCAGATCTGCATAATAGACATCTCCTCTGCGTATTAACATATTCACACACTCCATTTAAAATGTTTAATTCCATTATTCCCATTTTTCCTGAGTGTATACCGCAAAGCGAATCTGTTTATTCTTCAAAATAATCTTTTCTGCCTGTAATCCTGCCCTTATAATCGTAAACCCTGGGGATTCGCTTTCCAAGGTCGCAGACAAATTCATAATTAAATCTTCCCGAAAGCTCTCCGATCTGTTCCATCGTGATCTCTTCTGCTCCGTCACGTCCTATTAAAGTGACCAGATCCCCCACTTTTACATCGGGAATATCCGTCACATCCACCATAAACTGGTCCATACAAACTCTGCCCCGGATCGGAGCCTTCTGACCATGGATCAATACATAACCCTTGTTGGAAAGAGAACGGGCATAACCATCTCCATATCCCACCGGGATAGTGGCGATCCGCCTGCTTTCCTCTAATTCATAGGTTCCTCCATAGCTGATAACTCTGCCCGGCTCCAGTGTCTTGACATGAACCACATGGCTTTTTAGCTCCAATACAGGCTTGAGATCTATATTGGCTTTCTTTACTTCATCCGACGGCCACAAACCATAAATAATAATGCCTGCCCGGACCAGACTCATATTTGCTTCCGGAAGATCAATCATTCCCGCACTGTTGGACACATGATGCAGAGGAATCTCCACCCCACGCTCCTTCAGCATATCGATCATATGAAGATATGCATGAAGCTGTTTTTGCGTAAACTCCTTATCCTTCTCATCTGCACGGGAAAAATGAGTAAAAATTCCTTCCAGTATCATATGCGGCATCTTTGCGATCTGTGCAATCTCATCCGCTGACTCCTGCGTGATCTGATAACCGATACGGCTCATACCCGTATCCAGTTTAATATGTACCGGAACCGTGCGGCCAAGCTTCCGGGCCATATCAGAAAATTCCTTTGCCATATCCAGCGAAAATATCGTAGGACTGACCTGATAATTGATCATATCTTCATATTGTTCCGGGAAGGTATAACCCAGAACAAGAATATTTTTCTTGATAAAGTTGTTCCGCAATATCACAGCTTCATCGACAGTCGCCACCGCATATCCCCAGATGAAATCCATCTGTTCCATCAGTTCCGCAAAATTCACAGCTCCATGGCTATAAGCATCCATCTTTATGACAGCTATGATCTTTGTATCCGGATGAATGACTCTTTTTATTTCTAATAAATTATGTTCCAGCGCATCCATATGAATTGCCGCATAAACACGTTTATACTGTTTCACACTGTTTTCCTTCTTTCCAACCTTTCATTACACGTATATCAAAGAATATACCTTCGTTTTCAATCACGAACTTATTTTTCCTGTTCATACGCAAGAAGAACCGGACTGATTCCCCTGATAAGATCCGATGCCGTCATGCTGTAACTGCCAACCTGCTTTGCCATCTCATCTCCTGCCAGTCCATGCAGATAGACGCCGAGAGGGGCTGCCACCTTCGGTTCACATCCCTGCGCCAGCAAACCGGCAATCACACCGGTAAGCACATCCCCGGAACCGCCGGTAGCCATTCCGCTGTTTCCGGACCGGTTGATATATGTTTTTTCATCCGGCGCCGCCGTTACCGTTCTGGCATCCTTTAACACTACAATGACACCATGCTCCTTTGCAAACTGCGCCGCACTGTCTGCCAATGCATTCCGAAGCTTTGAGATACTGCACTGGCACAATCTGGACATTTCTCCCAGATGCGGAGTAATGATCAACGGACCTTTTGTATCTGAAAACTCCAGATGATTCTCTGCAATTAAATTTAACCCATCTGCATCTATAATACAAGGGACATCTGCAGCCCTCAAAACAGTTTCCACAATTTTAGCAGAAACTTTACCGGTTCCAAGCCCCGGACCGACCACGACCACAGTTGCCCATTTGATACACTCCAAAAGCTGCTCTTTATCAAAATGATCCTGTTTATACGTACTGAGCACAGCTTCCGGCAGCGCAGTCTGAATAATAGTCCGGTTCTTCTCCGGTGTCAATACCCTTACCAGTCCTGCACCTGTATGATATGCCGCAGATGCTGAAAAATATGCCGCACCTGCTATGTTTACACTTCCTGCAATCACAAGCACCTTTCCGAAAGTTCCTTTATTGGAATAAGAAGACCGCCTCGGCAGCAAATGAAGATCCTGCTTTGTCAGCATTGCCACAGAAGGCTCTTTTCCCAAAAAGCCATAAGAATCGATCCCAATATCCTTTACCGCCAGTTCTCCGGTAAATGCCGCTCCCGGATACAAAATATGACCGGTTTTGGCAAAGCCGAAAGAAACCGTCAGATCCGCAAGGAAGGCGATTCCCATCATCTGACCATTATCAGCATTGATGCCCGAACTGATGTCCACAGCTACCTTTTTTCCGGATTTTTCATTCATCTGACTGATAATTTCAAAATAGCGTCCCTCAATATTGCGGACAAGGCCAATGCCAAACACACTATCCACAATGACATCATAATCCTCTCCCGGTATCTCATCCGATATGGAAACCCCATATTTGCGAACGATAGAAAGCTGCAGCGCCGTTTCCCTGCTGGCTTTGGCTTCATTTCCTACAAAAGCAATCTGTACTTTCTGTCCCTGCAGAAATAAAAGACGGGCAATCGCCAGACCATCCCCTCCGTTATTTCCACTTCCACACACGATCAGAAAGGTTTTTGCATCGGGAAAATGAGCTGTCATCTCTTCTACCACACTCATAGCTGCCCGCTCCATCAATACAGCCGATGGCACTCCAAAATATTCAATCGTTGCCGTATCACACGCCTTCATTTCTTTGCCGTTTAATAAATATTCCATAGAAACCTCCATCCGGGATTTTACCTTTTCACTTATATTTAAGTTTCAAATATTGATAGCAATAAACGCTCTGCCACAACAGGGCAAAGCGTTTATATCATTAATTCTCATATTTTTCTTTGCTTCTTCTATTTACGATATTGTAAGAAAGCTGCATTAAACTGTCCGACAAATGTACATTCTCCACAACTACATCAGGCGGAAGCTCCAGATCCAGATGAGCAAAATTCCAAATAGCTTTGATTCCCAGCTCCACCAATCTGTCTGCACATGCCTCAGCCTTTTCTTTCGGCATAGTAAGAGCCGCTATATCCACTTTATTATTGGCAATAAAATCTTCCAGCTCATCCATCATATGAATCTCGATACCACGGACCGTCAATCCTTCCAGTGTAGGATTCACATCAAATAACGCTTTTATGATAAAACCGCGTTTTTCAAATTTCACATAATTTGCCAGGGCCTGACCCAGATTACCTGCTCCAATCACAATCATATTGTGCTGACAGTCCAGTCCAAGGATCTTTCCGATCTCTTCATAGAGATACTTTACATTATAACCATATCCCTGCTGTCCAAAACCGCCGAAATTATTCAGATCCTGTCGAATCTGAGATGCCGTTACCTTCATTCTGCCACTTAACTCATTCGATGAAATCCGCTCCACACCGGCCTCTATCAATTCGCCAAGATAACGATAATAGCGCGGCATCCTACGGATCACTGCCTGCGATATTTCCTTTTGCAAAATTAATTCCTCCCTAAAGTTATACTTCGTCCTCATAATTATTTAATCAGTATAATCCCAAAAATTAATTTTGTCAATTTTTTATCAATCCTTTTATGCAGTAGTTTTTGGCAATATCAAAAATTTCCCATGGTATGCCTTCCATTCTTATGCCAGCTCTTCCCATTTTTCGTATAAAATTGTCAGTTCTTCTTCCATCTGATCTTTTTCTCTTTGCAATTCTCCCAATTTTGCAGAATTTGTCGCAATTTCCGGATCAGCAAATTTTTCATCAATAACAGCTATCGACTCTTCCAGCTCTTCAATGCGCTTTTCTGTTTTCTTCAGCTCATTCTCGCGTTTCCGCAGCCGTGCCTGCTCTTCTTTCTGCTGTCTCCAGTCCTGTTTTCCCGCCGTTTCCTGAAGCTCTGCCTGCTTTGCTGCCTCTTCCTTTTTCAGATAAACAGCCTCAAGGGCTTCCTTTTTCTCCAGATAATAATCATAGTTTCCAATATAA
>CAZLZX010000111.1:0-8582 GCA_964564095.1 uncultured Eubacterium sp. | reverse complement strand
GCATTCTTGCCGCGAGGCATGCATCGGCTCTGCCGATATCATTCCTTTGCATGCCTCTGCAATCTATTCTTCATCCGTCAGCACTGCTCCTACGAGAAATCTCTGCGCATCATATCCATTACAGGTGGACAGGATGATCATTCTGTCCTGTGTGGTCACGTCAAAAGCGTCCCCTATTCTGGAAGGCATCCGCTTTTCGTTTTTCAGGGAGCTTATGAACCTCTCATATTCCTTGTCCAGAGAACAATCATACGTCTCCAAAATGTGACGGTCATCGTAAGTTACCGCACATATGACTTGATAAGTAAATATGTGTTCCGCCGTATAGATCCGTATCTCTGAATGGCTGTCCGCAAACTCCTCATCCAGATAACTGCTCAGACCGCCGAACATAGAATCATCACGCATGTTGTGTCCATATATTACAGTTACCGGATCCATCATATCCGCATGGTTATAACCGGCCTGGGTATATATGGAGCCCGGAAGGCCTTCCTCACCCTCCACGGTGCGGTTCAGATAATAATCGTCATCTGCCTGGCTCTGGACAATGGGATAATCCACCTGGGTCCCGGGTATTTGAATCCATGCATAAATATCCGGATTTCGATCCTGAAGCGTCTTAAAATCTATGGGAATATCGGGCTGCTTTGGATCGGCGCCGTCATCCGGCTCCGGTAAAGGATCTGCAGCCGCTTCCTCCGTCATTTTTTCGTAAGAGGCTTCTCTCTGTTTTTGCTTTACCTGATAAACTATGCCAAATGCTACTGCCGCTATCAAAATCAGCAGACAGACCCAAAACAATACATTCGGTTTTTTCTTATTTTCCATTTCTCTTTCTGTGCCTATCCTTATATTCCTGCGCTTTATCCAGCGGAATGACGCCCAATACACCGGTTTCCAGATATTTCTCCACATCATCTGCAGTTTTGATCCGGTCATTCAAAACAAACGGAATAATAAACAGGATTGCCACGATCAAAAAACCTACGATGGCCCCTATAGCCGCATTTTTTGTCAGGCCGTTATCGACTGGCTTTTCAGCCACTTCGGCCCGTTCCACCGTCGTCGGCGGATCAGACTTCATAATACTTGCCATTTGGGATGCGGTAGCCTCTGTGACCGCATTTGCCAGAGCGCATGCCAGTTCAGGGTTCTCGCTGACAGCCGTGATGACTAGCACCCGGGTGTCCTCTTTATTTGTAACCGTTATCATGCTCAGTACTTCCTCACGTGTAAGGGCGATATCATGTTCCTTTTTTACTTGCTGAATCGCCGTATCAAGTACCGGCTTGCTGGTTGCAATCACTACAAAATCCGAGCTTAATTCTGAACCGATCTGCAGGTCCGCCACAGATGTAATGCTGGTCGTCTTTGACAGAATAAACAGCATGGATTCCGATTTGTATTCCGGCGTTTTCAAGTATGTAACGCCTCCTGCCAGTACACCGCCGACCACAAGTCCCAGCAGAAGCAGTTTCCATTTTCTTATCAGAAGGAAAAACAGCTCCAGCAGATCTATTTCCAACTCTTCGCTTTGTTTCTCTCTCATAGTGTCTCCTTATTTCTCTTTCTTCGCCGCTCCATAACTGCCATAGCCGTATCCGTAACCATATTTCTTTCCATACATCTGGTTTCTGGAATCCACCTTATTTAACACAACCCCCAATAGATTTCTATTGGCTTGCAATAATTGGCTCTTTACATTTTTAGCGACTTTTCGACTGATTTTATCCGCAGAAATAACCAGAATGGATCCATCGCATTCTTTTGCCACAACTGCCGCATCTACAACTGCTCCTAATGGCGGAGTATCTATGATCACGTAATCGAAAGCGCTCTTCGATGCTGCCACAAGGTTTGAAAACCTCGGTTTGTTCAACAGTTCCGTAGGGTTCCTCGGGAACATCCCGGTGGGGAGCACAAAAAAATTTTTAAAATTTGTGCTGTACATCACGTCCATCATTTTTTCTTTTCCCGATAAGAAATGGCTCAGCCCATTTACATCCCGTTGAAAATTTAAACGTTTATATAAAACAGAATTCCTCATATCCGCATCTATCAGCAGCACTTTTTTATCGTTTTCTGCAAAAGCTTTTGCCAGATTGTAAGAAATGCTGCTTTTCCCATCATCTGAAACACAGCTTGTAACACAGACCACTTTATTTTCAATACCAGTAAATTCTATATTTGTGCGAAGTCTTCGATAGACATCCTTCATGATCGGCGACATTTCCATGTCGTCCTTTAATATCATCTCTTGCATTGTTTTCTCCTATTATTTAGTACGTGATATATAAAAAACACAGAATTCATACGGTGATCTGTCAGATTTACCATCATGAATCGGTGTTTTAAAAAATCTTCTATCTGCACTTAAATATCCTTTGCGGATTTTTCCAAAACAGCCGCTCCACGCTTTCTGCCCCGTATTTTTTCTCTACCCTGTCCATACAGGCTTCCATCCAAACCGGACGGCGTTCCGGATCATGGGCATCGCTGGCCACAAAATCCACCATATCCGCATCTAATAATTTATGGCAGAAACGTTTCCTGGATATCCCGCTTTTCCCCAGTATGCTCCCTGCATTGACCTGTATCAGCGCCCCCATCTCTTTTAAGAGCCTGACCCGTTCCTCGTTTTTGTACAGGCACTGGTAACGTTCTGCATGGGCAAGTATGGGACGGTATCCCCGTTTCAGGATCCTTGACACCACATCCGCCATATACCTGTAATGTCCCACAGAAGAAAACTCCTGCAGGATCACATTGGTCCCTGCCATCCGGCAACGGACATCCCGGAGATTTGCCATCATATAATTGTGTGCAAAATATTCGCATCCCAGATAAAAATGCATATCAGGAAATTCCTTTTGCATTTTTCTGCATACGTCTATGTATACTTTTTCCCTTTCCAAAGCCCGTATTTCAAACATTCCCGGACGATAATGCGGCGTAAATATGAGATTTCTGATACCCTGACGATACTCCTGTTCCACCAGTGAGTAGGTTTCCTCCATGCAGCAGGAACCGTCATCGATTCCCGGCAGTATATGATTATGTATATCCCAGTATCCATGGTCCATGGTACGAAACTCCTTTTATCCATATGCTCTGAAAACATACTCCATATCTTCCCTACGCCTCTTATACATTTGCAGATCTGTACAAGATATCCCCTTACCGTTCCTGGGACTGCGGCGGAATATATTCCACCAGATCTGACAGGTCACAGTCCAGGACATAGCAAAGCTTTTTTAAAATGCCGATATCCAGCCGTTTCAGATCATTATTTCGATATTTTCTTAGCTGCGCCCTCTGCATTTCAGCCCGAAAGGACAACTGATTCAGAGAAACATTCCGTTTCTCGATCATTTCATCCAGATGCAATCGGATCTCTCCATAATCCTCATCATCAACAGGAAGCTGACGCAGATTATTTTCCCGCTGTTTTCCCATGCTCCACCTCAGTAAACAATCTGTCATATGTTTGTATTTTCCCTGCACTCTCAGGAAATCTCACAACAAAATATACATTTTGTTGTACTTTTACAGATAAAAATTCCATAATCGCCCTTTAGAAAATTCAAATAATAATGAAACAATAAAAAACGGCGCCAAAAACAGACCGATAATAAATAAATTTCCTAATCGGTCTATTTGACGTGCCTTATAAATGCTGTTTTTTCAGCTTCCCAAAACAATCTGTAAGAAAATTTGAAAGCGCCCTTGATTTAGCTAAAAAGTTGTGATACTATAAACATGTTTTAATATGTAAAGCACCTTTCGGGAAGTATAGTCTCACAACAAAATGTATATTTTGTTGTGTTTTTTTATTCCGATATTATCGGACTACTAAACCCAGTCGTTCTATCTGTCTCTCCTGCTCCGCACTGCTTGTTTTTAGATAAACCCGGGTCGTCTCCACACTGGAATGTCCCAGAATATCCGCCAGATGTGCGATATCTTTTTCTACCTTATAATATATGCAGGCAAACAGATGTCTCAGATTATGGGGAAATACTTTCCGACGGTCCACTTCTGCTTCCTCGCATAGCTGCTTCATTTCCTTAAATATATTGCTCCGATCCAGAGGTCTTCCATTCTTTGTAACAAAAATGCTTCCAGATGTTATCCCTCTTTCTTTTACGTATTTCTTCAATTCCTGGCATAAAGCCGCCGGTAAAAGGATCATTCGACTTTTCCCCTTCAAGGAAACCCCGGCACGTCCGGAGCTGACCGATTCTACCGTAATAAATCTCAACTCACTGACTCGTATTCCAGTGGAGCAGATGGTTTGCATCAGATAATAAAGCCTTAGATTGCCCTGATGTTTTGCAGCCTGCAGCAAACGATAATACTCTTTTTTGCTCAATTCCCGCTCCTGCGACCGGAAGGCCGCCCGCTGCATCTTCAGCGACTTTACTACACAGTCATACCATCCCATTTTTTTAAAAAAGCTATTTAAAGATGCGATTACTCCATTGATCGTAGCTATAGCATACCCCTGCGCTATCAGATTTTGTTTGTATCGTATGATCCTCTCCTTGGTAATCGCGATTCCTTCGCCCTGCACTTCCAAAAAGGAACGCACGTCATTGGTATATTTGTCAATCGTAGCACTGCATTTTTCCTCTTCAATAAGCTTTTGTCTGAACTTTTCTACATCATAGTTGTTTACATAATGTTCCATATCATTCTCCTCTCTTGCTGTCAGCAAAAATATCATTCTGGACTTGACGAAACTTATATTTATAAATAAGTCTCTTATGTATCATAATTACCATTATCATGAAAATTATTTGGCTTGTACCAAACCTTTTTCTATATAGTAAATTTTATAAACAGCACCATAGATTAGTTATCATAGATATCTAACCAGTAATCCTTCTGACATTGCCGTCGCCTCTTGCATATCCCCACTTTTGTGTGCTACACTAAAATATAATGACCTACAAGGAGTTTGCCATGGATACATTTCGATTCGTCTACGAAGGCGGCGAAGGGGAAATCGAAGAAAAGAAATCCCGCTTCATCGCTCATGTAAAAAAAATAGAGTCTGAAGAAGAAGCGCTTGATTTTCTTGTAAAAATGAAAAAACAATACTGGGATGCCCGGCACAACTGCTTTGCCTATGTGCTGGGAGACCGGCATCAATTACAAAGATGCAGTGATGACGGCGAACCTGCCGGCACCGCCGGCCGCCCTATGCTGGATGTGCTGCTTCGGGAAGATATACACAACTGCATCGTGGTCGTAACCCGATACTTCGGCGGACTGGTACGCGCTTATCAGAAGGCGACTCAGGAAGGATTGGCTGCCAGCCTGATCCTCGAGCTGAAACAGGGAATGCGCATCACGATCCATACGGACTATAACGGAATCGGCAAGATCCAGTATATCCTGGGACGTGATCAGATCGCGACCATGGATAGCCGCTACACCGATAAGGTTGAACTGGATGTCATGGTTCCCCTGGAACAAAAGGATCAATTATTGACAGATATCACAGAAGCGACCAACGGTACTGCATCCTTCGACTGTGATGATATCGTATCGTATACGATTCATAACGGTATGGTAGAGCTGATATGACCTGCTTTCTGTGGTCATAATCTGTCTTGAGAAAGATCCTGCAGGATGCGAAAACGAATTGTTGAACATGCTGTCTCTTGAAAGGGAAAAGCAGGATTTATCAAAAGCCTGGCGTAAGCTGGGCTTTTATGAAAACATATCTGTAATTTAGATAAATATACTTGTCTCATTTACCAAAAAAATATTTGGAACTTTTTGAAAAAAGTACTTGCATTTGCATATTGGTTCATGTATAATAGCATTCGTTGAGAGACATAGGGCTATCGCCAAACGGTAAGGCAACGGACTCTGACTCCGTCATTTCAAGGTTCGAATCCTTGTAGCCCTGCTTTGAAAGCGCCATGATGAATGGTGCTTTTTTTTAACTTATCAGATTGTTTATATAATAATATTTCTGATTCTTTCGGATTTTATTTTACACTGTTTGATCGCAAAAGAAGGGCGGCTATACCATGTACAGTTTTACAAGCCGTGTACGTTTCAGCGAAGCTGACCGTACACAGAAGATGACGTTACATTCTATATTGAACTATTTTCAGGACTGCAGCATTTTTCATTCCTCCCACACGCATATGACCATTGATGAACTGACGGAACATGGCTATGCATGGGTTCTGGCATCCTGGCAGGTTATTATCAATCGCTATCCCCGGCTCGGCGAGACCATAAAGGTCTCCACCTGGGCATATGGATTTAAGGGCTTTTACGGATACCGAAATTTTACATTGGAGGACGAAGCAGGAAATATATGTGCCTATGCAAATACGATCTGGACTTTTCTGGATCTTCACGCCATGCATCCTGCAAAGATTCCCGTGGAGGTACAGAATGCCTATGAATTTTTCCCGCAATATCCGATGGAAAATGCGCCAAGAAAAATTTCTGTTCCCAAAGATATGATAGCTTCGGAGCCGCTGAAGGTCATTAACTCGCAAATCGATGTATACCAGCATATGAACAATGCCATGTATGTACAGCTGGCACAGGAGCTTTTACCGGAAGGCTTTGACATCCTGCAAATGCGGGCAGAATATATCAATGCGGCAGTATCGGGAGATACGATGTATCCCTGTCTTGCAGAAGAGGAGAACCGCTTTATTGTCGCCTTCAGAGATGAAAATCGGAAAGCCTTCGCAACCATCGAATTCTTGAGAAAAGGAGAAAGCCATGCTTAAATTAGGAGAAAAACAGACTTTATTGGTTGTCAAGCAAGTAGACTTCGGCATTTATCTCGCCGAGAGCCAGGACAGCCAGGAACGGGTTCTGCTGCCCCGCAAACAGGTGCCGGAATTCTGCAAGCTTCACGACCACCTGGAGGTCTTTCTATATAAAGATTCCAAAGACAGATTGATCGCTACCACTACAGAACCGGCTTTAACTTTAGGAGAATTTGCTGTGCTGACTGTTTCGCAGACAAATAAAATCGGTGCATTCTTAAATTGGGGGCTGGAAAAAGACCTGTTTCTTCCATATAAAGAACAGCTTGTGAAGGTCAAAGAGGGGGAACAGGTATTGGTTACGCTGTATATAGACAAAAGCCATCGCCTGTGTGCATCTATGAAAGGGATTTACCACCTGCTCCGCAAGGACTCTTCTTACCAAAAGGATGACATTGTACACGGACGTGTCTATGAATTCAGTGATAATTTCGGAGCATTTGTAGCTGTGGATGACTGCTATTCCGCCCTGATTCCTTCCTATGAAGACCACTCAAAGCTTCATATCGGACAGTGGATCGAAGCAAAGGTAACCGCCGTAAAGCCTGACGGGAAACTGGATCTGACACTTCGCGACAAAGCCTATATCCAGATGGACAAAGACGCAGAACGAATTCTTAGCATCATTGATGAATTTGCCGGTGTACTGCCCTTCAACGACAAGGCATCTCCCGAGATCATCATGCGCGAAACCGGACTCAGCAAAGCCGCTTTCAAACGTGCAGTCGGACGGCTCTACAAAGAACGCAAAATTATGATCGGAGAAAATTTTATCCGCAGGCTTTAATTAGAATAACCGCTGTTTTTCAATGGCAGCAGAAAGTTTTTCAATCTATTTATATATGGAAGTTTTTCTTAGATCCTTATGCATCAAAGGAGCCCTGCAGATTTTGCATGGCTCCTTTTTCAACACATTTATCATAGAAGGAATCTATTCACTTACTGTCATACCTCAAAAATCAGATCGCCGTAGGATGGCATTGGCCAGTATTCTTTACCAACCAGCATTTCCAGCTTATCAACCGGCGCACGAAGCTCTTCCATAGCAACTTTTACCGTATCTCTGAAGAACTCTGCCTGAGCTTTTCCCTCGTCCATACCGCAGCCTTCCTCTGTCGCACTCTGTAACTTAGCCAGAGCTACTTTAGAATCGGACAGCAATGCGGAGCACTCGGAAAGAAGCTCGATCTGACAACTCATGTCTACATCTGCTGCAGCTTTTACCGTATTGATGGAATTTGCCAAAGCGGTTACGTATTTGATCACTGATGGAATGATCTGCTTGCTTGCCACATCGATCATAGTGCGGGCTTCGATATTAATCTCTTTCGCATATGTTTCGTAAAGGATCTCCGCACGGGATTCCAATTCAGCCTTTGTAAATACGCCAAACTTCTCAAACAATGTAATCGCTTTTTCTGTGGTAAGCGCCGGAATAGCATCTACCATAGATTTAATATTCGGAAGTCCTCTCTTCTCAGCTTCTGCCACCCATTCATCGGAATAACCATTTCCGTTGAAGATGATGCGCTGATGCTCTGAGAGGTATCTCTTGATCAGATCATGTACTGCTGCGTTAAGGTCCTCAGCGCCTTCCAATTCATCACATGCCTCTGCAAATGCTTCTGCCACGATTGTATTCAACACAACGTTTGGAGATGAGATGGAATCCTGGGAACCAACCATACGGAACTCAAATTTATTACCTGTAAATGCGAATGGTGATGTTCTGTTACGGTCCGTAGCGTCTTTCAGGAAAGCCGGCAATGT
>CAZLZX010000110.1:0-8670 GCA_964564095.1 uncultured Eubacterium sp. | reverse complement strand
CCGGATCAAAGCTATTATACGGCGTACATCCAAGGCGGAGTCTAAGAAGCAGAATGATAATGTGATCGAGAATGGAGATCTGCGGATCGATTGTGAAAGCCGCCGTCTGTATATTCTTGGTAAAGAGATCAACCTGACAGCAAAAGAATTTGATCTGATGGAGCTTCTTGTAAAAAATCCGAATAAAGTATACAGCCGTGAGAATCTGCTGAATTTAGTATGGGGATATGAATATCCCGGCGACGTACGTACTGTGGATGTTCATGTCAGACGTCTGCGTGAAAAAGTGGAGGCAAAGCCGAGCGAGCCAAAATACGTGCATACAAAATGGGGCGTAGGCTATTATTATCGTTCGGATAAATAGGTGTAATGGTACATGATTAAGTATTTTTTTGATTTTATAAAAAGTTTGCGGTTCCGGATCTTTGTGATTCTGTTTATATTTGGAATCATCCCCTGCTTTGTACTTCGCTGGGCAGTGCTGGGGGCATATGAAGAACGGGCGGTTGAGTTGCGAACCTCTGAGATTACCAGCCAGGCGAAGCTGGTTGCGGCTCAGATCACAGTAAATAATTATTTGAAGGATACGTCGTCGGAATCGGTATCAGCGCAGCTGGATCAGTTGTCTACCCTGTATGATGGAAGGGTCATGCTGATTGATGAAGGCTTTCGGATCGTGAAAGATACATACAGTCTGGATGAAAATAAGACGATTCTTTCGGAAGAAGTGGTGCGTTCCTATAATGGAGAAACGATTTCAAAATATGACAATGATTACTGCTATATTGAATTGACACTGCCGTTGACGGAGAGTGATGGCGGCAATGCGGTGGGCGTGATGCTGGTCAGTGTATCTACGGACAGCATCAGCAAAAATCTGGAGTATTTAAAGACAAGCTTTCTGATCATGCAGATTATCGCAGGAGTTCTCGTATTTATTATCGGGTTTGCAGTGTCAGGTAAGCTGGTCAAGCCGCTGCAGAAGCTGACCAGGTCTATCAGCGATGTGCAGTCAGGCTATGTGGATGAGTTTCATCCGGTCAGCTCTTATACGGAGACTGCAAAGATATCAAAGGCCTGCAGACAGATGCTGGAGCACATGCAGTTGTTGGATAATTCCCGGCAGGAGTTTGTTTCCAATGTGTCCCATGAGTTAAAGACGCCGTTGACTTCCATGAAAGTCCTGGCGGATTCCTTAACCGGACAGGAGGATGTTCCGGTAGAATTTTATCGTGAATTTATGCAGGATATCGGAGCAGAGATCGACAGAGAAAATAAAATCATCAATGATCTGCTTTCTCTGGTAAAAATGGATAAGTCGGCATCAGAGATGAACATTGAGTCCATGAATATCAATGATCTGTTAGAGCTGATCATGAAACGTTTGCGTCCGATTGCGAAAAAGGCAAATGTGGAGCTGGTGCTTGAGAGCTTTCGTCCCGTGACGGCAGAGGTAGATGAAGTGAAGCTTACCCTTGCGCTTTCCAACCTGATTGAAAATGCGATTAAATATAACCGGCCGGAAGGCTGGGTGCATGTGTCTTTGAACGCAGATCATCAGCATTTTTATGTAAAGGTGGAGGATTCAGGCATTGGTATTCCGGAGGAGGCGCAGGCACATATTTTTGAGCGTTTTTATCGTGTGGACAAGTCGCATTCCAGAGAAATCGGCGGTACGGGTCTCGGACTGGCGATTACGAGAAATGCTGTTATCATGCATCGCGGAGCAATCAAAGTTCACAGTGTAGAGGGAGAGGGTACGACCTTTATTGTGCGTATTCCTCAGAAATTTATTGAAAGTTAGAGGGCTTATGTTGAAACATCGATTATTTATAATAACACTGTTGATGTTCATGCTTTTGGCGGGAGCAGTTCTTTTGGCGGGCTGCCAGAAGCGGGAAGATCCCAATGCTTTTCAGATGTTTTATTTAAACGAAGAGGGAAATGGACTCACTGCCCGAAAGTATGAGCTGGAGGGAAGCAATCAGGATGAACAGATACAGGAGTTGATTCAGATGCTATCTGCGGATACAGGCAGCGTGGAATACATACAGCCGGTTCCGGCAGAAGTAAGTATTGAGAATTATGAAGTGAAAAATGGTATTCTGCAGCTTTCTTTCAGCAAAGAATATTCGGATATGAGTAATGTGCAGGAGGTTCTCTGCAGAGGGGCTGTGGCAAAGACCTTTCTCCAGTTAGAGGGAATAGATGGAATCGTCTTTTTTGTGGATGATATTGCGTTGACGGATGCTGATGGGCAGATGATAGGCATCATGGGAAGAGACAGCTTTATCGACAATCCGGGAGAGGAGATTCAAAATATTCAGGAGACAGAGATTACGCTTTATTTTGCTTCTTCTGATGGAAAGGGTCTGGTAAAGGAAGTTCAGAAAGTATATTACAGCAGTAATATGTCTGTGGAAAAGCTGGTGTTGGAACGACTTTTAAAAGCGCCGAAATCTGAGAATGCCCAGCGTACGATTCCGGAGGGCACGCAGCTTATCAATGTATCGGTTATGGATGGAATCTGCCTGGTCAATTTTGATAATGGATTTTTAAATTACAATTTTGATATTGCAGAGGATGTAGTCATTTATTCCATCGTAGATTCATTGACGGAGCTTCCTACTGTCAATACGGTTCAGATTTCCGTAAACGGCGATACCAGTCAGATCTACAGGGAGGAATTCTCTCTGTCAGACCGGTACGAGAGAAATCTGGATTTAGTGACAGAAGAAAATGAAAAAGTGGAGATTGTAGACGAAGAAGCGCTAAAAGGAGGAGCGATCAATAACAAGGATGAATAAACGGTTTATTTTAAGCCTTTTAGTATCCCTGCTTCTTGGAATTGCGGCAGCAGCAAAGCTTCCGGTATGGATGATACTGACGGGTGTCATTCTGCTTCCGGCGGCAATTTACAATTACAGAAAGTCACGTATACAAATGATAGTCAGGAGCGTATTGCTTCTGGCTTTCTTTTGCCTTGGAATAATACGATTCGGAGAAATGGATGCGCGATTTTCTGTGATAAAGGAGATTCCGGAAGGGGAGGCAGTAGTGATTGCCGGTCGGATTTACAAAAAGGAGATAAAAGGGGATGGAGAAGTTTTTTATTTAAAGAATACGGAAGTTTATGGTCAGAATGGGGAAAAGAGATACTGTCTGTATCCGGGACATATGATTGTGCGGACAGGTGGTACGAAAGAATCAAAGGATGAGTCTATGATAAACAGAATTTCGGGAAGTGAGTACCCGATCGGCAGCAGGGTAGAGGCAAAAGCCGTCTTTCGCTGGATGAACCAGGCGTCCAACGAAGGGGCTTTTCAGGAACAAAATTATTATCACAGCCTGGGGATTTCCACTGTGCTGTATGCGGATGGAATGAGTGTCATAGAAGACAGTAAATATGTGCTGCCGGAAAGCATCTATCAGTTTCGGAACCGTATGAGAGCGGTGTATGAGCAGACATTAAATGAAAAAGATGCGGGAATCATGGCAGCTATGGTATTGGGAGATAAGTCGCTGATGGAGCAGGAAGTAAAGGAACTGTACACAGATGCCGGGATTTCTCACATTCTGGCAGTGTCCGGCCTGCATATTTCTGTGATCGGCATGGGAATCTTTCGTTTTTTGAGAAAGCGAAGGATGGGATATCTTCTGAGTTCTGCAACATCGGGAACCGGCGTTTTATTGTTTTGCATTTTGAGTGGAATGTCCGTATCTGCTGTCAGGGCAGGTATCATGTTTGGAATTTTTCTTGGAGCGAATGTATGGGGAAGAAAATATGATTCCTTTTGCGCCTTGGCGGCAGCGGCGATAATCAGTTTGTGCTGTAATCCATTTCTCTTATGGAATGCGGGATTTTTATTTTCCTATGGAGCCGTCATGGGGGCTGCGGGATTGGGAAATCTATATTGCAATAAGAAGTCTGAGGAAACCAGGAGCCGTATAGCCGGAATTTTATGGAGGATAAAACAGCGCGTCTGGGTCAGCACGGCTATTTTGCTTGTCACATTACCTTTGACAGCATATTTTTATTATGAGATTCCTCTGTTCAGCGTCCCGGCAAATCTTTTGGTGCTGCCCTTTACCGGCATATTGCTGATGCTGGGGATTTTTGCGGGGGCAGCAGGCGTAGTACAGCTTCCTTTTGCATGGATCTTATGCGTGCCGTGTCATGGAATCCTTCGGTTTTTTGAACTGGTCTGCAGAGGATTCGGAGACAATCTGACAGGTACATGGATTACCGGATGCCCAAAGCCTGTTTGGATCTGGGGATACTATCTGATCCTGATTGCGGCCGCATATATCGTTCATGGAAGGCTGCATAGCTCTCAGACCGGGAAGGCTCGGCGCTATATGCAGCATGCGGCAGGACAAAAGCCGCTGATGGGCGGCTGGTATCTGTTTCTTCCATCGGTAAGTTTCCTTGTAATCATATTTCTTCTGCCTGCGCCCCGGCAGTTTGAGGTCACATTTTTGGATGTGGGACAGGGGGATGGCATATACATAAACAGCGGCAGCGGCGTCAATTGTTTTGTGGATGGGGGCAGCACCAGTGAGACGGAGGTGGGAACTTATCAGATCCTTCCGTTTCTGAAATATCATCGGGTCCGTAGTATTGACCTGTGGTTTGTATCCCATGGGGATGAGGATCATATCAATGGTTTTCTGGAGGTTTTGGAATCCGGATACCCGGTTCGGCAGTTAGTCCTGGCGGAGCATATGCCGAGGGATGATGCATGGCAGGAGCTTACGTCCTGTGCAAAGGAGTATGGTACAAAAATACTGGAGATTGGCAGTCATGATTGTCTGAAAATGGGGGATTTAAAGATTACGCTGCTGGAAGCCGGAAGTGATTCGTCTGCCTGCATATCAGGGGAGGGGCAGCAAATATCCGGTGTTTCCGGGGATCGAAATGAGCGTTCTTTGATACAGTTGTTGGAGTATGATGCTCATAAAATACTTCTGACCGGAGATATTGGAGCAGAGCAGGAGGCCTGGTTGATAAGACAGCCGGAAATACAGGAAATTGACGTATTAAAGGCGGCTCATCATGGATCGAAATATTCCAACAGCCAGCAGTTCTTATCATATATACAGCCGAAAGCTACGATCATATCCTGCGGAAAAGGAAACAGGTATGGACATCCCCATGAGGAAGCTTTGCAGCGGATGCAGGCCGTACATACAAAAATATTGCAGACAATGGAATCTGGTCAGTTGACAGTAAATGTAAGAAATGGGAAAATAGGCATAGAGGAATATACAGAATGAGGAATCGGACATGCTGAAATTAAAAGAAGATATCAAGAATGGAGTTTATAGAAAGGCATATTTACTATACGGAGACGAGACCTATCTGCAAAAGATGTATAAGGATCGCTTGTTAAAAGCTGTGGCTGACCCGGAGGATACGATGAATGTTTCCCGATTTGAAGGAAAGGGGATCAACCCAAGGGAGATCATCGACCTGGCGGAAACCCTTCCTTTTTTTGCGGAGCGCAGAGTTGTGCTCATAGAGAACAGCGGATTTTTTAAAACGGCCTGTGAGGAGCTGGCCTCTTATATTCCGGAACTGCCGGAAACAACGATTCTGATCTTTGCGGAAGAGGAAGTGGACAAGAGAGGAAAAATGTTCAAGGCAGTGAAAGCATTGGGCGGAACTGCAGAGTTTCGCACACAGACGGATGAGGTGCTGGCAAAATGGATTGTTCAGAATCTTCGACGGGAGAATCGGAAAATTACCGGAAATGTATTGCAGCTTTTTATGTCAAGGTGCGGCACTTCCATGGAAAATATTGAAAAAGAGCTGGAAAAGGTTATCTGCTATACCTACGGAAAAGAAGTGGTGGAAGCAGAAGATATAGAGGCGGTGTGCTGCGGACAGACAACCAACCAGATTTTTCAAATGGTGGATGCTATAGCCAGAAAGGAACAAAAATTGGCGCTGGATCTTTATTATGATCTGGTAGCATTGAAAGAGCCGCCTATGCGTATTCTGTTTCTGATCGTGCGGCAGTTTCAAATCTTGATGCAGGTAAAGGATCTGGCAAAGAAGGGATATGATCATAAGACGATTGCAAAGAAAGCGGGAGTTCCTGAGTTTGCCGTGAGAAAAAATCTGGCACAGGCAAGAAGCTTTACCATGAAGCAGATCATAGATGCGGTCAAGCTCGGGGTAAAAGCGGAGGAGGATGTAAAAACGGGTCGGATGAATGATCAGATGGCTGTGGAGCTGCTGATCATCTCCTGCATAAAATGCTGAGGTCCAAAATACGGAAAAAACAAAAACAAGAACAAAACAGGTATTGCATATTGATAAATTGTATGTTAGAATGCTTTACGACAAAGACGTCAGGATATAATATCCCGGCGTCTTTTTTGCGTCCTGCAGATGCAAAATACAAATTTTGCATAGGGGCATAAAGAGATGAGTTATAATGAAGGAGGATACGAAAATGAATACGGGAGATACGGCATTCATGATCATTTGTGCGGCATTGGTAATGTTTATGACACCGGGGCTTGCGTTCTTTTATGGAGGACTGGTAAGAAGAAAAAATGTAGTAAACACTATGATGTGCTGTGTGGCAATTATGGGCCTAGCTATCGTTATGTGGATCGCTTTTGGCTATTCTTTGGCTTTCGGCGGAAACCATGGAGGTATTATTGGAGATTTCAGGTGGGTGTTTTTAAATGGAATCGTCATGGAGACAGGACCTTATGCCGACACGATTCCGCATCTGGTATACATTGCTTTTCAGATGATGTTTGCAATCATCACACCGGCGCTGATCACGGGTTCCCTGGTTGGCCGTATGAAGTTTAAAGCATTGTTTTTGTTTATCGCATTCTGGTCAGTGATCGTATATTATCCGTTGGCCCATATGGTATGGGGAGAGGGCGGATTTTTGGCAGAACTTGGTTCCGTCGATTTTGCCGGCGGCGATGTAGTACATATCAGCTCGGGTATTACAGCCCTGACACTGGCTATTCTCATTGGGCGGAGAAAAGGGTATAATAATGTAGTGTATCGTGTACATAATATTCCGTTTGTAGTGCTTGGAGCTGCGATGCTCTGGTTCGGCTGGTTTGGATTTAATGCGGGAAGCGCATTAAAAGCAGATGGGCTGGCAGCCCATGCGTTTATGACAAGTGCGGTTTCAGCAGCGGCGGCAATGTTAAGCTGGATGCTGATCGATGTGATCAAAGAGAAAAAGCCTACTTTGGTAGGGGCATCTACCGGTCTGGTGGTAGGACTGGTGGCCATCACACCGGGGGCGGGATTTGTACCGATCTGGTCGGCTTTTATCATTGGAGCGCTGGTTAGCCCGATCTGTTATTTCGGTGTAAAACTGATCAAACAGAAGTTGAAAATTGATGATGCGCTGGATGCGTTTGGCTGCCATGGTATCGGCGGTATCTGGGGCGGCATCGCCACAGGATTGTTTGGGAAATCATCTATTAATAGTGTGGCGAGATGGGATGGTCTGTTTTTTGGAGATACCAAACTGTTTACTGCCCAGCTGATCGGAATAGGTGTGACCATCGTGATCGCCGTAGGGGGAACCTTGGTTTGTGCCGGACTGGTGCGTCTGTTTACGAAGCTCCGTGTAGACGAGAAAGCAGAGCAGGTAGGTCTGGATCTGTCAGAGCACGGAGAAAAAGCGTACCCTGCATTTAACGGATGGGATTAAGGACAACCAAAGGAGGATCGTATGTTAATTAAGATAGAAGCAATTATTAATGAGGAAAAATTTGAGGAAGTAAAAGATGCCCTCAATGAGATTCATGTAAATGGTATTACCGTGTCCCAGGTCATGGGCTGCGGCACACAGCATGGTTTTAAAAGATTTGTGCGGGGTTCGGAGGTGGAGATCACATTGCTGCCTAAGATTAAACTGGAGATCGTAGTATCCTCAGAAAAATGGGAGCAGAAAGTTATCCAGACGATTCGGGAGGCCGCCTATACCGGAAATGTGGGAGATGGAAAGATATTCAGTTATGAGATCCGCACTGCCACGAAGATACGTACCAATGAGACAGCGGAGTATGCGATCTGGGCAGATGTACAGAAGAAGAAACATGCAGAGGCGCAGCAGCAGCAATAGTAACTGAAATATAAATGCGGTAGAAGCAATAATAACTGTAACAGTAGCAATAATAGCTGTAATAGATCGTAATTATAGTTTGCAATTAAAAAAGAAGAGCAGGTATTTGACTGACGGGATCAAATATCTGCTCTTCTTTTTGTGACAATAGAGGAATATCCAATCTATTGTATATAATATTGCTTTAAATTAAGCCATTGTATTTACTAATTTAGCTAAACGAGCTACTTTTCTGGAAGCATTGTTTTTATGATAAACACCTTTTGTCTCAGCTTTGCTGATCTCAGATGTAGCTGCTGCTAAAGCTGCCTGAGCTGCTTCTTTGTTGCCTGCTGCAACTGCTGCTTCAACTTTTTTGATAGCTGTTTTAACCTTAGAACGGATAGATTTATTTCTCTCTGTCTTTGTGGTTGTAACTAAAATTCTTTTCTTTGCTGATTTAATGTTAGCCAATGTCGTACACCTCCCATACTTGGAAATATCTGAATGATAGGATTTATAGAGGGTAAATCCTATTAAAAATCGTGTTTCATTAAAGCGGACGTTCTAATGTAAA
>CAZLZX010000109.1:0-8679 GCA_964564095.1 uncultured Eubacterium sp. | reverse complement strand
AACCGAAAATATTATGATGGATGCTGTAAAGAAGGGCGGGGACCGTCAGGAGCTGCATGAGAAGATCCGTCAGCTCTCCATGGAAGCAGGTGCGAATGTGAAGCAGAAAGGTCTTGACAATAACCTGTTAGAGCTGATCGCGGCGGATGACAGTTTTGGCCTTACTCTGGATGAGCTGCAGAGTACCATGGACCCGGCAAAATATACCGGACGTTCCGAGGTGCAGGTAAACAATTATCTGAAAAATTTTGTAAATCCTGTTTTGGAAGCAAATAGAGATCTGCTTGGGGTCAAAGCAGAGATTAATGTATAAATAAAACCGTACAGTATGAAACAAAGGAGTTCATAGTACACGATGATAGATCCATGATTTCTATCCGGCGTGGCTTTGAACTCCTTTTTGCTGTTTATGGGCATGGCGTTTCGTATTTCTGTGCGACCCATTCCCTTGCATGCTGTACGAACACCCGGGCAGCTGCGGAAGATTTATCCCGGATCGCAATCCCAAGCTTTCTCACAGCTTTTATGTCGAAAGGTACTCTTTCTATTTCATGAAAACTCTCTGTGGAGAGACCGTTTAACATAGAAATCCCCAGACCGACTTTGACCATGGACATGACAGTATAGATATCATGAGCGGAATAACGAATATTTGGCATCTGTCCGATGCTCTTGAAAAAAGGGTCGATGTCATGATCATCTTTATCATCAAGAAAGATAAAAGGTTCTTCCGTAAGCATCTGCAGTGTAACATGATGCAGTTTGGAAAAAGGATGTCCAATCGGAAGAATGGCATAGAAAGGATCTTCTTTCAAAAAATAAGATTTCAGCGGCATGGTGGTGGGAATCCGCACAAATCCGCAGTCTGCGCTGCCGTTGCGCAGCCATGTTTCGATATCATTGTAGGTACCGTGCATCAGCTCAAATTCAATATTGGGATATTTTTGATGAAAGCTGTGGATCATATGAGGAAGCCATTGAGTGGAGGTACTGGCAAAAGTGCCGATCCGGATCTTTCCTGTTTGCAGACCTCTCATCTGATGCACTTTTTCTGTTAATCGATCCTGAGCATTGCATATATCATTAAAATAAGGGAGAAGCTGTTCTCCTTCGACAGTCAGGCGTACACCGTTTCGGTCTCTGGTCAGAAGCGTGCATCCTAATTCATTTTCCAGAACCATCAGCATATGACTGACACTTGACTGGGAATAGCCCAGTTTGTCGGCGGTTTTGCTGATGCTTCCGGTATTTACTATTTTTAAAAAAACATCATAGCTATTCATATAAAGTTTCCTTTCGTTTGATCATCTATGTTACAAATTTTTTATTGGGTAAACAGGTCAATATGCTTATTTCGCTTGTATTTATTATATCGAAAAAACAGATACTAAACAACTAAAATATCTATTTTATTTATAAAATAACTCATAGTATACTACAAATAGAATTCGTATGAGCTTTAAAAAAATTAGTTATAAATGACCAAAGGAGGTTTTTGTATATGAAACAATTTAGCGTTACGCCTAAAATCACGTTACTGAACACCTGTGATGAATTTCTAAAGGAATTTGAAATCGGTGCAGATGACCTGGTCATTACCATTGAGATCACATGGGTCACATATTTTAAAGATGTTCAGGCGGGAACCGTTATTTATATTGAGAATTACGGCCTTGGAGAGCCTACGGATGAAATGATCGAGGCAATCGTAAAGGATATTAAAAAGCCATACAAACGAGTAGTTGCCATCGGGGGAGGTACGGTACTTGATTGTGCGAAACTGTTTGCATTAAAACAGGTATCTCCGGTTACGGTTCTGTTTGATAAAAAGATTCCGGCCGTCAAGGACAAACCGCTGCTGTTGATTCCGACAACTTGCGGAACCGGTTCTGAGGTTACCAATATCTCTATTTTGGAGTTTAAGCAGAGACATACAAAGTTTGGTCTTGCGGTAGATGAACTGTATGCTGATCAGGCAATTGTGATTCCGGAATTATTGCATAAACTTCCGTTTAAAGTTTTTGCGGCAAGTTCTATTGATGCGCTGATCCATTCTGTGGAAAGTTATCTTTCCCCAAAGGCAACGCCTATATCACAGATGTTTTCGGTTAAGGCAATGCAGATGATTTTAACCGGATATAGAAAAATACAGGCTGAGGGACAGGGAATACTGATATCATTGCTCCCGGATTTCTGTCTGGCATCCACACTGGCAGGGATTGCTTTCGGCAATGCCGGATGTGCGGCGGTTCATGCGATGAGTTATCCGTTAGGAGCCCAGTTCCATGTGCCTCATGGAGAGTCAAATTATGCCATGTTTACCGGCGTATTTAAAAAGTATATGGAGATCGATCCCGATGGAGCGATCTGCGATCTGAATAAGATCATGGCAGATATTATCGGCTGTGATGTTGTTTCGGTTTATGAAGAGATTGAAAAACTGTTAAACGGCTGTATTTTGCAGAAAAGAGCATTGCATGAGTATGGTATGACGGAGGCTATGATTGAAGAGTTTACGGATTCCGTAATTGCAAATCAGCAGAGACTGTTAGGGAATAATTATGTATTTCTTGACAGAGATGCCCTTATAGATATTTATGCTAAATTATTTTAAGTAGAAAAAGGAGATTATAGAAATGGCAGATTTAAGAATGGCATTGCCTGAGATCAAGACAGCAGTATTACCTGGTCCAAAGGCTCAGGCGATCATAGACAGACGTGCGAAGGCGATCCCAAATGCGATCAGATGCGGATATCCGTTGGTTGTGGAGCGCGGCGAGGGCGCTATGGTAGAAGATGTGGATGGAAACCTCTTCCTTGACTGGGTCGGAGGCGTAGGTGTATTGAATGTAGGTTATTGCCAGCAGGAAATGATCGATGCCGTAAAAGCACAGGCAGATAAATATTTTCATGTGATGATGAATATCGGAACACATGAGGGATATATTAGATTAGCAGAAGAAATGAACAGAATCGTACCTGTAAAGGGCGATGTAAAAAAGACCATGTTTGTAAATTCCGGCGCTGAGGCTGATGAGAATGCAGTAAAGATCGCAAAGGGATATACCAGGAGACCGAATATTATTGTATTTTCCGGGGCATTTCACGGAAGAACGCAGATGACCATGGCTATGACATCAAAGAAAGCTTACGCTTACGGCATGGGACCTTTCCCGGATGGTGTATATCGTGCGGAATTCCCGAATCTGTATAGAGCGCCGAAAGGTTTTACAGAGGAAGAAGCCATTGCTTACTATGTAAAGAGGCTGAATGACGTATTTGAGGAGTGCAGTGCTCCGGATTATGTAGCTGCTATCGTAGTTGAGCCGATTCAAGGAGAGGGCGGATTTGTTCCGGCTCCTATTGAATGGGTAAAGGCAGTTCGTCAGATTTGTGATAAGCATGGAATCCTTCTGGTAGCAGATGAAGTGCAGACAGGTTTTGCCCGTTCCGGAAAAATGTTCGTTTCCCAGTATTGGAAAGATGCAGGCTGCGCGCCGGATATTATGACTTCTGCCAAATCTATCGCCGGCGGTATGCCGCTTTCTGCTGTAACTACATCCGCTGAAATCATGGACGCCTGCCCGGCAGGAACTATCGGAGGTACATATTGCGGAAATGCTATGTCCTGTGCTTCGGCCCTGGAAGTTATCAAATTTATCGAGAAGAATCATCTTTGCGAAAGGGCTCTGGAGATTGGAGATAAAGTAAAAGAATATTACAGCATGGAGCTTGCAAAAACCGGTGTGGTAGGAGATGTGAGAGGCATCGGTGCATTTGTCGGTCTGGAACTTGTAAAAGATACAGAGACAAAGGAGCCATATCCGGAACTGGTAGCTGCTATGGTTCAGAAAACTGCATCAAAGGGGCTGATCATAGAAGGAGCCGGTACTTATGGGAATGTTATTCGTTTCCTGTGTCCATTGGTTGTAACAGATGAACAGCTGGATGCGGGGCTTGCTATTATGAAAGAGTCTCTGGAAGAATGCCTTTCTGAAATGAAATAGATTTTCCAATGATATGGTTGGTAAAATAGACTATTTGACGGAAAAAAAATTCCCTCGTATAATAAGAAAATACCGGAGGTGTTCTATGGAAACAAATGCAATTATGAATTTAAATAACATCATATACCGGATTTATGATACGGAGGATATGACAGCGTTAAAGACGAATATTTTGCATGATATCCGTATGCTGATTCCCTGCTCCTATGCAAGTATTCTGGTGTCGAATCCGAAACAGACATGGCCCATGCTGATAGAACCCTGTTGTGTTCCGGAGAATTTTTGTAAGGCAGAGGAAAGATATATTGAATTGGAGGATATTGATCATCTTTTGTGGACGATTCATTCTGATCAGCCGATTGTGATTCGCGAAAGTCAGATCATGAGCAATGAAAAGAGATTAGAGTCTCCAATATACCAGCAGTGTTATAGTGAATATGATATATTTGATACGTTGCAGTTAAGTATTGTTCACGACAAAATATTTATGGGAGTGCTGACGCTGTATCGTACGACAGGCGAAGGGATTTTTTCAGAGGAAGATGCATTTTGTCTGCAAATGCTCAGTCCCCATCTGAGCAAGATGTTTTATCAGGGCAGTTTTTCCGGTCAGGAGAGAAAAAATAAGGCGGAATCCATGAAAAGACTGCAGGAGAAATACCTTCTTACAAAAAGGGAATTTGAGATTCTGTCAATGATATTTGATAATATTACGGATGATGAGATAGCAAAACAGATCCATATCAGTCCGCATACGTTAAAAAAACATGTACAGAATATTTACCATAAGCTTCATATTTCAGCAAGATGGGAATTAATAAAGTATAAACCATAATTCATTGATTGGGAACGTATAGGGCTGTATATACTTTCAACTTACCTAGTAGTAACTAAAGTACTTTTTGAGGATAAAAATTACTCAAATGGAGTAAAAAAATTATCCGAATAAGTAATTTTCAAATGTTTCTTCGTTGTATATAATATAAATATCAAAATAATAAGAACAGAAAAATACGAAGGCGTATTGACGAATGTCAATGCGCCTTTATTTTTTCGGAAAGAGGGCAGGGAAAATGGCAGATAAGAAACAGGTAATTCAGGATTTGGACAGAGTTATTAAGTTGATCAAGACAGATACCAAGGATATTACGGCAGAAGAGAAAAAGCAAATGGTGGAAGATACTCTGGATTATTTTGATAACTATGTAAGTCCGGGATGGTTAAAATACCGTAAATCAGTTTCTTCCGATTCTGAAGGCGGTGCGGTTTTAGAGTGGCAGGATGAGGGCGCATACTGCTATGGATTAAATGGGGAGAAATTTATCGACTGCTTAGGCGGATTCGGAATTTATACGTGCGGTCATAGAAATGAAGAGATCATGGATGTGGTAAAGGCACAGTTGGATCATCAGGCATTGCATTCTCAGGAGCTTCTTGATCCCCTTCGCGGATATCTGGCAAAGGCTGTTGCAGATATCACGCCGGGAGACCTTCAGCAGTGTTTCTTTACAAATGGCGGCGCAGAGGCAGTTGAGATGGCATTAAAACTGGCGCGTATTGCCACCGGTGGACGCTGGTACATTTCTACAGTGGGAGCATTCCATGGAAAATCAATGGGTGCGATCTCTATGGGCGGCAAAGGCGCATACCGTGTACCTTACACGCCGATGGTTCAGCAGGTGCAGCATGTAGAATACGGTAATGCAGATGATGTCCGCAAAGCGATTCGAAATTTACATACGGTAGGCGAGAAGGTAGCCGCCGTCATCCTTGAGCCGATTCAGGGCGAAGCCGGTGTTATCATTCCTCCGGCCGGTTACTTACAGGAGGTTAGAGAAATCTGTGATGAGTACGGTGTGGCTTTAATCTTTGATGAGATTCAGACTGGTATGGGGCGTACCGGTACTATGTGGAGATGTGAGGCGGAGGGAGTTACTCCTGATATCATGACATTTGGTAAAGCGTTCGGAGGCGGTATCTTACCGATCACAGGTATCATTTGTTCTCCAAGGATGTGGACACAAGATCTGATCGATAATCCATGGCTGCTTGGTTCCCCGACTTTTGGCGGAAATCCTCTTTGCTGCGCGGCAGCTATCGCAACCATTAAATATATGCTTGAGCATGATATTCCGGGTGTCTGCAAGGAAAAAGGAGAGGTATTAAAAGCAGGCCTTCAGTCACTGGCTGAGAAATATCCTCAGATCATTCAGGAAGTACGAGGTACAGGTTTGATGCTGGCTGTTGAGTTCCATACCTGCGATCTTGGATACGAGGTATCCAAGGGATTGTTCGCAAGAGGCGTTATGACAGCCGGAACTTTAGTAAATGCTAAAACAATTCGTTTTGAGCCGACTGCAGTTATATCTGAGCAGGATATGAAGGATGTTATCTCCAGAATGGATGAAGCTTTGGCAGATACAAAGAAAACATTTAAACTGTAGATCTGATTGGTAAAAGATTGGAGGGGCGCCAATGGAATTACAAAGATTATATATTAACGGTGAATGGAAATGTGCAAGTACAGGGGAAACCTTTGACAGTATCAATCCTACAGACGGAAGCGTTCTGGCAAAGGTATCCAAGGCCTCGGTTGAAGATGCCAGAGCTGCTGTGGCAGCGGCAAAGGAATCTTTTTATGTGACCCGTGAATGGAGAGATATGGATGCTCAGACAAGAGGGGATTACATATTAAAGATCGCAGATGCTATTGAGGCGGAAAAGGAAGAGTTTGCCAGACTGGATACAATAGACCATGGTAAGCCTTTCAGAGAGGCTGAGTGTGATGTGGATGATGCGATCCATTGTTTCCGCTATTATGCCAGCCTGATCAAAGCTCCGCATGGCGGTGTATATGAAGTAAATGAAGGTTTTGGAAAGATGCATTCCTATACGGTGCATGAACCGGTGGGGGTGTGCGCACAGATCACGCCGTGGAATTACCCGCTTTTAATGGGCGTGTGGAAATTGGCGCCGGCTTTAGCAGCGGGAAACAGTATTGTATTTAAGCCGAGCTCAAACTGTGTGCTTTCCTGTGTTAAACTGTTTGAAATATTTGAAAAAGTAGGACTTCCAAAAGGTAGTGTAAACTTGATTCTGGGACCGGGCGGAACCATTGGAGATGAATTGGCATCCAACATGGATGTGGATATGATTACTTTTACCGGAAGTACTGAAGTAGGGCAGAGTATTATGCGTCAGGCCGCATCCAACGTGAAGAAGATCGGTCTGGAGCTGGGAGGCAAATCTCCGAATGTTATTTTTGCTGATGCAGATCTGGATGGAGCAGTAGAATGGGCGATGATCGGGATTTTCTTAAATCAGGGTGAAATCTGCTCTGCCGGCTCCCGCATCATTATCGAAGAATCTATAAAAGATGAATTTGTAAAACGTCTGGTAAAAAAAGCAAATGCTATGACGATCGGCAATCCGCTGGAAAATCCGGATATGGGACCGCTGGTTTCAGAAAGCCATATGAATAAAGTATTAGAGTACATTGAAAAAGGAAAAGCGGAGGGAGCTGTCTTAGTATGCGGAGGAGAGCGTTATACAGAGGGCGAATGTGCAAAGGGATATTTTGTACGTCCCACGGTTTTCGATGACTGTACCGATGATATGACAATTGTAAAAGAAGAGATCTTCGGGCCTGTTGTCACTGTTCAGACATTCAAGACAGAAGAAGAAGCGGTGGCCATGGCGAATAATACGCCTTATGGATTGGCTGGTGCGGTCTTTACAGCAGACGGTTCCAGAGCATTGAGAGTTATTAAGGAGATCAGAGCCGGAATCACATGGATCAACTGCTACAATCCATGCTTCAATGAGGCTCCGTGGGGCGGATATAAGATGTCCGGTATTGGCAGAGAGCTTGGTATCCATGGCCTGGAGGAGTATCAGGAAATCAAGCAGATCAACATTAATCTGAATCCGGGGATCGTAGGATGGTATGAGCATTAGAGATTTAGGATTGAAGTCGCCGCATAACGGCGTTTCAGAGAGGATTTGATAAATAATATTTATTTAAAAACACAGGAGGCATGATATGAGCTTATCAAAAATTGAAGTTATAACTGGAATGACAAAATTTTCCACATTAAAAGCAGCGCTCAGCAAAGCAGGTGTCGGCGGAATGACAGTGATGCAGGTGCTTGGATGCGGCGTGGAAAAAGGAACGAGAGAGTACGAAGTAGATGAGGGGTTTGAGATGGAGCTTTTGCCGAAACAGCAAATCAATATTGTTGTAGAGACGGAAAAAGTTCCCGGTATCCTTGATGTTATAAAAAAGGAATTGTATACGGGGCATATTGGCGACGGAAAAATCTTTGTCTATTCCATAGACAATGTGATTCGCGTACGTACCGGAGATGAAGGAGTGGCAGCGTTGTAGGAGGACCAGGATATGGAAGAGAAGAAACTGGGACTGCGGAGTGTGGTATCTACTTCGGTTGGTCTGGTCATAGCTACCAGTTGTTTGGTTTCTTTGGGCGAAGGAGCCGGTACAATAGGTATTACCTTTATTATTGCCATGATCATTGCATGTGTGTTCAATATGATAAGTATGGCGTCTATGTCGGAACTGAATGCTTTAATGCCCAATATTACCGGAGGACTTGCCCAGTATACGCTGGCAAGTCTGGGCCCTTGGCCTACGTTGGTATGTATGGTAGGAGGA
>CAZLZX010000108.1:0-8842 GCA_964564095.1 uncultured Eubacterium sp. | reverse complement strand
ACCGTTACGGTACCGGTCAGTCTGTATTCGACGGTATTAACCGCACTACAAACCTGATCGTAGCCGGAAAATATGTGGTTGTAGCCGGATATGGATGGTGCGGCAAAGGAGTAGCCATGCGCGCAAAAGGTCTGGGCGCCAGGGTTATTGTTACCGAGATCGACCCCATCAAAGCCATCGAAGCTGTCATGGATGGATTCGACGTTATGCCAATGAACGAGGCGGCAAAAATCGGCGACTTCTTCATTACGGTTACCGGCTGCGCCGGCGTCATTGATGAAGAGGATTTCAAAGTCATGAAAAACGGCGCTATTCTCTGCAATGCAGGACACTTCGATGTGGAGATCGACATGAAACGTCTGCGTGAGATCGCACTTGACACGATCGATCAGAGAAAAAATATCATCGGATATCAGATTTCAGAGGACACCTGGATCTATGTATTGGCAGAAGGCCGTCTGGTCAATCTGGCTGCCGGAGACGGTCATCCCGCTGAGATCATGGATATGAGCTTCGCCATCCAGGCTTTAAGTGCAAAATATCTGGTGGAACATGCAAAAAATCTGAAAGATAAATTGATCAGCGTGCCAAAAGAAGTGGATATGGAAGTGGCAAAAAGAAAGCTTCGCTTCCTCGGAAAAGAAATCGATACGCTGACGGCAGAGCAGGAAAGCTATCTCAACTCTTCCAATATCGAATACTAATATAGAATGAGCAGATCTGCCTTAACGTTCAACAAAGGGGCTGCCAGTCATCAAAACAGATGGCTGCGCAGCCCCTTGATCATACGCCAGTTTTTAATTCTCAATTTTCTTCTAAAAGAATACTGCCAAGTTTCAAAAGCTAATCCTTTTACACCTTTGAAAAGGATTGTCTCTTTTCCATTGCTCTCCAGCTTACAAATCCATAGATATCATTTGCAAAAAAGGCAATAACACAAACAACTACGGACACATAACGGATATCCTCCATACTTGCTAAAATCCACAATACAATAAGAACCAGATCATTCATCCCATAGGCCACAGCATAATATGGACTTCTTCGAAATGTAAGGTAAGCTGCAACAAAGCTTGTCAGCACCGATATTGTACTCGGAATAAGATTCGCAGTACCCCAGACATCCAATATAAAATAGAACAAGATCGTCACAATAATTGTTAATACCCACATCCAAATAGTTTCTTTTTTACTAATATGGTTTACTTTCACTTCCGCCTTGTTTTCATTATACGGATTTTTCAGCCAGGAAACCAATGCAACGATCGCCATCGGCATTGTCATTCCAAGATAAGTAATCATCTCCCCATAATAAGCAAACGAAAAAGATATCGCTCCATAAAGCAAGCTGAATACAACCATTAAACCCTGACCAAAGGGATTACCCTTTGCATTAAAGATCAGCGCCGTAACCCCAACCACCGAAGCAACAAGTGTCAAATAACTCCCCCTGTCAAAAATACAGAAGGAAAGAACGATCATAGCAACTGAACAACTCCATAATGCAATTTCAACTTTTGAAAAATAACTTATCTTACTCATAAATATAATATAAACAGACCCTCTTGCAATTTTTTATTTATAGACTTATAACATCTCTAAAAATCAATTGGCTCATAATCACGCAGCTTTGCAAGAAATCCCTGTTCCTGTAAGCTTTCCTGTATAAGATCCAGGGTCCGCTCATTTTTTGCCATAACAGTATGATAATGGTAATCCGAAGTAATATTTTTCAACAAACTGGACTTCCCTGACGTAAGCTCCTCGATAAAATTCCTGATATCCAATCTGGAATAGATATTCATTTCCGCCCGCAGAATGCCGTAAACCTTATGATATACAAAAACGTCCTGCACAATACCGCCGTGATCCACGATCAAAGCCAGTTCCTTTTCTACCTCTTCATCCGTATGCTGCACTTTGAAAACTCTGCTGACATATCTGGTACCTGGAATCATATAACCAAGATTCGTAGATACGATATCCTCTCCGTTGGCACGCAGCAAAGCGATATCCTGCACGATGACCTGACGGCTCACATTCAGACGGCCGGCAAGCTCCTTGCCCGATACTGCGGATTTTCCCTCCGACAATATCCGAAGAATCTGTTCTCTTCTGTCATTACCACTCATATTCACATCATACTCCTTCTATCTAATATTGCAATTTTATCACGATTCCGGTTACTGATCGCCAATCATACCTGTTTTCTCACTTGTACTTATTGTACCACATGAAGGTTTTTCAGGGAAACATCAAGAATCGGCGCCGAGTGAGTCAATGCCCCGCTTGAAATATAGTCAACTCCCAGATCCGTAAGTGTACGTATGCTTTCTCTCGTAACATTTCCGGACACTTCGATCTCCGCCCGTCCGGCTATATAATTTACCGCATCCTTCATCTGTTCATAGTCCATATTATCCAGCATAATAATATCTGCGCCTGCTTTTACTGCTTCCTTTACCATTTCCAAAGACTCTGTTTCCACTTCGATTTTTCTCACAAAGGGCGCATACTCCTTTGCCATTTTGATCGCCTGCTCTACGCCGCCGGCGGCGCCGATATGGTTATCCTTTAACATCACACCGTCAGACAGATTTAAACGATGATTATTCCCGCCTCCGATGCGAACTGCATACTTCTCAAATATCCGGTTATTCGGTGTTGTCTTTCTCGTATCCAAAAGCTTTGTCTTTGTTCCTTGCAGAAAAGATGCCGCCTCTCTTGTATAGGTAGCGATACCGCTCATTCGCTGTAAATAATTAAGCGCAGTCCGCTCGCCGGACAAAATTACCCGGATATCCCCTCGTACTTTTCCCAAAAACTGCCCGACCTCTACCTGGTCTCCGTCGGAAACAAACAGTTCCACTTCCGTATTCTCATCCAGCAATGTAAATACCCTGGCAAAGATCTGAAGCCCGCAGACCACGCCCTCCTGTTTGCAGATCAGATCAGCCTCTCCTGTCTGCTCATAGGGCATCACACTGTTGGTCGAAACATCCTCATTGGTAATATCCTCTCTCAAAGCGCTCATGATCAATGGCTCTACATTTAATTTCATTGTAATCGGATCAAACATTTACTACATCCCTCTGACTTTCTATCATATTCGTACAAATCTCTTTTGCCTTTTCAATCTCTTCCAGCACAAGCCTTTTATATTCCATAGACAACCGCTCTGCATCCTGATACGGCTCCGTATCCGGCTTTTCACAAAATTCATTCCATGCCAGAGCGCGATATCCTACGGTAATATCCTTGGCAGCCCGTTTTGCAAACACCAGACTTTCCAAAAGCGAATTGCTGGCAAGGCGGTTTTTACCGTGGACGCCGTTGCAGGCTGTCTCCCCTACCGCATAAAGTCTGTCCATAGAAGTTTTACTCTCATGATCCACTTTTATTCCGCCCATAAAATAGTGCTGTGCCGGTACCACAGGGATACATTCTCTTGTAACATCATACCCCATCTGCCGGCAATGCTCAACAATATTCGGAAAATGTATTTCCAATTCTTCTTTTGGAATCGTCCGCAGATCCTCCCAGACAAATTCCGTACCGTCCTTTTCCATCTGTCTGTGTATTTCTTCTGTCAGCTGATCTCTCGGCAGCAGTTCATTCACAAATCGCTTCATATCCTTTCCATAAAGCTTTGCTCCCTCTCCGCGGACTGATTCCGATATAAGAAAGCTTCGCTCCTGATCATCTTTCGTATACAAGGTAGTTGGATGGATCTGAATATAATTCATATCCTTTAATTTGATTCCATGCTTTATGGCAACTGCGATCCCGTCTCCGGTTAAATGACAGTAATTTGTAGAATGACAGTAAAGCCCGCCGATGCCGCCGCATGCCAGCACTGTATACTGGGCATCTATCACATCTACCGTACCATCCGCCGCTCGAATTACCGCTCCATAACACCTATTATTTTTACAGATCAGATCCAGCATGGCAGTGTGCTCTAACAAGGTAATATTTTCCTTCTGTTTCGCCTGAATCAACAGCTTGCCTGTAATCTCCTTTCCCGTAGTATCCTCGTGAAAAAGGATTCGCTTGTCGGAATGGGCTCCCTCTCTCGTAAATGCCAGAGCCCCATCAGCCTGTCTCTGGAAATCCACGCCGTAAGTTAAAAGATCTGCCACCACATCCTTAGACGAATGGATCATAATATCCACAGATGCCCTGTCATTTTCATAATGTCCTGCCTTCATCGTATCTTCAAAATAGCTGTCATAGTCGGAATCATCCTTCAGCATGCACATTCCGCCCTGTGCCAAAAAAGAATCATTACTTTCCAGATCAGATTTGGTAATTACCGTAACTCTTTTTTCACTGTCCAGTTGAAGCGCACAGTACAAACCTGCACATCCGCTGCCAATAATCAATATATCTGTCTTCATATTATACCTGTCTTTCCCGAGGCTTACTGCCCTCTGCTTGCTTGATATCCCGGGGAATCCTCCTTCTTTACCGGAAAATGCCCCAACTAACATGAATTATAACACAACCCGCTTTGGCTGACAAGACACCTATATTTACACATAACTTGACACCTCATGGCCATTCCTGTATAATATGACAGACCGCAAGTCCGCTGACCGGACATGGATCAACTGCTGATCACAGACAAAAGTCCCATTCAGCATGTATTTTATTAAGAAATCATTTGGAGAATCAAAATGTATACAACAAGAGATTTACAGGATAAGATCCTGCAATTAAAAAAAGAAAAGAATATCTGCATTCTGGCTCACGCTTATCAGAGTCAGGATATTTGGGAAATCGCCGATTATGTAAGCGATTCCTATGGATTAAGCGTGGAAGCCGCAAAATCTGATGCCGATACCGTACTGATGTGCGGCGTCCGCTTCATGGCGGAAACCGTAAAGATACTTTCCCCCGAAAAAAGGGTACTTTTATCCCATCCCCAGGCAGGATGTCCCATGGCCGCACAGATGGATGCGGAGCTGGTCAAAGCATTAAAGCAGCAAAACCCGGGATACACCGTTGCCGCATACATAAACACCACTGCCGAACTGAAAACGGTCTGCGATGTCTGTGTTACCTCTTCTTCCGCGGTAAAGGTTATCAAAAATCTGGATAGCCAAAATATCATTTTTATACCGGATCCGCAGCTTGGCGCCTGGGTAGCCGAACAGGTCTCTGATAAAAACATAAAGCTGTTTCAGGGCGGATGCCCTACCCATGTTCTCATTTCTGCGAAAGACGTAAAAAAAGCAAAAAAGCTGCATCCGGATGCCCTGCTTTTGGTACATCCCGAATGCCAGCCGCAGGTTTCCCGGGAAGCCGACTATGTAGGAAGCACTACCGGAATCATGGACTTTGCAAAGCAGAGTGAGCACAAAGAATTTATTATCGGTACGGAAAACAGCATCATACAGCACCTGCAGTTCATGTGTCCCGATAAGAAATTTTACCCTCTGTCAAAAGACTGTGTCTGTCACAATATGAAACTGACCACACTGGCAGACGTATATCACTGTGTGAACGGAACTGCCGGGGAAGAGATCATACTTGCAGATGACGTATTAACCAAAGCCCGCAAATGTCTGGATACTATGCTGACACTGGGAAAATAGAAACTTTTTATTTCATGCTTTGTATGGCATTATGCAGAATCTCAGCAAAATCATATGGACGATCTGAAGCCAAATTGTGATATCCCGGCACCTGTAATAACGGGCAATCCAGATACTTCGCTACAGATACTCCCGACCGGGAAAACAATCCTTCACGATCGTCCTCCCCTATCGCCAGAACACAGGGCATCCGCAAAGAAATCCCCTCCGTTTTTTGCTTCCCATAGCATAAAAAATCCTTCATTTCTTTTTCCAGAAAAATCTTCAGGTTCTCCAGATCCAACCTCTGCTGTTCCATAGATTTTCCCGGCGCATTTCCATCCATACCTCCCATTGCCTGCATAAGAATGAGAAGCGCCCGCATCATTTTCCCGGCCTCAGCCGCCTGCCGCAAATCCGTCCGCCATTGATCGATCTCCTGCTGCACAGATGTCTCCACGCCAACAGCCGGCTCATGCAAAAACAGCTTTTCCACCCGATCAGGATAACGCTGCGCCAGTTCCAGTGCAATAATACCTCCCGCACTGCACCCGGCTATGATAGCCCGTTCACAGCCTATCGCATCCAGAATCGCCCGGGCATCCTCCGCTTGCTGTATCACGCCATATTCTGCGCCTTCTGCCGCCTCACTTTTAGAGTATCCCCGGCGGTCATACGTTACCACCGTGTACTGTTCCGCCAGATATCCGGCAGCTTCCTTAAAATAATTGCTGTCGCATGCCACTCCATGTATCAATAAAAGTACCGGACCTCTGCCCTGTCTTGCCGCATGCAGTCTGCAGCCGCTGTTTTCCACTACAAATTCCATAAACTTTCCTACCTTTATTCACAACCTCTGTGAATCCGCCGCGACATCGCCTCGATCAGATCAAATCCATCCCATGTAAGAGAAAAATCCAATGCCTGTCCCACCGAAACGATGCGGTCTGCGCCTGATACCCGGCGCCGGATCAGTTCATCGGCCAACTCCTTATGATCCACGCCATAGGTACATATCGTCTGACAATATGACGTCAGAGCTGCCTCCACGCCATCCAGCGTTTCCCCTTCACATTCCACAAAGAAGCCCCCCGGCGCCATATGATTCCACATTTCCCTTTGAAATCCTGTTACCTGCACCCGCACAAGCTGATTGTTTTCTCTGCAAATTTCAGTATTTTCAAATATCGCCGCCATGGTCAACGCATGATCCAGCTTTTGGACAGCAATGACTGCCGGCACCTGATACCGCTTCGCATCCAACAAGGAACAGACCGCATTCCAAAACCGCTCCTTCGCCGCCTTCACAGCTTCCTTCTCCCCTATCCAGTAAATCATGCGAGGAGATGAGCATGCATTCTGGTCATTCAAATATGTATCATTATAAAACCGCCGGGCTAACAGATCCATCTCCTTCGTCAAAAGTACCTCTTCCGCAGATAGAATTGCCAGGGAACCTCTTGACGCAAAAGGCAGATCTACCGCTCTGAATGGCAATGGGGATTTACGAAGCTCAGCCACTGACCGATCCGAGCCCCACAGGATCCGCACATCACAAAGAGCAGACAGAGCGTCCGTAATCTCTCTGTCGTGCTCATATCTGCACAAAATGATCCTGTTTTTAAACATAATAAACTGCTCTTCCTGCAATGCTTCTATCTCATGAACAATGATCTGCTCCTGCCTGGTTTCCTTCCGGGACAGACGAAGTATCACACTATTTCCCGCCAACAGACCTGCTGTCAGAGAAAAGGCAAACAGTACCGGCATATTAGACGGCGCAAAATGAAGGCTCACTCCTCTGCCGAGCCTTCTTACCTCCGGAAATACATATTCTGCCTTCATCTGTTTTAAATGTGCCGTACGACACCAGAATGCAAAGGCCGCCGCCTCCGGAAAAACACGAATCTCTTTATGATTCAGAAGCCGGTCCGACAATGCTCCAAGAAACTGCATTGCAGCATCAGAAAACGGAACGTAAGGCTTCTCTTCTTTCATCTGAACGAAACTTTTCTTATTTCCAAGTATATAAGTAATTTTTCCTGTATTTTCCAAAAAATCTGTCGCTTCAATTTCCCGCCGCATATGTATCGCTGCACCCCCGAAGTTCCGCATTCCGGACTCTGCCAAGAACCTCGAAATATGCCCCTGCTCTGCCGCAGGGACAATCATCCACTCCCAGCAGGCGTCCCTCATCCTCTGTTAAAAGATTATGTCCCGGATAGCTCTTCGGAAGCAGAGACATAACCTGTATCAAACCTTTTTCCCCTGTATCACAGACAGAAAAATCTTCTGGTCTCCGAAATAATATAGCAGAATAATCAGAACAGTGCAAATGACCGCACTCGCATTCCATAAAAATGCTGCCCGTCTGCTCCGCCATTCCATAGTAATCAATGACACGGCCGATCCCGCACACTTCCCGCAATTTGTCCTTAAACTCCTGTTTCGAGACTGCCTCCTGAATCAGACGTTTCCAGCCTCCCCCATGAACCAGTATTCCCTTGGAACAATCAAACTGCAGGCTTTGCCGTTCTATTTCCATACAAAAATGCTGCCATACCATAAATGTAAATCCAAAGATCAGAAACGGTTCCTTTCCATATGCCTGCAAAAATTCTGCTACCGCTTCCTGATCCAACGTCATATCATCCCGCAGCGCAAATATTCTCTTTGTGGCAAACAGGGAAAATCCCTGTATCCCGGAGGTTCTTGCCGAAAAATGCGCTCTCTGTCTAACCGCGGCCGGACAATCAATCACAAGCATAGGCATTCGCTTTGTTCCGAGAAAATTTCCACCGATCACTGCCAGCGCTTTTTGCTGGGCTGTCCTGGTGTCCGCATCCAGAATGATCTGCGACTTTTCCTGTCCTCCGGTGCCGGAAGAAGTCACAATTTTAAAGTCCTCCTGCCCCTCGTACAAGCTGCTGAGCGTCAGCTTCTTAAACAATGTGACAGGCAAAAAAGGCAGATCCCGATAATGAGTTATCTGCCCTGCCCCATAGCCAAGTGCATCCAGCATCGCCCTGTAATTTTTGCAGTGTCTCCGATGATAATCCGTAAGAAGGCAAAGCTCCCTTGTCATATATACATCCTTTTCCTCTTTTCGCAATCGAAAAGGATTCAACGTTTCATTCATCTGTATCCTCGCTCTCTACAAAGATCCGTATCTTGTATTTTTATAAAGATCCGTATACTGTATTTTATGAAAATTCATATGCTGCATTTTTATGAAAATCCGTATACTGTATTTTATAAAAATT
>CAZLZX010000107.1:0-8941 GCA_964564095.1 uncultured Eubacterium sp. | reverse complement strand
TTAATAGTTTGTATTTTCCCTGTATCTGAATCATATATATTATGAAACACAAAAAGTTTCATAATCATGTTTTATGAACCTGCATTGCTTCATAATTTTTTATGAGACATCAGCGATTTCATCATTCCCTCTTATGAAACGGATACAGGATTTTTATGCGCAAATTTCTGAATTTCAAACACATACCTCTCTCAAAGTCCGCGTTACATACATTCCCCCTTATTTTGGCTCTGGGTATATTTCTATCCGCATGTGAACCGGCTAAGGAACCCTCTGATAATCAAAGTGCGGATCAACAGTTCGACCATTACACAGAAAGTCTGTTTTGCAAAACGGTAACAGGAAACACTCTGACGCTTCACTACACGCTGGCCCATCCAAATGAACGGAATATCACTGACTACCCGATTACATTGGGCGATCTTTCCATGCCGGATGATACCTCCACAGCCGCTGCCAACGAAAGCATTCTCCATGTGCTGGACTCCTTTCCCGATCAGGAGCTCTCTACGTCCCGGCGTTTAAGTAAAGAAATTCTAATCGATACACTGAATACCCAAAATCAATACCAGCAATATCCGCTTTACGACGAGCCCTTATCCCCTGTGGGCGGGCTGCAGACGGAAATCCCCATATTACTGGCAGAATATACCTTTTATGACGAACAGGATGTACGGGATTATCTGACTCTTCTGGCCAAACTTCCCGACTGTCTGGCTCAGGCAGCACAATATGAAGCAGCCAAGTCCCAGGCCGGACTTTTCATGCCAAACTTTGCGTCAGAAACAGTCATTGCCCAGTGTCAGGCCATGACAACCGGTGCAGAGTCTCACTTTTTAATACAGACTTTTAACTCCCGATTGGGAAATCTGGCGCTATCCGAAGAACAGCAGGAAACCTATCGCGAAAAAAATAAAGAATTAATAGAGCAGAAAATACTCCCCGCTTTTACCCAACTTGCCGGCGCATTGCTGGAGCTGCAGGGAAGCGAAAAAAATAATGATGGGCTCTGCCATCTCCCGCTGGGCAAATCCTATTATGAATACCTGGTTTATCAGTCCACCGGCTCCGCCAAAACCGTGCCGCAGTTAGCACAGGCCATCGAAACAAGGCGCTTGCAGGATCTGACCGACGCCAGCGTTCTTCTGGCGGACAATCCCAACCTGCCGGAACAGGCAGCCGCAGCAGAGGATACTCTTATAGCAACACTGAATCTGTCTGCAGCTGAAAATAAGTCCGTATCACAGGACAGCTCAGAACTGGCAGCATCCATATTGGATCAATTACAGGAAAAGATTCAGCCGGAGTTTCCGTCCCTTTCCAATGACATACGGATTACCGTAAAGGAAGTGGAGCCCTCACTCAGAAGCTTCCTGTCTCCCGCTTTTTACCTGACTGTACCGATTGATGCCGACACAGACAACGTCATCTATCTGAATGACGATGCCGAGCAGGATTACCTTACCCTGTTTACCACCCTTGCTCATGAGGGCTATCCCGGCCATCTGCTGCAAACCGTATACTTTAACAGGCATCAGACCTGCATGATGCGTCATCTTCTGTCTTATCCCGGCTATGTGGAGGGATGGGCTACCTATGCGGAGATCCTGTCCCTTCAGTATGCCGGACTGGACACGAATCTTGCTCTTTTTCTGCAGCTGGAAAAATCTGTCATTCTCAGTCTTTACTGCTCCGCAGATATCGGTATCCATTATGAAGGCTGGGATCTTGAGAAAACAAAAGAATTTTTTTCTGACTATGGTATCGATAATACGGATGTGATTCAGGAGGTCTACGAATATATTGTGGAAACTCCTGCAAATTATTTAAAATATTATGGAGGATATCTGGAAATAGAGGAACTGAAAACTGCAGCCATACAAAAATACGGCGATTCCTTCGATATCGCCGCATTCCATCAGGCCCTGCTCACTATGGGGCCCGCACCGTTTTCAATTTTAGAAAAATACTTTTCGGACTATTATGAAGCTGCCTGCTCCGGCACAGACAAACTGACCCTGGCAAACGCTTTTAAGGGCACGGACAGATTTATGCATCTTCCTCTAAGAGCATCTGATAAATCTCCCGCTTGCCTACGCCTCTGTCCCTTGCCACAGCCTTCATAGCAGCCTTTTTGTCCATACCCTGGGCAAGATAGTGCTCCATATGCTCATTGACCGGCATAGATTCCCAGGACTTTTGCTGCTCCTGTAAAAGCTCCCTGGGGTTCTTGCCCTCAATGACGATCACACATTCGCCCCGGACACCCTCTGCTTCATAGTAGGCAATGGCTTCTGAAAATGTCGTACGATATGCCGTCTCAAAACGTTTCGTTAATTCCCGGCAGACAGTGATCCGGCGTTCGCCTACAGCTCCATAAAGTTCCTTTAATGTCTGCACCAGATGATGCGGCGCCTCGTACAGGATCATCGTCCGTGTCTCAGTCTCTAACTCCTTCAATATAGAGGATCTCTCTTTTTTATCCTTCGGCAAAAATGCCTCAAAAGCAAATCTTCTGGTGGATAAGCCGGAAAGGGTCAATGCAGTAATGCAGGCCGCTGCTCCCGGCAGCGAGGTAACCTCGATTCCCTGCTCGTAGCATATTTTTACCAGCTCCTCCCCGGGATCGGAAATCCCCGGTGTACCGGCATCCGTGATCAACGCTATATTTGTACCACGGCGCATCTTTTCTACAAGTTGGTATGCTTTATCCACTTTATTGTATTCATGATAACTGGTCAGTGGTGTCTTTATATCAAAATGGTTCAATAAATGAATCGAATTGCGTGTATCCTCTGCCGCGATTAAATCCACTTCCTTCAATGTCCGCAATACCCGCAGTGTAATATCTTCCAGATTTCCTATCGGTGTGGCACACAAATATAATTTTCCCTGCATAACCCGTCCCTCTTACATAAATTGTCTCAGCCCCACAACAAAAGCTGTTCTAATCGCCAAGACATCATATCACATCCTAATAACCGTAAATATCATATATTTCATCCGTATATTTTCCCGGTTCCTGATAAACGATCAGCGGTTTTTCCACTGTCATCCGGGACCTGCCGCCCCGAAGACCTTCGATCAATACCATGTTCGGCTCCTTATCCACAAAGGGATATACCAGACGCATCCGCTTGGGTTCCACCCGATACCGAACCATCAGAGCCATGATCTCCGCCAACCGAAATGGCCGATGTACCAGATACAATCTGCCGCCCGGTCTGAGCAGCCTGGCACTTTCCCGAATCACATCCTCCAATGTACACAGCACTTCGTGTCTGGCAATTTTTTTCGCCTCGGCAGTATTAGTCAGACCATGCTGCGCCGTCATATAAGGCGGATTGCTGGTTACCACATCAAAAGATGAGGCACCAAATAACTCTGATGCCTCTTTGATATCTCCTTCTACGATACGTACCTTGTCCTCCAGACCATTGATCCGTACGCTCCGGCTCGCCATATCCACGCTCTCCGGCTGTATCTCAAGTCCGGTAAACTGAGACCCTTCCGTCTTTGCCTCCAGCAAAATAGGAATGATCCCCGTACCTGTTCCCAGGTCCAACGCCCGTTCCCCGGCCTTTACCCGGGTAAATCCGGAAAGCAGTACCGCGTCCATCCCGAAACAAAACTTCTCCGGATTCTGAATGATATAATAACCATTTCTATGCAATTCATCCAACCGCTCATTGGATTTTAAATACTGTTGTCTATCTTGATTTATCATTTAACTTGGACTTTCCATCTTTATCTTCCAACGCAGCCAGTTCCTTCATCTCCTCTTTACTGAGGCGATGGGTATCTTTTCTGCGTCTCGGTTTGAATTTCAGCTCAGATACAGAATATTCACGGATTTCCTTTTCATCTCCGATCTCCACGATCACTTTTACGAGCTGGCGCAATACATTTACACTCTGCACCTCGCCCTTCAGATGATCTATCGTCGTTACCCGGTCTCCGATGCCCGGAAGACGGTTATTTAAATATTCATATGTCTCTTCTTCATTTTTCAGGCAGCACATCAAACGTCCGCATACTCCGGATATCTTTGCCGGATTCAAAGACAAATTCTGCTCTTTCGCCATTTTTATGGAAACCGGTGCAAACTCTGACAGGAAGGTGTGGCAGCACAGCTCTCTGCCGCAGATGCCGATACCGCCCAGTATCTTTGTCTCATCACGGACACCGATCTGACGCAGCTCGATTCTGGTTCTGAATACAGACGCCAGATCCTTTACCAGCTCCCGGAAATCAATTCGTCCATCCGCAGTAAAATAAAATAGCAGCTTGTTATTGTCAAAGGTGTACTCTGCTTCCACCAGCTTCATATCCAGACCATGTTTCTGGATTTTTTCCAGACAAATCTTATAAGCCTGTCTCTCCTTTTCCCGATTTTTTGCTTCCGCTTTGTCATCCTCCGGTGTCGCCGCCCGGATGACCGGCTTCAACGGCTGTACGACCTCATCGTCAGTCACTCCCTTCGGTGCCGCCATAACAGTACCGTATTCTACGCCTCTGGCAGTCTCTACGATTACATGGCTTCCCACAGGAAGCTTCAGATCCTTGGGATCAAAATAATAAATTTTTCCTGCAGTGCGAAAACGCACTCCTACAACTTTAATCATGTTAAATTCTCCTTTATCGTCAGCAGCAGCAGCTCCAGCGTCATGTCCTGATTGACATTCGACCGGATTCGCCGTCTGGCTGTCCCAATGGCTTCCAGAATATGATTCAATCCTTCAAAAGAACAATCCCGGGCCTGTCTCTCTATTTCATGGGTCTGATCCTTATAGATCAGTTTTCCTCGGCTCCCCGCAGCTTTATACATCAGTACATCCCGATACCACATCAAGATCAAATCGAAAAAGTCATCATTTTGCTGAAATTCTTCGATTTCCTTTACCTCTTGCATAAGATCATGGATTTCCGTATCCCGCAGCTTTCTGACCAAACGGATCGTCTGATCCTTCAGTTCATTAAAAGATTGAGACCCCGCCAGCATAATAGCTTTTCCCACGTTTCCCTGTGCAAATGCCACACAGATCTCCGCTTTATAATCCACGACCTGAAACCGATTCATCAACAGCTTGTGAATCTTTTCATCTGCAACTGCTTTTAATTCCAATGTCACACACCTGGAACGGATCGTCTGCAAAAAAGCATCCGCATTCGTAGTCAAAAGCATAATAACAGCATAGGAAGGCGGCTCCTCTATGGTTTTCAGCAGTGCATTTTGTGCCTGTTCATTCATTTTCTCAGCTTCATCTACGATATATACCTTATATTGGGAAGTATTGTTATACGGTTTTATGGAAATGGTTCCGTTGAGCTGCTGCCGGATATCCGCCACGGAAATCGTATTCGGTTTTTCATGGGTCACATAGATGATATCCGGATGATTCCGATTCTTTGCCTGACTGCAGGAACGGCAAGTACCGCATCCATCCGTACCATGCCCCTCACATTGAAGCGCCATGGCAAATGCCTCCGCCAGCATCATCTTTCCGGAACGCTCCGCACCATTCAATATATATGCATGGGATACCTTCTGCATGGATATCGCGCTTTTTAAATGTGCAATGATCTGTTCATGCCCTACAATGTCCGCAAATCCTGCCATCTAACATACACCTTTCATATCACAAATAATTCCCTGTGCCGCTAACATACTTCTTTCATATAAGCAACAATTCCCTGTGCCGCTAACATACTTCTTTCATATAAGCAACAATTCTCTGTACCGTCTGATCCAAGTCCACATTTTCAAATATCTTTTCGATACCGGCATGCTCCCTTTTTTCTACAGAAAAATCTTCCTCGTCCGCAAGAAAACGCCGGCACATTTCCGCATATCTCGGATTCTCCTGACTGCGCTCGCGCTCCAGGGCACGGGCAAGGCGAATCCCGTCATCTACCTGAATATAGACCGGCTTTACCAGCTCAGAGCCAAAATAATCGCGAATCTTCCCATAGGCTTCCAGAGTTCCTATCATCAGATAAGAGCTGTCGCTGCCAGCATCGATCTGTCCGTCATCCGCCGTAAAATACTTCCAGATACCATGCACGGTCCGGTAAGCACGCATCTCAATGACTTTCCCTGCATCTTCCATTTGCCGCGCCTGTGCATCCGAGCAGAAAAAATAAGTCTCCCCGTCAGTTTCCCCGGAACGGATAGGACGTGTGGTATACAATATTACTTTTTTCAGTTTAAGCTCCTCTGACTGCAAAAGCCGATTGTAAATCGTGTCCTTTCCCGATGCACTCTTTCCCATCAGACAAAAAATCTTTCCCATCTGTTTTCTCCGATCGCTGCCCTGTGATAGCTATATATTGTATGATAAAACTTATTATCTCCAATAAACCACTCTTAAGTATAATGTAACTTTTCGGAAGTTGCAACTTTTATTCTCCCCTTATTCTCAACATAATGCTATCTATTCTCCCCTTACACAACTTTTCTTCTCGCCTGCTGCCGCCAAATCTTACATATTTTCTCTTTCCGCACACACCTTAATATACGCAAGGCTCCAGTCTTCCGGTCCCTGTACCTCAAACCCCTCCTGCATAAGCCGCCGGATATAAATCGGAAACTCCTCAGATATCACTTCTCCCGGCGCTAAAAAAGGAATCCCCGGCGGATACAGGTAAACAAATTCTCCGGATATTTTTCCCGCCGCTTTTGACAGCAGGATCCGGCGCTTTTCTGACTCCTCTGCCTGTACGATTTCCATCTGTTTTTCCGCCGGCCGATATAGTCTTTCCATTTGCTGTCGCCAGACAGCAGACATGTCCTTTTGAGTCTGCATTACCCGTTCAGCATCCGTATCTGCCGCCGTTTTTGCCAACTGTTCATCCAGATCCAAAAGAGCCTCCGCCAACCGGTCAAAACCATCTTCCGTATCCATAAGACTGGTCAGCGCCGTCACGTAATGCCCGGACGCCATCTCAAGCTGCAAACCGTACTCATATAACAACCGCTGATATAAAATCTGACCGCTGATCCCGGCCTTATGGCAAAAAATCAATATTTTTGACGGGTCCTTCGCCCAGATTCCCGACGGTTCCTTACCAGGAAGCATCACTTCCAAATAGTTTAACGAACTTACCTTCCGGTAAAAATCATTGAGTTTTACAGAAAGCCTGTCCAACAGCGCTCTTCCCTCCGTCTGCATGAGCCGCGAACAGCGATCCAGGCCTGCCATGAAAATATAGGAAGGCGAACTGGACTGAAAGATTGCCAGATATTTCTTTATTTTCTCCTCGCTGACCCGATTTCCCTGCAAATGAAGAGCCGCCGTCTGGGTGTATGCCGGTAACGTCTTATGTATACTTTCAATGACCACATCCGCCCCAAGAGATGACGCTTTTACCGGAAACCCTTCTGAAAATCCAAAATGCGCCCCATGCGCCTCGTCCACGATCAGAGGTATTCCTCGTTCGTGAAGGATTCCGGCGATCTTTTCCACATCCGACACCACGCCATCGTAGGTAGGCGACGTAAGCAGCGCCGCCTGAATATCCGGGTTTTGATCTAATGCGTTCCGCACCTGTTCCGGTTGAATACTTCCCTGTATACCGAGCTCTGTAAACTGTGGATAAATATATACGGCGCTTAACTCCCTCAAAGAAATTGCATTATATACCGCCTTATGACAATTTCTGCCTATCAGAATCCGTCCTCCCTTTGGCACAGCAGCAAAAACAGCGGTCAAAAGCCCTGCCGTACTTCCATTTACGAGAAAAAAGCTTCTGTCCGACCCAAAAACGGATGCCATACGTTCCTGCGCCTCTTTAAGGATACCCTCCGCATGATGCAGATTGTCAAATCCTTCTATCTCCGTAATATCTATCCTTTCCGGCTTTTCGATCCCCATATCCTGCCGCTTGTGTCCCGGCATATGGAAAGGATAAATATTCCCCGCACTATATGTTTTTAATTCCTCATCTAGATAATGACTGTTCCTGTTCATCGTCCATTCTTCCCCTGACACATTCTTTTATTGTTCCCTGGTTTTAATTATAGTATAATTTATAGAAATGCAAAACACCAGCAAAATCAGACGCACGTCATACGTCTGAATCATAATAATAACGATCTTATGGAGGTATTTATGAAAAAAGCGCTCGTAATTCTCTGCGGAGGTAAAAGTTCCCGCATGGGTACGGATAAAACATTTCTGCCATTTGGCTCAGACTCTCTGCTTCGATACCAGGTGGCGAGATTTCAACCTTGTTTTGATAAAATCTATGTGTCTGTTCAGGGCAAACAGGATAAGGATTTTGACTATTTTGAATATTGCGGGTGTGAAGAGATACCGGATCTCTATCCGGGCCTTGGACCCATGGGAGGACTCTACAGCTGCCTGAGCTATGTACCGGAAGATATTCTGTATTTTAATGCAGTGGACACTCCGTTTTCTGACCCGGAACTTGCCGCTGCTCTCTGCCGGACTCTGGAAGAGCATCCGGAATACAGTTCCTGTCTGCTGAAAAACCCCCAGGGCGAGATACAGCCTTTACAAGGCGCCTACTCAAAAGCTGTTTTACCGGCGTTGAAACAGCGCATTTCGGAAAAGCGTCTTGCTATCAGAAGTATTTTTGAGCTGTGCCCTCCGCACATTTATGAAAAATTCCATCAGGAAGAACAATTTTTCAATATGAACGATCCGCATTCCTACTATTATGGCCTGCAAAAGCTGGCACAAAGCCGTCCCGGCGAATTTCCCGCCGCATTCACTTCCGGACAAGCTGCTGACAGCCCGCTCGCTTTACAGACTGCTGACGTGAAAGGACATATTGCAAAACCACTGGCAACATCCATTCCGGCGCTGTCCTTTGCAGCCAAATCCGGAACCGGAAAAACTTCTTATCTGGAGAAATTACTCCCTATATTAAAGGAAAAACGCTTACGCATTGCCGTATTAAAGCATGACGCACACGG
>CAZLZX010000106.1:1638-9089 GCA_964564095.1 uncultured Eubacterium sp. | reverse complement strand
GTATAGCACACTCGTTCTGGAAATCAAATAGATTTGTGAAAAATATAACGTTTTTTTATTGATACACGCTATTATTCTTTCCCGGAATATTAATTAAAGCTTCCATCCCATACTGACAAATCAGAAATATATTCTTCCGCTACCGCCGGAACATAATACGCTCCATATGTATTCAATCCGTTTCCTCTCCGCATCTCTGGTACTTCAACATAAAAACGATAATATGGGATAAAATATTCCTCTGCTGATCCGGTCCGGTATACGAGTTCCACTTTCGCAACATAATCCATTCCGGGCATCTCACAGGGAACGGACGTAATATATTTCCCGCTTTTTAAAAGTTTTGCCGCTTCATCTGCCGAAATAATTGGATAATCCCCTGCTTTATCGGATAAATCCAAATTATAAATCCTTACGAACCACAGCTTTCCCTCATCATTACAAGAAAATGTTACCCGTTTGAAATTGTAATGAATGATCTGATCTGTTAAGTCTCCATCTCCTTCATAAAATGCTATATTATAACGCCGTTCTCCATCAAAAGTATAGTCTCCATTATAAATATCAACCTGCGGATTCTCCATTCCCAATAAATCCATATATTCATTTTTCAAATATTCAGCAACCGCTTCCACTTCTTCATAACTAAGGGAATCCTTTAAAAAAGTATATTTATCCGGAAGCGATATGGACGGTTCAAATTCGATCTCCGCAGTCATATCAGGTAGTACTTGAATGTCTGTACCGTTATCCGTCGCGACAACATATGACGATTCTGTCACACGGAGCTTATTTTCAAGCTTATTTGTATCCATACCCAAACGAGCTCCCAGTTCAAGCAAAAACCGCTTCATAGTATCAGCGTCTGCACCTACCACCTCATATATTCCATTTTCCGTCACTTGCGCTGATACCTGATTCCTATAGACCGGCAATGTATCTAATTCAGCACTTTTCGTCCATGGATTTCCGTTTGTAAGCTCTGATATATCATACGCCATAAGCCCTTCATAGCCCATCCCCTCTGCTCGATTCTCAATCGTGAGAATAGGAAGACCTGATAAATTATCATCCGAATCTTTCGGCGCAGATATACTGCTTTCCTGCCCAGACACAGCATCTTTAGAATCATCCTGTTCCAACGCAGTATCATTAGAATTTTCCTGTTCCAACACAGTATCACTGGTGTTTTTCTCTTCTGCTGCAGGATCTCCCGGAATGTCCTCCGGCATATACCGAACGCCAGCATATATCAAAATGACAAAACAGGCTGCCGCAACCACCCATTTCCACCACATCTTTCTTTTATGATTTCTCTTATTTTCCCGCACCCGGTTTACTTCCTCAAGAATATCATCATCCAGCATGTTTAAAGCATCACTGATATGTTCTTTCTTCATAAGTCAAATCCCTCCTGTTTTAAATAGGCCTTCAACCCCGCCCGGGTTCGATGCAGCATACTTTTTACTTTTGATTCACTCATACCGTAATAAGACGCCACTTCCCTGATAGAATCCATATAATAATATCTTCCGACAAAGGTATTGCGTGCTTCTGAAGGCAATTTATGGAGATAAGCGTTTATTGTCTCCGCCAAAAGCTGTACATCTATATTTTGATCGGTTGTGTTCCCACCCGAAACGCATTCTTCCAGCTCTGAAAGCGATATGGCATATTCTGATGCCTGTCTCTTTTCACGCTTTCGGTATCGAAACATATCTATGGAAATCTGCCGTACGATCTTTCCAAGATAAGTTGCCAGAACTTCAGGGCGATGAGGCGGTATGGAATTCCATGCTTTCAAATATGTATCGTTAACACTCTCCTTACTGTCCTCTATGTCTGCAAGAATGCCGTAGGCAATTTTTGAAAGATAGCGCCCATACTTTTTTTCTGTTTCCCAAATGGCAGTTTCATCCCGCTGCCAGTATAAAGCAACGATTTTATCATCTTTCATAGACTCTCTCCTCATTTGCTGTTACCCCCTCTTACTATATATCCCGACAAAAATCGTGAATGGTTGCAAAAAATTTTATCAGCAGTTCATTTGGCTGGCATTAGATATCAGAATGCAAACCTTTATCCCACACAATTTCATATTTATATTACATAAACGTATTACAAAATAAGCCTTTGAGCACAACCATGCTCAAAGGCTTTTAAATATTAGTTATTACCACAACCAAAATACGGTCACTACATATTTATAACTGCTTCTTCGATCACACACTGATGTTTTTTACTGTCTCTATCATAATTGACACCTACTAGCAAAATATTTCCGGAATACTCTTCCAAGGCTTTTGAATAGTTCCGCTCTTTCATCTGCGCTATTGCACCTTCCACCGACTGATCCCATTTTAATTCTACGATCATAGCCGGTTTTTCCGGATGATTTTTTCGGGGAATATAGACGATATCAGCAAACCCTTTTCCTGCCGGAAATTCCCTGATTTCCATATAATATGCCCTTGCACTATAATCAGCAAGAGATTTCTATCCATTCTGCACTCTGCGTTGCCGTAACAAACTCTTTTGTCACTTCTGAGTTAGGTATAAATACTTCCTCAGACACATAATCATATCCTAGATATCCAAGATGAATCAATAATGTCAACACATCATCTGCTGTACTGAACGTTGCCATATCATTATTGAATGAACTCGTATTAATCTTCACTCGGTTTCCTGCCAATAGTTCAATGACTTTATCTTTCAGTCCGTCATAATTCATTGCAATATAATCACGCAAAGCCTCAAAAGTCTCCGTCTGATTCCAGTAACTGTCAAAACATCTACTGAGCATAGCACTAATTACAGATCTCGGACTATACACATGACCAATCTGCTCAAAGCGATATCCATCATACCAACGTCTTGTTTCATCAAAATTCATATGATATTTATCGCACAATCCTTCTACTTCCAATTCTGTAAAACCAACAAAGGGAGCCAACTCCCTTTGATTTGTCATAGAAAACTCATCAAACATATTTAAAGCAGAATGTGAACCATATTTTTTTATAGGCAGTATGCCTGTCATATATGCCAAAGCCACGTACTCAGCATCTTTCAGAAGATTCCTTAAAAAATCCAGATAAATTTTCTGTGCAGATTCATTGTTTTTGTTCTCACGAAATATGCAGTCCCACTCATCTATAATAAATACAAATGGTATCTGACTTTCCTCATATACATGATACAAATCATCCACAAGATTCTCATCTTCCTGAAAATCCATATTCGGATAAATCTTCTTTAAATCCCTGTTCAGACTTACTTGTATCCGTTCTATCATCTGATCAATATCATATGCCCCGTTTAAGAACGTCTGCATATTAAGAAAAATCACATTATACTGGTTCAGATGTTTTTCAAAAGAGGGGTCTTTGCTTATTTTCAGATTCTGAAACTGATTTCTTGAATCAGTACCTTTGCTATAATAAGAAGCCAGCATATTTGCCGCCATAGATTTTCCAAATCTTCTCGGACGACTGACGCAGATATATTGCTGCTCTGAACCTATTACTTTATTTGTATATGCAATCAGTTCGCTTTTATCAACATAAATCTGTGAATTTAATGCTCTCTGAAATAATGCATTCCCTGGATTTACATATCTACCCATACTTTTCACACTCCCAGTTATTACACATAAAAACCTATGATTCTGTATTTATTGTATTTTAACACGGGTATCCGACTTCCACAATAAAAAATCATTCATTGATTCGGCGTAGCACCTTGGAAATTGACTTAAATCAAATTACAAGGGATGAAACAGTTTTTTGTATCAATCGGAATGACTTATTTTTATTTGTTAGTAACATTAATTTGCAATACGAATATATTTGTCATCCTGCACATCATAATAATAAAGTCCGCCGCCTGCCATTTTACTATGAACAGCATTCACATAATAAAATCCATTTTCTCCGATCATGATATCTGACACATGCAAACTTCTGTTTTTCCAACCGGTAAATGTATGATACAAAGAAACTTCTTTTGAACTCAAATCAAGAGACGCAATACCTGTTTGGACTTGATCAGCATCCTCATACTCTACTACGAAATATATCATATTATCTATACGGTCAATCCCAAGCCAGGACTGGCTATATCCCTGTAAATTCACTATATTCTTAAAATCAACTTTTTCTAAATCACTCCAATAAACAGTCGCTTCTGCGATTACGATAATACCATCTTCATAGACATTGATCAGATTATTATCTGAAAGCAAATTTCCCTCATATAGTACACACGCTTCCCCAGTCTCCGTATTCACGGACAGAAGTTCATTAGCATCTGTACGGACATAAATTGTGTTTCCAACAGAACCCAAAATATCAGAATATATATCAGAATATTTTTTTCATTTGCCTACCTCCCCAGCAATAATTTTCCGCTTGTAACCGGCAATAGTCCCCATTCTCCTGTCAGTCCAAGATAATAAAGCAATGCCGGCAAAAGCAAAATAACCACAGAAAGCACGATGGTTACTGCCACATGTTCTGTCCTCCCGGACAACCATAAAACAACTAGAGCCGCGATCAGCCCTCCTCCGATCCGTATGAGCTGAAGTATGAAGATCGCTCCCCAAACAGGTATCCATCCCGGCATGTTTGAAAACCATTCCAGACTGGCGCTGCTCCATGCCAAATGAGGCATCCCGCAAGTTACAGACACCAATATCATCCGGGGCAGAAATGCCAACGCCCACGCACATACTACATAGCATAACGAAACGATCCATTTTCTCTCCAGCACACGTCTTTTTCCATTTCTGCTGGAACGTATTACCACTTCCATTCCGGTTGCCCTTTCACAGGAAATCATGGTGCAAAGTCCAAATATAATTACAAAAGTCATCTTCACGGCATCTGATACATCCGAACGCTCATCATCAAGTAAAGCCCTGTATCCTGTCAGAGAGATCCAACAGACATTTTTTCCAAGTTTCTGCTGTCCAAGAAGATACCGATACTGCTCACAGGACATATCAAACGCCTGCTTTTTTACATCCGCAACCAAAGCCTGTTCCATCATATAGGCTGCATAAGATTCACTGACTTCTCCTTTTTCTGCCTGCTGCGCATAGTTCTCCGCCTGCGCCGCCTGCTCCTTCCATGCTTCCCCTTCATTGATCAGGTACATCTCTTTGCGCCAGTATATCTTCCCTTCCAATATCTCGGAATACTGCTCATAATAATAATCGATCTCGCTGCTGTGGATAGAAAAATCTTTATACGAAAAAAACTGTACTGCACACAATCCGATCAAGATCCATGCCCCTTTATTCATTATAAGCAATTTATAGCATTCATGTAATAACAAGTTCGTGTGCATACGATCCGCATACGCGCGCTCTCTACTCCCTTTTTTCCCATCCCGCAAAGAAAAGGCATGAAAGCTTCCGGAAACACACCATTTCCGGCATGACAAGCCGCCAAACAATATAGAGAATACAATCATAGCTGTCAAAGTACAGCATATTGCACTGACAGGATATCCAAACAGATTCATGGTGCGGTAGTTCTGAAAAAAGGATGCCGTATCAAGCCCCGCTGCAAAATTGATCTGTCTGACAAGAGAAAAAAACGAATGGATATCGACTCTCTGGCAGATCACTTTCTCTGATAAAAAAACAGCCACTGACAATGCACCGGACAGCGCCGCATTCTTTATCTCCATGCACAGGAAAAATATCAGCATCGCCGCCGCCATAAATCCCACATATTTCCCAAGCAAAAACACAGCCAGATATTCTCCTGCCGTTATCTGGTATGGAGAATGCAAATAGCCATCCATCCCCTGGATCAGCCTGTCCATACCTCCAAATCCAAACAGGGAGACACCGATGCAAAAATTACACAAATAAAAAGCAAGCATAGTAAAACAAAGAACGACTGCCATGGCAGCTTCCTTCGCCAGAATCGTATGTATCCGCCCTCTTTTCATCGGACGGATCAGATCCACGACTTTGCTTTCACTTTCCGCCAGAACGATCCGCAATCCAAGAAGGATCACAGCAATCAAAAGCAGATAAGTAGTTATCGAACTATCCGTTACCGTCTCTATGTCATAGGACTGCCCTGCCTGAAGCTTCCTTCCCTCTAATTTCTCATAAGCCACTGCGATCTTATGGATATTCCTGCTTGAAAAGGAATCTGTTTCCGAAAAAATCATAGATCCCGAAAGCCGTTCCTGCTCCTTGGCAATCCCTTTTAAATATGCGTCATAAGTATCCACTTCACGGATCTGCTCATACAGATATTCTGTCAGCGCACCATTATCCTGCCATGGAGACTGCTCCAATTCCTTTAGCAGTTCCTCCGTGTCCATCCCCTCATGTTCCGCATAAAATTCTGCCACCTGGATACGGGTATATTCCCCCCATTCATCCAGAGGAGATATCATTTCCCGATAGACAAGAATAACATTCAAAAAAAGCAGCCCCACAAGAATCCCCCATACCATTTTCTGTTGAAACAGCTTCCTGATCTCACAAATGATCAGCTTCCCCACCCAAAACACCTACTCTCCAAAATGCCAAAGGTAAACATCTTCCAATTCAGGACGCACGCACTCTGCCCGTACACCATCAGGAAATATTTCAGACAGTACCCGGACACGCAGATAAGCTCCATCGCGGATTATATTCCCTACTCTGAATTTAGAAGATATCTCTTCCAGCCGATTCTCCTGAATCGTCAGTTCATACACCTTGTCATGAATTTCCTCTGTCAATCCGCTCCTAGTATCATGACGGTGTACCCTGCCATCCTTCAACAGCAAAATATCATTGGCAATATATTCCACGTCTGAAACCACATGGGTAGCCAGAATAACGATTTTATGCATGGAGATCCGAGAGATCAGATTTCGGATAGCGATCCTCTGCTTCGGGTCTAGCCCTGCGGTCGGCTCGTCTAGGATCAAAATATCCGGATCGTGAATGACCGCCTGAGCAATAAGCAGTCTCTGCTTCATTCCGCCGGAAAGCGAACGAATCTTCTGATGTGCTGCATCGGAAAGCTCCACCAGATCTAACACGGTTTGAATCCGTTTTCTCGCCTCTTCCCGCTTCATTCCCCGCAATGCCGCCACATAATATAGAAATCTCAGCGCCTGAAAATCAGGATAAAGCGCCTGCTGCTGAGGCATATATCCAAGCCGCGCCCGAAATTCTGATGCAGAAGCATCCACCCGTCTGCCATCCAGAAGAATTTCGCCGGAAGTCGCATCCAAATTACCGGCGGTAATATTCATCAACGTACTTTTCCCTGCTCCGTTTGGTCCCAGCAGACCGCAGACGCCTTCATGAATATCAAAAGATACCTCACGGAGCGCCTCTTTTTTTCCATAATTTTTCTTTAATTTATTATATGTAAGTATCATTTTCACTCTATAACTTTTATCCCTATCGCCGCATCGTAATTTGAAGA
>CAZLZX010000106.1:0-1628 GCA_964564095.1 uncultured Eubacterium sp. | reverse complement strand
CCCTCGTTTGAGAGCGAATTATTAAGATCTTCGGGAATAAAAATATAATTAAATTTCAGATTAATCGGTCCGTTTCCTATAAAATATTTCGATGTCTCGCTATAAATCCAGCTTCCATCCGGCATATTTTGAGACAATTCTTTTACCTCTCCTGTTTCCAGGTTCAGATAGCAGTCACTGACTTTTTTATTTCTATCATCCGACAGCGTTTGAAAAAACAAATTTCCATCCGCAGTACATTCCATTGTTATCTCATTCTCATCTTCATAAACAGTTTCCATCTCGCCTGATATGAGATTTACATCAAAAATCTTTTTTCCCATTGAATAATAAAACATTCCATCGGAGCTGATGCGGGAATAGTCCCACTCCGGCACATCTCCAATTGTATCAAACAGATCCTTCGTCTCTCCGGTTGACCAATTCAACATATAATATGTTTCCCGATACGAACTTTCATACCATTCATTATAATACGCATCGTAATCCGCCTGTTTTCCATTTGTCTCAAAAAATTCTTCCTGTTCCAGCAATGGAGTTACCGGATTCTTTCTTGAAATAAGAAGGACGTCATTATATATGCCTATCACATTATCTTCGTCCCCTATTTCCGTTAAAATTTCTTTATTCCCATTTTTTAAATCCACTTTTACCACAGCCCTGAAATCCATGGCATCTTCTTCCCAGGATGTACAGGATATAACAACCACGGAATTTCCATCTATGTACCAGGAAGCAGACACTCCGGTAAGCAGACTGTCACACGCAAAATCCTCCGGGGAAAATTTGTCCACTGTCTTTCGATTTGTACCGTCTACATCCATAGAAATCAGATCCCATTCATCCGCTTCATTCAGATAGCTAAACACATAAATTTGACCGCTGTAAATCCCCGGTGCTTCCGCAAAAGAATCAAACCATGCGCTGCAGCTACTATCATTGTGTTCGCAATTTACGTTGCTGCAAAACGGATAACTTTCTTCCTGCACATAATCATAATAAGTTAAAATTCCTCCCCCCTGATCTTCCACCGGAAAGAGAACTCCCTCTTCCGTTACAGTCTTTTCGCCGTCATAATAAGATATTGCATAGCTACTCTCCTCTGTCTCGGAAATACTATACGTTTTGGTCCCCATTTCTTCCTTTTGACATCCCCAAAGCAGACAAACGGGAATCAATAAAAAAATGAAATACTTTTTCATTAGAAATCAAACCTTCCCCTTATGTAATAAAATATAGTTATATAAATATTGTAACACATAATCGTTGATATATAATATATTTTTATATTCTATATATCAAACAAATATTTCTATTTTCAATTTTATAAAACAACAGGTAAGTTAAAATCACTTACCTGTTGAAAAAGATACCGTCCTCATATCCTTTTAAACGATACAACTGACAATTTTCACTGTCCGCTCTCTCAAAAACGACTCCTGCTCATAATCTATTAATTGCATAATATTTTAGCACTACCATTTTTACCATATGAAAAAGTTTTATTCTAATAATATTGTTCTGTCATTTCTCTTTTTAAATCCAAAACATATTCCATACCTTTATCTGTACTCATAAAAAATTCATTATTACAAACTTCTTTATAATCCACATATGTAGATTCTCCA
>CAZLZX010000105.1:0-9145 GCA_964564095.1 uncultured Eubacterium sp. | reverse complement strand
ACAAGAAGAATGATAACAATAGCTGGCACATACTTTTTCCTTACAATCAAACCAAAGGACAAGAGGATGATACAGACGGCTATAAACTGCCGCATACCGTTAAACATCCAAGACAAATAATCTGTTGATGCCACAAACATGAACATACACAGTAGAAAATTCGTAGAATACTTTCTGAAAAAATAAACCACACAAAAAATTTGAAAGATCGCTATTAACAAGAAAAACAGTCTATCACTGTTGCCGATTACAAGTTTGAGCAAAGCTGTCAGAACTGTAAATCCTTGATCCTTTGAATGTTCCGACAAATAAGTTGACAGTTGCCCAAGACTAGATGGAACATCATAAAAAATCTGTCGATACGATTCTGTATCCCCAAAATCAGATCTGTTCATCGCCCAAACCGCATATGGCGCTGCAACAATAATTACTGCTATCCAAGACCAGCGATATTTCTGTCTTCCTGATATCATCACTGGTTGCTGTGGAAACAAAAATATGCAGGCTCCCCCTGCAATAGCAAGCCATCCCAGCAACCACCAATAATTTGTAAGGGTCATACTACAATCCTCTCATTCCCTGCAAAGTATCTTCCACAACTCTCTCTTTACTAAATTCCTGTTCCATCTTTCTCCGTCCGGCCATTCCCATAGCCGCCCGTTTCTCTCGAGGCATTATCAGTATCCGCTTCATAGCATGGTACAACGATGCACTGTCTTTCGTTTTGATCAACAATCCCGAATTCTCCGACTCTACTGCTTCCCGACATCCCGGAATATCACTTGTAATTACCGGTCTGCCCACGGCAGAGGCTTCCAACAGTACATTGCTCATTCCCTCATGGTAGCTTGGAAGCACCACGCAGTCTGCCGCGGCATAATAAGGCCGCGGTTCTTCCTGAAATCCGTGAAAGATCACAATTCCTTCCTGTTCCAACCGCTCTACCCGCTCTTTGTATTCATCCTCAAAAAATCCTACCAGATCCAGTACAAAATTTTTATTATCGATATAAAGCCTTTGAACAGCTTCAAACAATTCATCCATTCCCTTTTCTTTCATGATGCGGCCCAGATAAAGGAAATGTACCTTTTCATTCTCTGGGTATTCCTGCAGCGCATAATAATCCAGATTGATACCGGCTCCCTTCAGCACTTTCTGCTTTTCCAAAGGAATAATTTTCCTTTTTTGAAATTCTGCTGCATTTCCTTCATTTTCAAAAAATACTGTCTGTACATTTCGAAAGGCTTTTTTGTAAAGCAATGTTACAAATTGTGCTAATCCCGCTTTCTGAAAGGCAGTTCCCAGTCCCTGCACATTGGCACAGAACGGAATTTTCATTTTTCCGCATAACCATCCGGCGTAAATATTAGGTTTTATGGAATATGTAATGACCATATCAGGTCTTTCTTCCTTCAATAAATTTTTATAGGCACGGATCAGCTTCACATCAGTAACAGGATTGATCCCTCGACGGTCAACGTCTGTTTCTATACAGGAAAGTCCCATGTCTTGAAAATCATCCTCATGTCCCACAAAAGGCATACTCAATACTACTTCACATTTTTTCATCAGCTCTTGTATCAATTCTTTACGAAATCTCCAGAGCATATAAGAATGATTTGTGATAATCAATACTTTCTTCTTACACAATTCCCAGTTCCTTTCCCTTCAACGCCGCCTGCATCCTGCTCCCCACGCCCAGCTTTTTATACATACTGTAAATATGACTTTTTACCGTCGTGATCTTTAAGTTCTGCTGCTCGCTGATCTCTGCATTTGACAATCCCTGACAGATAGCCTGCAGAACGATCGTCTCCATCATAGTCAGAGACTCTCCTGCTTCCTCAGCCTTTTGAACTTTTCCCTTTTTGGCAGCATGTCTTGCTTTTCTTACGATCACATCCATATAATCCTCCACAGGCATGCGAAGCACATTTCCATAGTTGTACTTTTTCTTTCGCTTCCATACTCCTGGGATATTATTCTGTATCCACTCCATATAGGCTTCCAACACTTCGACGCCTATACTTCCATATATCGTATAAAAGGCTACATATCGACGGGAACCATTGATCAGAAAAGACCCTATTACCTTTTGCAGCGCCTGTCCATGCTGCTCCATATGCCAGTTTACGATAGCCTGCTGAAACAATGCTTCCGCATACAAACTTGTCATATGATATTGCTGCAAATATGGCATTGTTTTCTGCAGCAGCCTTCCCGCCTTTCCATATTGATGCAACATAAGATATCCTCTGATCTGGAAAATCTGCTCCGTATATGTCGTTTGTATCTCACAAATGTTCCCCGGAAACCCTTCATATCTATCATGCCGCTCTTTCCTGTTATCACTTTTCAGTAGCCATCGTCCAAGATTTTCCTGATTGCCCAGCAGGTCTGAAAATAGTCCCATAACGGCTTTCGTATTTTGTACGCAGACAGGATCATCGATGGCAAGAAGGGTGTCTGCCAGTTGAAAAATTTCATCTTTTTTCTCTTCATCCGGTCGTATGGTCTGCAAACGGCAATTCAGATAAAGTCCTGCAAGTCCGATTTTCCATTTTTGAGTTTCATGACTGTCTGCTCCGTAAATCTGTGATTCTTGTTTGATCCCGACCTCTCTCCTGCTTTCCTTTATAATCTGATGCCAAAATTCAGGTTGTACCATCTGCGACAGCAGATTTTCATCCTCTTCAGGCAAATTCTTTCCGCGCTCTGTCTCCAGATAATAATTGATTCGCGCCAGACAATATGCTTGCCATTCTGCCTCTCCAAATACATGCTTCCATATTTGAGCCTTTCTGTTTTCCTCCTTTTTACTGCAGGCAAACAGACCGGAAAGATCCCTTATCCCGCACAGATATGTGTGTGAAAAACCTAATATATCAAAAAGCCGGATTTTTCCACTGACTTTATTTTGTTTACCGGAGCATTCGTTTTGCATCGGCTGATTTGAAACGTTTTCCGCCAGTTCCAGCCACTCATCCAACGAAATCTCCGGATTTGCAAACATCAGATTCAGATAGATCTCCGGATCTATGGAGCCTGTCGCTGCCGCCTCCTGGGACATTTTCCGGAAATTTCCGGACGCCCGGTAACACATTCCCCGCAGATAAGCGGCTTTCGGGGAAGGATCTTGATATTTCAGGATTTCTGTATATCGGATTCCCAAAAACGGTATTTTCTCGTAATGGCGAAGCAGACATGCGCAATACTCCTTTTCATCCGGGAGCTGTTTACAATACCACAATGCCTCTTTTAGAAATCCATGTCTCTCACACCATTGTTCTAAGGCTTCAATATAGCTTATACTTCTATCTATTTCTCCCCTTGAGAAGCTCTGATCAGCATTAAATGAGAAATTCCCGCTTTCTTTTAAAAGCAAATTTCGATCTTCTGCTCCTGCAAACAGCGGCGCCGCTTTCCAGCCCCCATTTCGGGTGCGCCTGGTCAGAAATCCTTTCCGTTCCAGGCCTTCCAGCAGATCATGAGCCTCATCCAATCCGAGTACCTCGCTGCACACACTTTCATTCATCCACAGGCACACGGTTCCCAGATCCATGATTTTTCGTTCCTGCTCTGACAAGGTATTCAGAATTTCTTCCCGGATATAAGTATCTATCTCATATCTTCCCCGCAGCCTGCTTACGGCTTCCTGTGCGTTCCCTGGCGGAAGATGTTCCTTTCCTGCCAGCCGGATCATAATATCCACACAGCCAGCCCAGCCTCCGGTTATCTGATATAACTCTTCCGGCGGAAGCGAACTGTTGGTCTGTCTTGCCATTTCCCGCACTTCCTGCAGTGAAAGTAACAGATCCCGCTGCGGAACGATCTCCATCTGGCGTTTCCATATCAGATCCAAAAATGCTTTCGGCGGCTGTTCGCGGCTGACAAAAATGGCGCTGCAATGCACGGGCATGTTCCTGACAAAATCTGCCAACTGATACATCAATTCATCCGGTACTGCGGAGGTTATATTTTCAAAAACCAGACAGTATTTTGCAGTATGCTCCTTTGACAGTTGTCTCAGCTTTGCCGAAAATGTTCTACATACATCTTTCTGATCCATAAAAAATATCTGATGCGTCACATCCGTATGCTTCCCAAGCAGCATTTTTACCGCCGTAGTTTTCCCGGATGCCGCGGCTCCTTCGATATACAATGCCGGAAACATGTTCATTGCCATTTCCAAAACCGGCGTTTTATCCGCCATATACGGATCTTCCGAAAATATTTCTGCTGACTCCTTTATGTACTTTTGCGCTCTTCGGGGATTACTGTCAGCCCGCATTTTTCTCCTTCCGGCATAGAATGCCTCCCTCATATAACCGATCTAAAAATTCCATTATATCCTCTCTGGCAACAGACTCATTTACGTCGTACTCTTCCAGAATCCCCTGCACCAATTCCTCTAAAGTTACCTCTTTCTGAAGCATCTTCCAGAGAGAAACGCCTACTTCATTTACTGTGAGCAGACCGTTAAATTCCAATACGGTCTTTCCTGTCGGTATGATAATGTAATCGCCTGCGATTTCCCTTAAAACAAATTCTTTTTCAACTCTCATGATATGAATCCTTTTATTATTACGTCTCTTATACTCCACTCTTCTATTACTGCGGCAGCCAAATATCGTTTTGGCATTTAACTGCTTTTCTTTTTCATCAATGAGGTTTCCTGCAGATTATTCAATACATATCCAATAAAATGTGCATTACCGCTCCGCATGAAATCAATGCAGTCATTGATATCGCGAATGATGCTCCAATCCTGCCGGACTACCAGCATGGTTTCCTCTGCCACCCTCGTCAATGCTTCCGCATCGGCAGCCACTAACATTGGCGGAGAATCTAAAATAATATAATCAAAATTATCTTTTTGTTTCTGAAGAAACTCTTTCATCTGTCTGGTCGTGATCAATTGCTGCGTTTTTTCATAACCGGTCTGATTCAGCGCCAGCGTGATGCCGTTCTGTTCAACTAATACAGATTCCATCTTTACCTTTACAGGATTTTGCAGATATGCCGCGAAATCAGTGGAAGCGTCTTTCTTTACGCCAAATATTTTCTGTTGGGAGGGTTTACGAAAATCACAGTCCACCAACAATACCCGTTTGTTTCTGGATGTCAATGCCAGAGCCAGATTTGCTGCCACGGTGGATTTTCCCTCATTCTCTGCCGCGCTGCTGATCAGCAGGATCTGTCTGTCATGCTTTTTCATATAATAGTCAAGCCTGGAACAGAGCTTTTGAAAATCCTCCTGAAAATGATAGCTGACCAACGGATTTGTGATTAAAGCTGCTGTTTTTATTTTTTTCTTTCCTTTCCCCTTGCGCTGATCGGGCGTTACATTCTTTGCGTCATGACTGATACTTCCAAACAGCTCTCCTTCCAACTGATGCCGGGCTGTCTGACGGGTTTGAACCGTCTCTCTTCTGGCAGATATGACCGCCAGTATTATAATGGCAAGTAACGCTCCTGCCGCTGCAGCCTCCTTCTTCATTTTGCCCGTTGCCAGCGCATTGGACGGCGTCATCGGCACGTTTGGCTCTTTGATAACAGTCAATATGGCATTTTCAAACAGATAATTGGATATGCTGTCATAATTATCTATCGTCAGAGACAATGTTTTGAATGCCATCTCCGGATTGCCTGCCGTAACGCTGACCTTTAAAAGATTTGTTTCCGGTATGACCTCCGCAGTAATAACTGCATCCAGTGCGGATACTTCCATAGCCTCTGCTACTTTGGTCTTTAAAATATCACTCTCAAATACCGTACTGAAAACCTCTGTCAAGCCTTTCGTAAGACTCAGGTTGCTCAATGCGTTAGAGTTTCCTTTGGTACTCACTGCAAAGGTTGCCGTAGATGTATACTCAGGCACATACAGGATCTTACTTACGGCTCCTGTCAGCATCCAGGCGCTGGCTGCCGCAAGAATGATAACCCAAAAGTGCCATAACACATCCCGTACAACGGATCGCAGATTGATATCTTCCAGTCTTATTTTTCTGAATTCGTTCATGAAAGCCTCCCTATTCCCTGACCACTACAGTCAGCCAGGCAAAGCCCTCCGACCTGCTCGTTTTATACGTGTATTCTAACTGGTAACATCCCGGTGTGCCGGTATCCACATCTCCATTTACATGAATCTCGCAGATCGGACTTCCATCGTCATATGCCTGCAGCCCTTCTACGGCAAACTGCCTGCCCTCCGAGGAAATGATGCTGTCCACATAATCTTTTGCATGAAATTCACTGTTTTTGTCTACATACACCAGATAATCATTGAGCACGACGCATGCTGCCGAGCTTGATTCTCTTATAACAATGTTTGTCTCTATTTCGGTACGGTCTCCATAGCTATTGGTTACCTCCAGCGTGACGGGATAGACGCCTGCCGAGGAAACATCCACATAACTGTCCGATATTTTAACCTTATCCGTGATATCTCCATCCAGCTGGTCCACTGCCTGTATATAATCCAAAAATGCGGCATTTGTATTTCTGACAAATATCAGCGGCTGCGTCAACGAGATCTCCGGCGAATGATAATCTGTATATTTTACCTTTCTGCTCAGGCTTCCGAAATTATTGTCACTGTCAAATACAACATACTTAACAGTGATTTCTCCTTTATTTACAAAATATGAGGTTCCTGCTACCATGATGGAATCGGTAAGATCTCCATCTTTTTCATCCATCGCCGTAAGCCCTTCCAGCAGCTTCTCCGGCGGATCAGATATGCTCAGATTCAAAACCACCTCATCCGTATGTATTTCCGGTATTGTTTTATCATTTCTGTATTTGTCCCAGATCCCTGTACTCACAGCCAGTCCCAGGCAAACCACAAACACAACGATTACGATTGTTCTAAAAATTCTCATTGCAAACCTCTATGTCAGTTCTCGTTTCCGGACCCATGTTTCTTTCCGTGGCTTTCTCCGCTGCCATATCCATAAGAGCCATATCGATACCCGTATCCATATCTGCGGTAGTTGTAATTACCATAGTATTTTCCATACTTGCCATATCCATATGCAGCCAATCCGGTTTCCTGTACCTGTGACAGAATGCATCCGGCAAAGGATGCCCCATAGCTGCTTATTTCCTCCATGCAATCAAGAATACCGCTTGCAGCCTCCTGATCCTGCTTTACCACATATGCAACAGCATCCGATGTTCCCGCAAATAGCGCCGTGTGACTCATATTCGCACATGAGGGCGCATCAATAATGACATAATCCATGACCCTCCGAAATTGGCAAATCAGTTTTCCGATATTTGGTTCCAACGTTAATATTTCCTTCTCATTCATACCCTTCCGGCATTCCAGACACATAATATGTCCTTCTTCCTCGATGCAGACCGCATCTGCAAGACTGCATGTCCCACGCAGCAGATCTTCCAGACCATATTTTAGCTTTTTATCCGATTTCATTTGCAGATCCCCATTGATCAAAATGACTCGTTTCCCCATTTCGGCCAATGCATATGCAAGATTTCTGGAAATAACGGACACGCCTTCCCCTGGTACCGAGCTCGTAACCAGTATGGTTTTTTGCTGCTGCTTCTGAAACTCCTGATCCATGCGAAGGGCCATGGCCCGAACGGATTCCCGGAATCCGTTGCCGATGATTTTGTTCAGCAGCGAAATATCCTGATCTACGGAAACACGATGCTTTTTAAAGGTTACCTTCGGCACCACGCCAAGACACTGCACATTTAAAACATCTTTTATTTCATCCTCTTTGCGGATCGTTTTCCTTACCTTGCCGTAAATCAGCTGTATGATCACAGCAAGTACCAATCCCGCTGCCGCGCCTTTTGCAGCGACGGGCAAAGCATTTTTGTCATTGTAAGGAGTTTCCGCCAGTTTTGGAGCTTCTATCATATTTAGTTTTGTATCGCCGATGACATATGCGGATACCTCTGAGTAATGATTCATAACCGCCTGCAAAATATCATATGCATCCTGAGGGTCATTGCTCGTAACTGTAAGAGTAAACAGATTAGATTCCGCTATTGCACTGGCAGATATTGTTCCATTGATATATTCCACACCCAGATCGTTTTTGATCAGATCTGTCAGCAAATTGCTTTCTAATATATATGGAAATGTAGATGCCATCTGCTTTACCGTAGATGTATCATAATAAAAGGAATAAGAATAACTGCCGCCTGACGCAGTAGCCGTACTTACGGTAAAGGAAGCCTGACTTTTGTACATCGGCTGATATCGTATAGCGGTACGTGCATAAAGCAGACCGCCAAACAGACATACAAACAGCGGTATGAGCCACCAGATTTTCTTAAATCCCCGCTGGAAATCATATAAAAGCTCAAACAGATCGATCTGTGATTCTGTTTCCTGACTGGACTCACGTATTCGCTCTTTACTTTCACTCATATATGTGCTCCTTTTTCCTGTTGCTGCTTCTACGCATTTCATACTCCATCTGATATTTCATTTGCCAAATCCTTCTGTTCCGGTTCCGAATGCATTGCGCCTGTTCCGCCTTCTACCACACCTTCCGTGTGAGCTACGGAACGGATCGTGCCAAAAAAGCACCTGATATCCAAAGACAGATTCATATGTTCCACATAATAACCGTCAAGCTTTGCTTTTTCGGGAATCTCCAGCTCATCTCTTCCATGGATCTGCGCCCATCCGGTCAAGCCCGGCCGCACATCATTTGCCCCATATCGTTCTCTTTCCTCCAGCAAATCATATTGGTTCCAAAGAGCCGGTCTGGGACCGATCACTGCCATATCCCCTTTCAGGATATTGATAAGCTGCGGAAGCTCATCCAGAGAAGTCCGCCGTAAGAATTTCCCCGTTTTTGTAATATACATTTCGGGGTCCGTCAGCAGATGGGTCGGCAGATCATGGGGCGTATCGCACCGCATAGTGCGAAACTTTAAAATCTCAAATTCCTTTTTATGTATGCCGATCCGTCTCTGTCTGAAAAGAACCGGCCCCGGCGAATCAGCCTTGATCACGATAACAAGGATCAAATACAGCCAGGACAGGCAGATCAGGCCCAGCAATGACAATATGACTGCCAGCAATCGTTTGATTACAAGGTAATATCCTTTTCTTTTTTTACTCATAGCGCAGATACTCCCTTTACCGGCTGCTTCTGAC
>CAZLZX010000104.1:0-9181 GCA_964564095.1 uncultured Eubacterium sp. | reverse complement strand
CCATGATATCCGTATTTAATACGGACAGAGCATCCTCCAGAGTCACTCCATCCTCCCCGGACATGCCGATCGTGAGATTTACATATACATCCGGATGCCGCTTCTGATAAACGGATACCGCCTGCCGAAGTACGTCTGATTCATCCAAGGCATAGACATTCAGCTCCTTATCCGGAACAGCCGCCGTCTCTTCATCATAGGAATAGAGATACAGATTTGTACCATTGCCATCCGCCGCGCAAACGATCAGATGTGCAGCATCTATCATTGCCATGGCAAAAAAGTTTGCACTGGTATCTCCCAAGGATGTATAACTTCCATCGATCAGTTGTTCCGCCACGCTTCCTGACTCCGTCATATAGAACATTCCTTTGAAGTTGGCAAACACGATACTGTTTTCTTCGGTTCCTTCGGCAAACACCATCGGACATCCGTAATCCGTGCTGACAGTTTTCAGTCTGTCGTTCTCTTTTACATGTGCTTCCAGAGCAGATAAGCCGCTAGTTTTCTCTCCGCTTACGGTATCAAATACAAGCACACCGTCATCCTGAAGAACAATACATTTTGTTCCCACCAGTCCAAAATAATTGATTCGCGTTCCGGATGTATCAAAAGGCTGACTGCAGGTTCCGTCAGACAGATCGATCTTTAACAGCGAAAACTCCAGATCTCTTGCGAGCAGATTTCCCTGGCTGTCAAAGTCAGCCTGATATAGCTGGTTACCGGAATCTCCCGGTAAGGTCAAAGAAACCGACGATACCTCTCCCTGCTCATTGCTGATCTCTATCGTCAGATCATTATCTGATGCATAAGGGATGAAAGCGACGGATTTATCCTGGTTGACAGCTATCAAAGGATAATCACTTCCAGATAATCCTTTGACCTCTGCGGTATTCCAGTTTACGCCCAGATTACTGGTCTGCATTGTGAAATAGGTATCTGTTTCACTGTTTTTCCCCACCGCCATAAGGCTTCCATCTGATAATTTTTTGATCGTACAAATGCTGTCAATTCCTTCCGGCAGAGATATCTCACTCTCAATAAAACGTCCCCTGGCGCCCGATTCGGCATTATCTGTACTGTTGTTTGCCGTGTCTTTGTCATTGCCGCCGCAGCCGGTAACGATTGCCAGCAGTAATGCAAATACCAGCAGCAGACTGATTATTTTTTTCTTCTTCATGAATTAATGCTCCTTTTACAACTTTTCTTTTTCACAGTCGTTTCCTGAGGTTTCAGATAGAAATCCCCTTCAACTGTCTGTTTCCTTTGGAACACATTTATTGTAACAGTTGAATCTTTAAACAACCTTTAAAACTGTCTTTAATTTTTCTGCGTTTTTAAAGGATATTTTAAGATTCCTGTGCTACACTGTTGCTGATAAGAAATATCGGAGGATTTTTTATGAGAATATTATTAATAGAAGATGATATAAATCTGTGTGAAACACTGCGCTTTCAACTGGAAAAGGAACATGATCAGGTGGATGTCTGTTCTGACGGCAGAGACGGTCTGGAATTGCTTTTGCAGGATGCCCACGATCTGGTATTACTTGATCGTATGCTTCCTACAATGAACGGACTGCTTGTCTTAAAAAAGGCACGAAATGCCGGTATTTCCACACCGGTTATATTGATCACGGCTCTTGGAGAACTCTATGACAGAATTGAGGGATTGGACACCGGAGCGGATGATTATATTGTAAAGCCCTTTGAATTTGAGGAACTGGCGGCCCGCATCCGTTCGCTGGGAAGACGCACCGGTAAATGGGAAGAGGATCATCTGCTCTCTTTCTATGACATCAGTTATGACAGTTCTTTAAGAATCCTTACGGGACCGAAAACTTCGATCCAGCTATCCGGAAGGGAAGGCCGTCTGCTGGAAGTATTTTTAAGAAGTCCGAATGTTGTGCTTCGCCGTTCCGTACTGCTTTTCAGAGTATGGGGTACCGATGCCGAGGTGGAAGAAGGCAATCTGGATACGTATATTCACTATTTGAGGAAGCGGCTTGCACAGGTCAGCAGTTGTTTGAATCTGAAAACCATCCGCGGAATCGGATATCTGCTGGAAATATAATAAAACCTTATCGCCAGAAATAAAATAAGATCTTATTGTTTCTGAATAAAAAGGAGGCTATTTTTCCGTGTTTCGCAAATTACATTTAAAATTAACCATGTTTTGCATTTTTGTTACAGGCAGTATTTTTCTGGCTCTGACCGGCATCTGTCTTGCATTTGCCGTTAAAAATATCAATCAGACCAACTATACTTCTTTCTTAAATGGAATCAGTGCAGCAGTCATACATTTACAGGAACAGGACTATATTTCCCATCAATGGTTGAATCAGCTTCAGGGAAATCAACACTTTAAAATCTTTTTATACGACAACCAGACTCCGCTCTATTATCAGCAATATCATACATCCGAAGAGGATCAGAATCTGAGTGAGGAAGTGATTCAGAATGCTAAGGAACAGCATAATATGGATATTTTTGCGGCATCCAACCGGACGCTTACCTATCATACGGAGTTTGCCTTTCAGTCCTCCGGGCAGGAAAATTATTATGTATCTGCCGGCACGATTCCCAAAAACAACGGGCATTTAAGCTTCCTTGTCCTGTATTCTCAGGCGGAACAGCAGGCGCAGATTTTTCGGCTGAAAATGACCATTCTGGCTGCTGACTGCTGCGGCATCTTATTACTCGCATTCTTTTTCAACTATTTTACAAAACGTATGCTGAAACCCATCGCAGAAAGCCAGAAAAAGCAGACGCTTTTTATTGCTTCCGCTTCCCATGAGCTGCGCACTCCTCTGGCTGTATTGCGCTCCGGCATGGAAGCGATCTCAAAGGCGGAGCGCCCGTCGGAGCAAAAGAACTTTGTTCACATTATGACCACAGAGTGTACCCGTATGGAACATCTGATCGGGGATATGCTGATCCTTGCAAATGCAGATTCCGAATCTCTGGTCATGCATATGGCTCCATGTCAGCCGGACACACTGCTTCTCAATGTATATGAAAAGTTTGAACCGCTTGCCATTCAGAAAAAACTCCGTCTGTCCATCACGCTTCCGGAAGATCTGATGCCGGATTGTGTCTGTGATGCCGGACGGATCGAACAGGCGCTTTCTATTCTTATGGATAATGCCTTCTCCTACACGCCTGCGGAGGGAAGGATAAAACTGTCGTTAAAATACGCAGACCATTTCATTTTCTTTTCTGTGGCAGATTCCGGTTGCGGTATCCCTGACAGTGAGAAAAATCTTATTTTTGAACGTTTTTACAGAGCAGATCAGTCACGCACTGACAAAGAGCATTTTGGTCTTGGGCTGTGTATTGCCAAAGAAATCGTCAAAAAACATCAGGGAGAGATCTGGGCAGAAGACAATATTTTGTCCAATCATGATCTTTCAGCAGAAGACAAATCTTTTATCCGGGACAAACGATTGCCTCCAAACACAGTACAAGGCGGGAGTCGCTTTGTGATCAAGCTTCCCGCCCTGTAAACACATTTTTACGCTTCGCCGGATGCTCTGTTTACGATTCTGGAATAGGATCTGGTTGTCAGCAGATATACAAGGGAATATACTACTGCAAACAAAATGTAGCTGATGACCGTTACTTTCACAAGCAGATCCCAGTTATCCAGCATAACCGTTTTCATGATCTGATGAATGAGCGGCAGCATAAAAATAAGATGAATGCCTGCAATGATCAACGGAAAATAAAATACCGTAAGCATTTGGGAATTAATACTGCTGCGGATCTCCTTTTTGGTCATGCCGATCTTCTGCATAATGAGGAACCGTTTCTGATCCTCATAGCCTTCGGAAATCTGTTTGTAATACATGATCAAAGTTGCGATAAAAACAAGCACAATGCTTATGATAACGGCAAGGAACATCAGCCCGCCGGTAAGACCATGCATGTTGTCTTCGCTTTCGGCTCTGGAAGAGCAGTGATAATCCTGAAGATTCTGGGATTCACATGCCTGCTGCATGTTTGTCTCCAATGCATGATATATTTCTAACTGCCGGTCGTAATCCTCCTGCATATTGATGTCATACTCCAGACAGGAAGCCATCTCCCTGCTTCCAATCGTATCCGGCAAACTGCTCTCCATTCCGAAGAAAGAAGTCATATCAGAAACCACAAGATACACCAGATCAATACCGCTCGCATCCAAATAATTATTGCCGTAAAGTTTTACCGCTGACAGATTTGGAATCTCTTTCGTAGTTTCGCTGACATGCAATTCCGTTCCATCCAGTCCAATGATATGTTCTGAATCATACTCGGCATTCTCCGATGCCAGCAATACTTCTCCGTCATCCAACGTTTCTTCTGTTTTGCACAATGTATTGTAATCGTCAATGGAAATTATCCGAATACCAATGACTTCATTGCCCTCTTTTTCTAATTCATTGATGCCTTCCTGCTCATTCCAGGTATCCATAACATCCACGCTCATATCGAGCAGTCCTTCTATAACAGGCGCCAGCATAGTGACAGAATAGGTATCAATGCTGCCGGAAATTTTGGCATCCTTTTGCTGCAGCGTATCATCTATTACTTCTTTGTACGTTTCTGAAGCGTTTTCTATATCTGCCATATCTTCTAAGGGAATATCGATCGTAACATTTATATCATATGGATAATGGCTGTCTATGATATGATTGACGCCTGCGTAATAGTTTATGGAACCGGCCAGCAGTATCAGTATCATTGTTGAAAGAATGCAGATCGACGCCAGGCTTGCTCCATTTCGTTTCATTCTGTAGGACATAGAGGATACCGTAACAAAATGCGAAGCCCTATAGTAATATCCCTTGTCATTCTGTAATACTTTGCATAGGAATACGGAACCGGCTATAAACAGGAAATAGGTGCCTATAATGATCAATAGCACCGTAGCCGCAAAAGTTTGAATAATCTCATCATAATTATGATAATCTGCTTTCATCAACATACAATACGCTGCTATGAGCAGGACTACACTGATAACAGCAAGCAGCCACCGGCTTTTGGGCGGGCGTTCCCCTGCTGATTCACTGCGCAAAAGCTCGATGGGATTATTCGTCCGAATCTGCCGCAGGATATTTAAAAAGAGTAAAACGTATATGACCGCAAACAATAAAACTGCATAAATAACGGCAGTTCCGTCAAAATAAATGCGGTAATCTGTTTTCGCTCCCATAATATTGACAATCCCTAGTTCTGCCACTTTGGAACATAAAATGCCAGCAAGGACGCCGATAACGATTACAATGCCGTATGTGAACAATGTTTCCCACAATAAAATAACAAGAATATTGCTCTTATTCATTCCCAGAATATTGTACAGTCCAAATTCTTTCTTTCGTTTTTTAATCAAGGATGAGTTGGTATAAAAAAGAAAAAACAGGGAAAAGATACCGATGATCCATGATCCTTGCGAAAGCATCTGGGTAACGGCTGCACCGCCTTTCAGGCTTCGGACTACATTGGAAGCCCCCAGAAAGGAAAGGATATAAAATGCCATGACCATTGCGATTCCCGATATCAGATACGGGTAATATAATTGCTTATTCTTTTTGATCCCTGACCATGCCAGTTTTGCGTAGAGTCCTCTGCTCATTTACGCTCACCTCCTGTCATAAGAACCGTCAATGTATCCGATATTTTCTGATATAGCTTTTCATCACTGTCGCTGCCCCGGTAGATCTGATGAAAGACTTCTCCGTCCTTAATAAACAACACACGGTTCGCCCTGCTTGCAGCAGCTACCGAATGCGTAACCATCAATATGGTCTGCCCCGCTTCATTCACAGACGCAAACAACCGCAGCAATTCATCCGAAGCACGGGAGTCAAGCGCCCCTGTTGGTTCGTCTGCTAAAATGAGCTGCGGATTTGTGATCAGTGCTCTTGCAACAGCGGCTCTCTGCTTCTGTCCGCCGGACACCTCATAAGGATACTTCTTTAATAATTCTGAAATACCAAGCATTTCCGCAATCGGAATCAGTCTCATACGCATCTTCGGATATGGCACATTTGCCAGCACCAGCGGAAGGTAAATGTTATCCTCCAGAGTAAAGGTGTCCAGAAGATTGAAGTCCTGAAAGACAAATCCCAGATTGTCCCGTCGGAATTTGGAAAGCTCTCTTTCTGAAATTTTGGTAATATCCTGTCTGTTTAACAGAACGGAACCGCTGGTAGGTTTATCCAGCGCCGCAAGAATGTTCAGCAATGTGGTTTTTCCGGAACCGGATTCCCCCATGATCGCCACGTATTCTCCTTTATCTACTGAAAAATTTACATTTTGCAGTGCAGTAACCTGGTTTAATCCCAGTCGTGTTGAATATACTTTTTTCAATGATTTTACTTCTAAGATTTTCATAAAAATGATGCCCCTTTCTGAAAGTTGTAACAAACAAAATCACGCAGGTTGCAAACTGTTTCGTTTTGTAATGAAATATTTGCCGCATTTGCTTTTTTGGTTGTCTGGTAACATCATAATATACAGGGGAAATGCATTCCATTGATTCGGCTTACATTTCCCCTTAACTTGTTACATTTTCGTAAGATTTAAAAATTTGCAGAATGAGATTGGCCAAGATCGATCCTGACCGTTGTTCCCGCTTCAACCTCTGATGATACCGAGATGACATGACCAAGCCGATCGCAGATCGATTTACACAGATATAAACCGATTCCGCTTGCCCGCTTATCTTCTCTGCCATTATAACCTGTATATCCCTGTTCAAAGATTCTTGGAATATCCTCCGGGGAAATGCCGATCCCCGTATCGCGGATGCAAAGCGTCTTTGGCTTTTCCATAAATATCTCCACGAGTCCCTCTTTTGTATACTTGAGTGCGTTTGAAAGAATCTGACCTACTACAAAAGACAGCCATTTCTCATCTGTTATGACCGTTTCGTTAAACGGTGCATACCGCAGACTGATTTTTTTCATAATAAAATCGCCGCGAAGTTTCCTGATATTTTCTTTTATAATATCATCCAAAGCAATCTCATGAAATACATAATCGTTTGAATCTGCCCCCATTCTTAAATAGGTCAAAACCATATCTACATATTGTTCAATATGGAGCAGATCGGAGGTAAGTTTTCGAGAAAGCTGCGAATCCTCGGCGTCAAGATGCAGACGCATAGATGCGATGGGTGTCTTGATCTGATGGACCCACATTGTATAATAATCTATCATTTCCCTGCGTGAGCCGGCCATTTCGGCTTCCAGAGACTGCAGCTCTCCGCATAAATTTGAAATAATCTGCTGATAATCCTGATCTTCTATTCTGACATTTTCTGAAAACTCATTCTGTATCACATTTCCAGGCAAAGACTGGATCGCATTCAGATTTTTATGCTTTCGGTATGCTTTGTAAATAGAATATCCTGCAAACAGACAGCTGATCAGCAAACAGATAAACGCCGGATACAGGACGGCGGCCACCGGAAGATGATATAATCTGAAAATGACAGCAAAGATACATACAAATGATATCCACAGTATGATCACGCTTATATGCTCCCGCAAATATCGGAATACAAATTTCATTCCCTTTCCTCCTGCTGCTTATGATTTTGAACTGCGTCTGATTATTTTTCCGTATCCGCCTCAATCAGATATCCGGCGCCAAATTTAGTGCGGATAAAATCAGTAAGGCCATTTGCTTCCAGCTTCTTTCGCAGACGGTTGATATTAACCGTCAATGTATTATCATCAATGTAAGATTCGGATTCCCATAATGCATCCATCAGCCGTTCCCTGCTGACGATCTGCCCTTTATTTTCCAACAGCACGGAAAGGATTCGATACTCATTTTTCGTAAGGTCAATCGTTGTATCATGATACACCAGTGTGCTGTTTCCCATATTGAGGAAGGCTCCCCGATGCTCCATCAATGGGATATTGCCGGAAAAATCGTAGGTGCGGCGCAGTAATGCATGGATCTTCGCATTTAATACGTCATAATCAAAGGGCTTTTCAACAAAATCATCTCCGCCCATATTCATTGCCATTACTTTATTCATATTGTCGGATGCAGAAGAAAGGAAAATAATCGGAACATTGGATAGCTTTCGGATCTTAGTACACCAGTGATAACCGTCAAAGGCAGGAAGTCCGATATCCATAATAACCAGATGGGGCTGTATCTCGGAAAATTCCGTGAGAACATTGCGGAAGTTTTTTACACCGAACACCTGCAGTTCCCATCTCTCGCTTCTGCTTTTTACCATATCAAAAATCCCATTATCATCTTCTACCATAAAAATACGATACATATAACAAATTTCCTCCGACATTTTCATTATCTATTATGGATGCTATTTCTTCTTGGTATTAATCATAGGCGGTTTTTCAGGATTTATCAACTGCTATTTACAATGAATAAATGATAACCAATTCGCTATAAAATATATCATATGGAAAAGGCTGTACGCTATTATAAATTTATTAATTTGACAAAAGTAACCAATTAGGGTATTCTTTTAAAAAATATAACCAATTTGGATACTTAAAGGAGGGGAATACATGGATTATATGATCAGGGAACTTAGAAAGTCCACAGGAATGACCCAAAAAGCATTTGCTAATATGTACGACATTCCCCTGAGTACATTACGCAAATGGGAACAGGGAGAAGCTTCGCCGGCACCCTACATCATAAATTTACTCGCAAAAACACTTCCCAGTACGGACGCATCTCTGCAGCAGATACAGGGACATGACGGAAACCTGTACTACTATGATAAAAATAAAAAAACAGTATCCGATGCGCGAGGCAATATAATTGCTGTGCAGGAAAATCTGGACGGAGTAAAAGAACAAAATCTAAGATTATATCTTCAGGAATTATTTGAAGATTTTTATGAAATCCAGGAAAAATTTAACCGGGACTGTAGATATGATAAAGAAGATGATATTTTATGGACTCGTTAGGATTGGATTTTATTGATTATCGGATTATGACCGATGATCTGATATCAAATACCTGCTTCTTTTTATCTTTTCACAATGAAAAGGAATAGAACAAATTATTATCTTTGAGATGGAGCAGTTTCTTTGAAAAAAGCCTGTGCAGTTTTTTGCAACAGGCTTTTTTCATTTTAATAACTAAAATTTTCTGGTAGTATGCTATTACCATTTTCACTGGGCCATTGTTTTAATACATGCTGA
>CAZLZX010000103.1:0-9186 GCA_964564095.1 uncultured Eubacterium sp. | reverse complement strand
CAGTGCGCTTGTTTCATGACGCATTGGTGCCTTTCGCAGAAAGGCGGACTATAAATATGAAAAAAGGAAGAATAAAAAAGATTATTTTACTAATAGTAATTGCCGCTGTTATTGTGGGAGGCGTTTTGAGAGTCAAACATAATCAGCGGCTGACAGGATCAGCAGAGATTCCGCTGGAAACGAATGAACTGGTACGGGGAGCTGACGGCAGCATGAATGGAAGTTTTTCAGGATTGTATTATATGAATGTAAATAAGACGGGTATTTTTTATATGGAAGAGTATAGGATGTATTATCTTGACTATGAATCTGGTCAGAGCTATGTGCTCTGCGATAAGGTAAATTGTAAGCATACATCGTCTTCCTGCGGCGGATATGCATCCGGCTTGTTTGGACTGGCCGCATACAATGGATATTTATATGCTTTTGCAGAGAATGAGGCTAAAAATACATATGATCTAACGAGAATGTCTATGAATGGTCAGGATAGAAAGGTAATCGCATCCCTTGACATTGGGGAATATGAAGCAGGTAAGTGGTGCCTGACGCCCAATTTTTACAATATCTATTATGGATATGAGAGAGCCTATGTGCCAGTGGAATATCGTTATATTTATCCGGAGGAGGGATATGGAAACGGTCTGTCCAGGCTTCAACTGCTGACAATTGATCTGGATACCGGAGATATAACCGTTCTGACAGAGTCAGAAGGGATGGATCTGTATCACAGTCTGGATTTTGAACTGATTTCTCAGGATAAGGTAATAATTACCAGAAAAGAAAATCCGGATGCTCTGATTGGCCGGGAGTTGGAGCAGGCGATTGCATCGGGGGAAGTGGCTGGATTGCAGGAAATGCTGGATGAGATACCGGAAGAAGACAGGGCGGAGTATTGGCAGGATGATTTATATATGTTTTATGGGGAATACGCAGTTTACAGGATGACAGAGATGCGATTTTCTCTGGAAATGTATGATTTTTCATCAGAAAAGAATACAACGCTCTGGAGTGGTAACTGTGAATATATTTATGATGAAGACGGACAAATCCAGTCATGGCAAACTCCGTATAATTGTCTGGGATGGTATGAAGATGGGTTTATTACGCAGACTTATGAGTATGAAATGGAAAAAGGACAGATCATACGCCCGCTGACGATAAAAAAATGGGATTTTTCCGGCGGAGATGGAGAGACTTTGTTGGAAGTATCAAACGGCGCAGTGCCGATAATGTCCTTTGGCACTGTGGGTAACTATGTTCTGGATGACGGGAAAATTATTTATATGGAATATCTGGATGATGGTAAAAATGGGCAGCTTTATTACTATGACCCGGAAGCTGGGCAAAGTGTTCCGTTATATCAGGATGTGCGGGATATTACGTTTCGTTTTCTGGGAGAGACGGAAGGATATTTTATTGGAGACATGATAACTGGCGATGATCATGATGCCTATATTATTGCGAAAGACGATTATTATGCCGGAAATCTGGATGCGGCGAAATGGCTGCTGAATGATAAATAGCAGATATATCCTATACAGGGGCATCATCTAATCCATAAACTTACAGGAGCGCTAAATGGAACTGAAAATTCAAAATCTGTGCATGAATTACGGAGAGAAGGCAGCGCTTGACGGCGTGAGCTTTTCTCTGCCGCCCGGCGTATATGGTTTGTTGGGACCGAATGGTGCCGGTAAGAGTACTCTCATGAACATTATTGTGGGAAACTTGCAGGCCACCGGTGGAGAGGTAATGATTGACAACCGGAATGTATTTGAGATGGGGCAGGAATACCGTCAAATGCTTGGTTATATGCCCCAGCAGCAGACGCTTTATCCTTCTTTTTCGGCGGTGCGCTTTCTTTCCTATATGGCGGCTTTGAAAGGAATGAGCAAGGAGCGGGCAAAAAAGCGGATACCAGAGGTTTTGAAACAGGTATCTTTGCTGGAATCGGCAGATCGAAAAATAAAGACATTTTCCGGAGGAATGAAGCAGCGGCTTTTGATTGCCCAGGCTGTCCTTGACGAGCCGCAAATTCTGATTTTGGATGAGCCCACTGCGGGACTTGATCCGAAACAAAGGATTGTGATTCGCAACCTGATCGCACAGCTTGCCCTGGATAAAATCGTTTTAATTGCAACCCATGTGGTTTCTGATGTGGAATTTATCTCGAAAGAGCTGATTCTTTTGCAGGAGGGCAAAATACTGAAAAAAGATACGCGCAAACATTTGACAGAGGAACTGAAAGGGAAAGTGTTTGAGCTGGAGATCGCTTCCGGGCAGCTTCCGGAAATATCTGCGCAATACAAAATCGGAAACATTGTGGGAGAGAGTGAAAAGCTGTTTGTCCGGATCATAGGGACGCCGGATACGGAACGTTATTTCTGCCGCCCGGTAAGACCGAACCTGGAAGACGTCTATTTGTACTATTTTGGAGAATGATGGGGATGAAGCTGTTTTTGTACGAATGGATGAAGCTGATGCAGCGCAGGGGGCTGTGGCTTCTGATTGCAGTATTGTTTTTTACAAATGGAATATTGTTGGTTTGGGAAATTACGAATCATGAAAGCGGTTATTCCCTGCGAGAAGTGAGAATAGTTTATGATGATCTGAAACGGGTATCGGAGTCGGAGCAGGAGGACTGGCTCATAGAAAGGGCAGATTATTTGACAGAGAAGATGCTGTCGCAGCGGTACGATATGAGCGAATATCCCTATCGGGCATATACAGAGACTTGCGTGCAGGAAACTTTATTGATTTCTCATGTACAGGAGCAGGTGCAGGAGGAATTGGAATATGTGAGTTATCTGGACGATATACAGGATCAGGCGGATCAGATGACAGAGTTTACCGTTTTTGCCAAGCCAGATTCCTTTTCTTACCGAAACATGCTGAAAACAAAAGCGGTATACGGGAAACTGGGAGGAGTCCGAACGGAAATTGATATTTCAGATGGCGTGAGACTGCTTACAGACTATAGATGGACGGATATATGGCTGCTTTCGGCGATAGTTATTTTGCTGCTGGGTATATTTATGAGTGAGCGGGAGGAAGGTCTGCTGTCCCTGCTAAAGCCGACGAAATATGGGTATGCAGCCATGATTCAGACAAAAATAGCGGTCATGATAAGCGCAGTGGTAATATTTACATTGGGCTTCTATGGTATGAATGTATTGCTTGCCTGGAAAATGATGGGTTTTGGAGATATCAGCCGTTCCATACAAAGCTTGACCGGTTACTATGCCAGCGCCGTGAATCTGTCGGTGGGCGCTTATATGATATGCTTTTTTGCGGTAAAAACGGCAGTTGTGCTGTCTGTTTGCAGTATTCTGGTATTTTTAAGCGTGAAAACGAGGAGCAGCTTTTATACGCTTTTATTTTTCTTTGGCATCTCAGCCATAGAAATCCTGTTCTGGAAGCAGATTGACAGCCATTCATGGTTCTGGCCATTATCGCAGTTTAATCTTGCATCTGCATTGGATGTGGGCAATTATTTTGCTAGTTATGAAAACCTTAATTTTTTCGGTTGTCCAGTTAACCATATGTTTGCGGCTGGCATCATGAGTGTGGGAAGTATTGTTGTTTGCATAATATTGACTATGCGGTGTTTTTGTACAGAGAGGGCAGTGGGAGCAGGGAAAAGCCCGTGTGTTTGTGTAAAGGCGCGTCAAAAGAGATTTGTTTTCCGGATACATACGAATCTGTGGACACATGAGGCTTATAAACTGTTGGTTACGGGCAAAGGGCTTTTGCTTCTGATCATTCTGGGGGCGCTGCAGTTTGGAAGTTATTATGACTGCACTTATTATGCGACAGCGGAAGAATATGAGTATCATAATTATTCAGTATCTTTGGAGGGAAAACTATATTGGAGAAAAGAGCTTTTCCTGAAAAAAGAAAAGGAGCAGTTTGAAGAAATAAAACAGCAGATCGAAGACCTCTACATGCAGTATGAAGCGGGAGAAATCAGCCTGACGGCGTTGGAACTGTATGAGGATCGCCTGCATATCAGCGAGGCAAAAAAAACGGCTTTTGCGCAGGCGGAAACCCAATATGTAACGTTATCAGAATATGAAGGAAATGGAGAGAAGGTAGCGTATATCGAACAGACAGGCTGGGATAAACTTCTGGGAACAGAAGGACGGCATGAAATAATGGCGAATGCGGGAAAACTATTATTGGTTTTGAGTATGACTATTGTAACGTATATGGTCATAGAGGACAGGAGTGGCGTGGATGTGCTGCAGCGGGTTTCCGCCGTGGGAAGACGGACGTTGACATTGCGAAAGCTGGCTGCCTGCGGGAGTTATGCGGTTGTTGTGTCGATGCTTGCTTTTGTACCGCAGGTCATATCTGTGTGGAATCATTATGAGATGACGCTTCCGGCAGTTTCCGTACACAGTATTCTGTGCTTGTCCGAAATTCCTGCCGCATTTTCGCTCAGGCTATGGTTTTTCTTGTTTGTATTTGGGAAAATGGCCGGTGCAGTGGGATATTCCTGGCTGCTGATGCTGGGCATAATGTTGAGGAAAAAGTTAAATATTTCCAGTCATAGATTTTGTTAAAATTGGGAAATGTATTATTGGCACTAAATTTGTATAAGCGCTGAAAAAATATTGACAAAAATAAATATAAAGGCTACACTGTTTTATGTTATCGGCACTTGCTGTTTATAAGTGCCGATAAAATAATGTGGAGGTAATATCGCTATGACAGAAGAGATTTATTTTAGGGGAGTAAGTAATATAGACGAATTTACACGCAATGAATTATTTGAATCTTTTCGTCAGGGAGGATATCAGTTGAGTGAAGCATCATTTTATAAGAATATTGGAAAAATGGTTAATTCCGGCGAGATAGTAAGAGTGGGGCGTAACCGTTATTGCCTGCCTAATAATAAGCAGCAAGTATATAGTCATGATTATTCTGAATTGGCGGAAGAAGTGGCGTTGCATATAGAGGAACAATATCCGTATTTGGATTTTACAATATTTGAGTTTGTCCAAATGAATGATTTTGTAAATCATCTGGTGGCTCATAATATAATATTTTTGTCAGTAGAGTCAGATACGATGGACTTTGTTTTTGACTCGTTAAAAGAAAAGTATCTAGGAAAAGTGCTGATTAATCCTACGGTAGATATCTATCATCAATATTGGTCGGATAATATGATTGTGATCATAAAGCTTACAACTGAAGCACCTAAAGGTCAGGAAAAACCATGGCATACAAAATTGGAGAAGCTATTAGTTGATATTATGTCAGAACCATTACTGATAGCCTCTATAAGTGAGGTGGAGTATCCGGGTATATATACGGATGCCTTTGAAAGATATTATATTGATGAAAGCTGTTTGTTCAGGTATGCTAATCGAAGAAAAAGTACAAAGAAAATAAAAAAACTGATATGTGACAAAACAGATATAGTATTAAAAACAAAGGAGCAGGTGTAAATGCTTTTAAAAGAAAATTTTAATGAAGAACATATTCGTGAATTACAGAAAAATAGCAAGAGAGATCCGCTACTTTTGGAGCGTGCTGTTTATGCTTTTGGACTTCTTGAAGCATTGGCAAGAGTGGGATTGCCATTTATTTTTAAAGGTGGAACCTGTCTTATGTTATTAATGGATAAACTACGACGACTATCTACAGATATTGATATTGTTGTGGAACCGGGTACGGATTTGGGGGATTACTTAGAGAAAGCATCTGTGATATTTCCGTTTATGTTAAGGGCATTCGCGATTTGCGTGGACATATTTATGCAGAGAACTATAGTCCGGAAATTGCAGCAGGAAGAGCTACTATGGTTATGTACCTGGTAATGTGCTTGCTGACAGGTACAGAATTTGAAAAAGTAGAGGACTTCCGAGAATATGCGAACCAGAAGCTGGCACATGAGAAGTTATTACCGCTTCGTTATTTGAAAAAGGCAAATCCGGAGGCGTATGCTTATGTGGTTAAGGTTGATGAGATCATGGAATAAATTGAGATTACTATAAAAATTACAGACAAGTATAGAAATAAAGAGAGAACCAACACCAAAGACGAAATCATATGTTGAAATTTGTTAGAGTTTGCTGAGGAGAAAGAGGGCAAAAGCCCTCTAATCTACTCTATATCTCATGCGTATCAAGCATTGCCTGTATCCTGTCATGTGTCAGGGCAGCCAGTGCTTTTTTCTGTTCCTTTGGAAGCCCTTTTGGATAGATCGGTTCGCCGTATTCTATGATCACATGGCAGGGCTTTACCTTCGGCATGTGCTTGTATAGGATGTCGGCGGAATTGCTGATTGCCATAGGAACGACAGGACATCCGGTTTTATTTGCGATTTTAAAGCTTCCCTCTTTAAACTCCAGCAGCGTTCCCTCTTCTCCTTTGTTTCTAGTGCCTTCCGGGAAGATGCAGATCGATACGCCCTGCTTGATATATTCAATGGCAGTCAGAATGGTCTTTACGCCCTGTTTAATATCTGTTCGATTCAGGAACAGACAGTAGAGACGTTTCATCCAGATATTCAGCAGAGGCACCTTTTCCAGATTATCTTTTGATATGTATCCGGTCAGCCTCGGCATCAGAGAATATCCGAGAATGATGTCGAAATAGCTTCTATGATTGCAGACATACAATACCGCCTGGTCTTTTGGAATATTTTCACTGCCGATCACAGTCAGTTTTACCCCGCAGATCTTTCCGATCGTAGCAAGCGCCCACTGAACCATATGGAGACTGCTGGTGTCCATAAGGGGTTTGTTGCATTTCCCGATGATCCATTCTATAAAAAGTACAGGTATGCCGCATATGAGATAAGCAAGCGCAAAAAGTACGCCCAAAATAAATCGTATCATTGGTAAATGAACCTCTTTCTTTTCTAAATGTAGATTATATAAAAGTATACCATGATTTCCCTGTCGGACTCAATGAGTATTTTATGCAAAATATAAAAAGTATAAACAAATATTACTGTGAAAAACAGAGTAATAATATAAGACAGGAATGAATAAATTATAAGGAAAGAATTGTGTGGTAGAAAAAATGTGGCGAAAAATGATTGTCTGGTTCCTTGGGGTGTGTCTGGCTGTTACCTGCCTGGGTGGCTGCGGTATGGGAAAAACAGATACTGAGAAAATCAGAGATCTGGATTATACCGTTCTGGAGTCCGAGGAAATTCCGGCGGAACTGGGGGAAATGATCGAAGAGAAGAAGGAAGGGGAATTTAAGCTGACCTATACCAGCCAGGGATATTTGTACATTGCAAGAGGATTTGGAATGCAGGAGACCGGCGGGTACAGTATTCAGATGCGGGAGCTTTATCTTACGAACAATGCCGTCTACTTCGGCGCAGACCTGATAGGCCCCAAAAAAGAGGACCATGTAAAAGAAGCCGTCAGTTATCCGTACATTGTCGTAAAGACAGAGGCGGTGGATGAAAATGTAGTATTTGAAAGCAGATAGTGGGAGGGAATATGAAGTTAAGTACATTTGCCGTACATAGGGAAAATTTAAAAGGAAAAGCAATGATGCAGATTACATTTGATGAGGACTATAATCTGCCGGATTATAAGCCTGATTTTTCTGCTTTGATCAGCAGACAGGGAAATGTAAGGGTGGAGGAAGTGAAAGTAACCAAAGGACATGTTTTTGTAAAAGGGCTATTGAAGTTTGAGATTCTGTACCGTGCCGAACAGGTGGAAAATGGAATCTGCAGTCTGGAGGGTGCATATCCTTTTCAGGAAACACTGGCTATCGATGAGGCAGAAGAGTTTGACACGGCGTTGGTGGACTGTCAGCTTGAGGACTTGAGTATCCATATGACAAATTCACGTAAACTTGGCATTCGGGCATTGCTGGATCTGGCAGTAAAAGTGTCTGCATTTGTCACGGAAGAATTTCCGGAAGGAATCACGGACAGCGATGATATGGAAGTGAAAAACGGCTTGAAGGAATTTCTTTGCTTAAAGGGCGAGGGCAGAGATCAGAGCAGAGTACATGAAGAGCTTGAACTGCCGGCAAATAAAGCCAATATTCAGGAAATTTTATGGAAGCAGATACAGCTTCAGGGGGTTACTGCGAGTCCGGAGAATGGTCATATTCAGATCAAAGGAGAACTGGCGTTGTTCTGTCTGTACAGCGCTCAGCCGGGAGACAGACTGGAATGGTATGAAAATCGGATGACGATTACCTGCAATCTGGAGGCGGACAGCGCCCAGCCGGAAGATATCTGTTACGTATGGCCGGATGTGCGGGAGTGGAATCTGCAATATCAGGAGGATCTGGAAGGGGAAAACCGGGTACTGGTCATAGACGGTACGATAAGGGCGGAGTACAGATTATATGAGGAAATACAGAAAAATGTGCTGCAGGATCTGTATGCACTGGACCGAAACCTTATTCCGAAGGTTCGTCCTGTACAGATGGAGCATCTGGTATTGAAAAATGCATCCAGGTGTAAAGTAAATGACATTTTGAACTTAGAGCAAGGGCAAAAAGAAATTTTGCAGCTCTGCAGCTGCTTCGGACAGGTGCAGATAGACCATACATCCATGGAAGAAAATGCCATTTTAGTAGAAGGAGCCGTACAGGTGCAGATATTATATTTGACGAAAGAAGATAAAGTTCCGGTGGATGCCACGGAGGGGATGCTTCCTTTTCATTATAAGATTGAAGTGCCGGGAATCCACAAACAGTGCCGCTATGAGCTGTGCGGCGGTATGGAATTGATGTCGGTAGTGATGAAAAACAGCAGTACATTGGAGGTGCAGGCAGTCGTAAATTTTGACGTTATTGTATTTTCCAAAGAGACGATGGAGCGGATCGAACAGGTGGAGGAAACACCTTTAAATATGGATATTCTGCTTGAAATGCCGGGTATGACAGGGATCCGTACAAAAGAAGGCGATACATTATGGGATATTGCCAAGGAAAATCATACGACAATAGAGGAAATTATGAGGACGAATCAGCTTCCGGAAGGGCCGCTTCCCCAGGGAACAGCCGTGTTGCTGATGAAACAGGTCAGATGAAAATATGTGAGAAGCGCCGGGCATCAAACAGAAATGATGTTCAGCACTTTTCCTGATATTAAAGACGTTTCCAAAGGAATATTACAAAAATGTTACAATTTTTAAATGTTTATTGCTGGAAAATGTCTTTTTGGGTTGAAAAACTGAAAGGGGGGTGTTATAA
>CAZLZX010000102.1:0-9229 GCA_964564095.1 uncultured Eubacterium sp. | reverse complement strand
GGTATTAACCATAAATATATTGTAATAGGAGATAAGATTATGGTATTGAAAAATTTTGATGTGTTAGTTGAAAAAGTAAAAAGCTTTCCGGAGCCAATGCGTGTAGTTGTAGCAGCAGCGGGGGATGAGCACACATTGGAAGCAATTGCACATGCTATGGGAGAGGGCATCGTAAAACCGGTACTGGTTGGCGACAAAGCAAAGATCGATGAGATCACAGCAAAACTGGGCATTGAGATTCCGGCAGAGGATATTTATGATGAACCGGATGCAGATGAGGCAGCGAAAAGATCTGTTGCTTTGATTCATGAGAACAAAGGCGATTTTATTATGAAAGGCAAATTGGAGACCGCACAGATTTTGAAACCAGTGGTAAATAAAGAGACAGGACTGGGAACAGGCCGTGTAATGTCCCATTTTGTATTTGATGAGCTTCCATATTACCATAAGCTTCTTGTAACGACAGATGGCGGTATGATGACATATCCGACTTTGGAACAGAAAAAGCAGATTATCGAGAATACGGTAGAAACACTGCAGGCACTTGGCTATGAAAATCCAAAGATTGCAGTAGTAGCGGCTGTAGAAAAAGTAAATCCGAAAATGCCTGAGACGGTAGAGGCTGATGAGTTAAAACAGATGAACCAGCGCGGCGAGATCAAAGATTGTATTGTGGAAGGACCGATTTCACTGGATATTGCACTTGATAAAGAAATCGCAGATATCAAAGGATTTGACAGCCCGGTGGCTGGCGATGCAGATGTTATTCTGGTTCCGAATATTCAGGTTGGCAATGTATTAGGAAAATCCATTACTGTTATTGCAAAAGGAAATATGGCAGGGTTTATCGTAGGTTCCAAAGTGCCTATTGTATTAACTTCCAGAGGATCTTCCGCAAAAGAAAAATTCTTGTCCTTAGTTTTAGCAGCAGCAGTAAGTGCAGGAAAATAAAGTTTATAAAAAAGGACCTCACAGTATGAGGTCTTTTTTTATAAACAAATATCCGGAATACGAGAAGGGTAGATCATTTCTCAATTAAGTCGGCCGAATTATTGTTCCGGATGTTGTTTATGCCTGTAAGTATCCATGATGTCCATCAGCTGGTCTTCATATTTCATTTCAGTATGAACCTTAAATGCATCAGGATCGATAGGAAGATTTAAGCTTGCCAAACGGCGGACACTCCAAATATAAAGGATGTCCAAGGCAGGAATTAAATCCTCTCCCAGAGGTGTCAGAATATATTCCACCTTTAATGGAATAGTGTTATATTGAATTCTCTCAACTAGCCCATCGTTTGTAAGTTCTTTTAACTGTTGGCTTAATACTTTTTCACTGACACCCAGAGTTTTTTTCGTTTCGTTAAAACGAATTTTTCCGTAATGATGAATATGATGAAGAATCGTCATTTTCCATTTTCCGGAAATGCAGTTTGTTACAAAATGATATGGGTTTACGTAGTCCATAAATGCCTCCTGGTGTTTAGTATGTTTATTTATGGGACGGTTAACGTTCCATAAAGGTATACCACTGAATTTATTAACATTATAGCAGATAATGCACCCTAAAAAGGTTATTGAGTATCAAAATGGTAACTCTATTTTAACATACCTTTAAAATATTTCAAGAGAAAACTCAGGAATTGTGTAAAAATACGTGATGTGATACAATGAGCAAAGGGCATTGATAAAGAAATAGAAAGAGGAAGAGACATGGATGAACGTATAAAAAGGGCATATGAAAATCATAAAAAAGGATATAATTGTGCTCAGGCTGTAGTTTGTGCCTATAGTGATCTTCTCGGAGTAGATGAGGAAACTCTGTTTAAGATGTCGGAAGGTTTTGGTCTCGGAATGGGAATGATGGCTACCTGCGGAGCTGTAACCGGTATGTTTATGGTGGCGGGTTTGATCAATAGCAGCGGAGATTTGCAGGCATGTAATACAAAGCCGGATACAATGAAAATCATTAAGCAGTTACGGGAAGCCTTTGAGCAAAAAAATGGTTCTCTGGTCTGTCGGGAGTTGAAGGGCGTAGATACTAAAAAAGTACTCCGCAGTTGTGACGGGTGTATAGAAGATGCAGTGCGCATTGTCGGAGAGACGTTTTTTGCTGAACAGCTTTTGGCAGAAACGGAATAAAAGAGTATTTCATATTTTAAAATAAGTGCATCCGTAGGATGTCTGAGAAGTTTTTACGGATGTTATATCATATTAGGTTAAAGGAGTCAGTTATGAGAAGCAGCGGGGTCTTAATGCATATATCTTCTCTTCCATCTGAGTATGGAATCGGAACGTTGGGAGAGGAAGCAAGAAAATTTGTGGATTTTTTAGTGGAGGCGGGACAGCAATATTGGCAGGTATTGCCGGTATGCCCTACCGGATATGGAGATTCTCCGTATCAGTCTTTTTCTACATTTGCCGGAAATCCCTATTTTATTGATCTGAAATATTTATGTTATGATGGCTTATTGACAAAGGAAGAATGTGAAGAGTGTTACTGGGGCGAAAAGGATACAGAGGTAGATTACGGAGCTGTATATTGGTATCGCAGACAGGTATTAAAGAAAGCTTACGATCATTTTTTACATAGGATCGCTCATGAACATGAATATGAACATTTTTGCCGGGAAAATGCATATTGGCTGGACGATTATGCTATGTATATGGCATTTAAGGATGGCAATGAAGGAAAACCATGGTGTAAATGGGATGATGGTCTGAAGTTTAGAGAAGAGAGGGCATTGGAAGAGGCCAGAGAGCAGTATAAGTATGAGATTGGATTTTGGAAGGTAGTACAGTTCTGGTTTTCCTGTCACTGGAACACGTTAAAGAAATATGCTAATGAGAGGGGGATTTCTATAATTGGGGATCTGCCGATCTATGTGTCCTCAGACAGCTCCGATGTATGGGCGCAGCCGGATCAGTTTTACCTGGATGAAAATCTGGATCCGATTGAAGTGGCAGGCTGTCCCCCGGATGCATTTACTGCGGATGGGCAGCTCTGGGGAAATCCGCTGTTTCGCTGGGATGTGATGAAAGAAGACGGTTATTCCTGGTGGACAAAGCGTATGAAACATATGTCTAAACTGTTTGATGTGGTTCGTATCGATCATTTCCGAGGATTTGAATCTTATTATGCGATTCCGGCAAAGGATGAGAATGCCAGAAGAGGGAAATGGAAAAAAGGTCCGGGGATGGATTTGTTTCATACCATCGAGGAAAAGCTGGGAAAACTGGACATTATCATAGAGGATTTGGGATTTTTGACACCGGAAGTGCTGCAGCTTGTGAAGGATTCCGGATTCCCGGGAATGAAGCTTTTGCAGTTTGCTTTTGATGCGAAAAATGACAGCGCTTATCTTCCTCATAACCATATACCCAACAGTGTGGTCTATACGGGAAGCCATGATAATGATACGATCCTGGGTTGGATGGAACATGCATCCAAAGAGGCTGTAGCGTATGCCACCGAATATTTGCGCCTGAATGAAGAGGAGGGGGCAAACTGGGGGATGATGAAGGCTGCCTGGGCCAGTGTTTCCAATATGTCTATTGTGACAATGCAGGATTTGCTGGGACTGGGAGGGGAAGCAAGGATGAATATGCCTTCTACCTCTGGTACGAATTGGAAATGGCGTATGAAGAAAGATGCTTATGATTCTGCATTGGCGAAAAAGATTTATCAATATATGGAAGTTTACGCTCGTTTGAGAAGATGAGACAGAGAAGGATATGAGCATGAATTTTAAAAGTATTCGATATTTTATCACGATGGCGCATTGCCTGAATTTTACCCAGGCTGCGAATAAATATCATATTACTCAGACAGCTATGAGCCGTTATATCGCTTCTTTAGAAGCTCAGGTAGGAGTGAAGCTTTTTGAGAGAAATTCTCGAAAAGTAACTCTGACCGAGGCGGGAAAAATTTTCGCTGAAGGCATGGAAAAGATGATGAAAGACTATGACACGTTGCTGGAACGAACAAAGGCCGCCGGAAATATTTATCAGGGACGTGTCAAAGTGGGAATCGGAGTCTATGAATACAGTAATACGGAGCATTTTTTCTCCAGTTTTTTGGAGCTGTATTCTGATATAAAGATCGATATATTTCAATTTCCTTACAGCACGCTGACGGAACAGTTTAAGGCAAATGAGCTGGATGTGATTATTTCGTTGGATATGTGTAAAGAAGAATTTAAGGAAGATGAAATACGTATCGTAAACCTGTTTACCAGTGAAAATGCTCTTGTCATGAATCGGCAGATCTATCAGGAACGCTATAAAGGCAGCAAGGTGGCAGATATTTTAAGGCAGGAGTATCTGGTAACCAACTGTGAGGATACGGGGCCGAGTTCTTTGAAAATGCTGCGGGCGCTTTTGGAGCGTGATTTTGGCTTTGTGCCGGAACAGATCGTACAGACGAACAGCCTGGGAGCGCAGCTTTTGATGGTAAGGACCGGACATGGTATTGCGATCGTACCGGAATTTATTCAGGAGATTCAGGATGATGATTCTTTAGTCGTCCTGCCGCTTCCCCAGAAGAAACCTCAGCAATATTGTGCATTGCAAAAAAGTGCGTCCAAAAACAAGGCTGCTAACATGTTTATGGAATTTTTAAATTCCTCCCGCATATACATATAACAGTATAGACGGGAGGATTTTTTATGGACAAAATAAATGCTGCTACATATGATCTTTACAGAGATATCAAAGAGCGGACCAGGGGCGAGATCTATTTGGGGGTCGTAGGTCCTGTGAGATCAGGGAAATCTACATTTATAAAACGGTTTATGGATCTGATGGTACTGCCGAATATGAAAGATGCTTCGGACAGAGAGCGCACGATCGACGAGCTGCCTCAGTCGGCGCAGGGAAAGACGATCATGACGACGGAGCCTAAATTTATTCCGAAGGAGGCGGCTGATATTTTTCTGGCAGAGGATCTGCCGGTTAAGATCAGGCTGATCGATTGTGTGGGATTTTTAATCGACGGCGCTAACGGACATATGGAGGAGGGCAGCCAGAGAATGGTTAAGACTCCCTGGATGGAGCAGGAGATTCCCTTTTCCCAGGCGGCAGAAATCGGTACGGAGAAGGTTATTAAGGAACATGCCACTATTGGAATCGTTATTACTACGGACGGTTCCTTTACCGACATTGCCAGAGAAAATTATGTGCCGGCGGAAGAAAAGACGATCATGGAGTTAAAGGAGCTGGGAAAGCCTTTTGTGGTATTGCTGAACACACCGAGACCGTATCAGGCAGACAGTGAACGTTTGGCGCAGCAGATGTCAGAAAAATATCAGGTGCAGGTCATGCCGGTAAACTGTGAACAACTGAAAAAAGAGGATATCCATAACATATTAAAAAAGGTGCTTTATGAATTTCCGGTCAATCGAATTGAATATTTCATACCCCGATGGGTGGAGATGCTTCCGGCAGCGCATAAAGTAAAGGAAGCTGCAGTATTAAATGCGGGCAGGATCTTAAATCAGCTTTCTCTGGTAAAGGATGCAGTAGGCGCAGTATTTGAGCCGGAAGGAGATGAGATAAAAAATATTCGTATCGAGCAGGTAGACTTTTCTAATGGTAATGTAAGGATTCAAATGAATGTAGATGAGGCTTTATATTATGAGAATATGAGCGAGCTGGCAGGTACGGAGATCAAGGGCGAATATCAGCTTATTTCGATGATCAGGGAATTGTCCTCGGTAAAAAAGCAGTATGAAAAAGTGGCAGAAGCCATTCAGAGTGTACAGCAAAAGGGGTATGGTGTAGTATTGCCATCCATGTCTGATATTCAGATCGAGGAACCGCAGCTTATCCGGCATGGGAATAAATTTGGGGTAAAGCTGAAGGCTTCTTCGCCGTCCATTCATATGATACGTGCAAATGTGGAAACAGAGATTGCACCGATCATTGGAAATGAGGAACAGGCTCAGGATTTAATTTCTTATATTAAAGATAATCAGAATAAGGAAGAAGGAGTCTGGGAGACTAATATTTTTGGAAAATCTATTGGGGAATTAGTGGAGGATGGTATTAATCGAAAGATTTCTATGATGGACGATGAAAGTCAGATCAAGCTGCAGGATACGATGCAGAAGATCGTCAATGACAGTAATGGCGGTTTGGTGTGCATTATCATATAGCTTGTCAGAGACAGATAAAGTGATAATTATAAAATGCAGAATGGCGTCTTGTACCAGGGGGTGCAGGGCGTCTTTTTACGTTTTGTTTTGAGAATTTGTTTCGAGAATGTCGATCATAAACCAAGTTCGTGATACAATGAACATAAGCGGAAAAATGGAGTGAACTTATTACGGCAAGGAGGCAGATAGATGTTATATCAGGAACTGACACAATTAAATATGGATTGTGTAAATATTGCAGCAAAGGTAATCAGCGGTCCACATGCAGGAGAGCAGGCATTGATCTCTAATGGGACAGTCGTTTGGGAATCTGGAACAGAGGGTACTTTTGAACAGGAACAGATGGAATGGAAAATAGAATGTGATACACAGATTTTGGAGCATAATGGGGATACTATATTTTTAGAACGACTGAGCCAGGAAAAGAAAGTCGTTATATGCGGCGGCGGACATGTGGCGGCGGCAATGGTTCATTTGAGCAGGTTTCTGGGCTTGTCGGTAACTGTGTTGGAGGATCGTCCCGAATTTGCAGATCATTTTAGAAAAGAAGCGGGCGTAACTGTGATCTGTGATTCCTACGGGAAAGCATTGTCAAAGGCAGAAGGGGACAGTGGAACGTTTTTCCTGATTGCCACCCGGGGACATGGACTGGATCAGATCTGTCTGGAGCACATTTTGCAGAAACCATATGCCTATGTGGGGATGCTTGGCAGCCGCATTAAGGCTGAAAATATCAGAAAAAATTTATTGAGCAAAGGTTTTTTGCCTCAGGCGCTTGATACTGTGCATTCTCCTGTGGGATTTAAGATCGGAGCTGAGACACCTCAGGAGATAGCAGTATCTATTCTGGCTGAAATGATAGAGGTAAAAAATAGAACGGGAAGTACAGGCGGGTACTCTAAAGAGTTGTTAAATGAGATCTTGTACACAAAGGGAGACAAAGTATTGTGTACGATCATAGACAGAACCGGTTCAACGCCGAGGAGCGAGGGCACGAAAATGCTTGTACGTTCGGACGGTACAGTTTTTGGTACTGTGGGCGGCGGAAGCGTAGAGGCAGCCGCTATGGAGAAAGCAAAGCGTATGTTGTGTGAAGCGGACAGGTCGAAACCGGTTTTGCAGTTGGAGATTGGCGGATGTGGTAAGAAAACGGATATGGGCTGCGGCGGCAGAGTCAAACTTTTATTGGAGCTGATCACAGGATAGTGTTTATAAATGTAAGGACATTCTTTATAAAGATACTATTTGGGAAAAGAAAACAAAATATTTGGATAAAAGGGTTGTGGGTTTGAATTGAATGCAAACTGTGTTATACTACAAAAACAAAGCTTAAGGTAATTTTGGGACAGAGAGGATTTTGGATGTTAAAGATATATTTCGGAGAAATGGAGAATGTACTTCATAACGTGGAAACTTATTTTAAAAATCAAATGGAAGAATCGTGGTTGGAGGACTCGTTTGCAAAGGAAGTAATTGCGGATGTTGATAAATCTGAGCTAGTATCTTCTCATTGTATTATCAGTCCGGTATTAGGACAAATTCCGCCTGTTTCACTGTCTGGTGGTACGAAAGCATTGTTATTGATGAAGAATCAGAATGAAAGAATTGTCAATGCGTCAAATTGTGGAGATAATTGTGCCAAATGGATTCTTAAATTGGGACAGATGCAGGATTTGACAATTAATTTGAATCATGTGATAGATTTTGGTAAGGGAGCATTTGAGGCAGAGATTTTGAATGATAATACTACTGTCCATAGTATGAAAGAACTTGTATTGAAGGCTGTGGAGTATTTGTGATGGAGGAAAGTGATGATTGGAAGATATCATATTGAGATATCGAATCGATATTTAAAATATGAATTTACAATTCAGCGTAATATTACTGTGATCAAGGGTAATAGTGCGACCGGAAAAACGACTTTGATTGAAATGATTCGGGAATATAATGAGCAGGAAGACAGTGGTATTATTGTGAGATCAGATAAGCCCTGTGTTGTGCTTTATGGAAGAGATTGGAAAGAAAAACTAAGTAGAATATCAGATTCGCTGGTATTTATTGATGAAAGTGGCAGGTTTAGCAAATCAGAAGAATTTGCCAGAGCAATTCAAGGGTCGGATAATTATTATGTGATTGTGTCGAGAGAAAGATTAAATAATTTGCCTTTTAGTGTCCGCGAAATTTATGGGATCCGGGAAAGTGGAAAATACCATAGTCTGAGATCAGAATATACGTTGAATGAATTTTATCAAATATATGGTCAATTTCCAGAAGAAGAGTATGTACCTGAAGTTGTTATTACGGAAGACACAAATGCAGGATATGAATTTTGGAGTAGAATTTGTAAAGAAAAGAATAAAATTTGCAAATCTGCCGGTGGAAAATCCGGAGTTATAAAAAAATTGCAGGACAAACTATTTGCAGGAAAGAAAAAGCTTGCAGTTGTGGATGGAGCAGCCTTTGGAGCAGAGATGGAAATGATCATGAAGTATATTTGTTATAATGATACAAAGGTCAAAATATATGCTCCAGAATCTTTTGAATATTTGATTTTGCGCTCAAATATATTTAATACGGAGAAAATAAGAAATTGTATCAATGAAACATATTTCTATGCAGATTCTAAACAATATTTTAGTTGGGAACGATATTATACCGCTTTGCTTATTGAAGAAACAAAGGATACAAAGAAAAGGTATCAGAAGTCTCAATTGAATCATTATTATTTGTCAGAAAAAAACTGTTCACTAATTATGGATAATGTTCCGGAAAATATTAAATGGGATCGTTAATTTTGGCAGATTATTTCAATAAAATGGATTGAAATTTAAAATTAGCGAGTTTTCACGATAATTTTAATTAATCACTAAGACTATCCGTACCTAAAATGAGCTTCGTATCTTGAAGATCCAACTTTTGTCGCTGCTCGAAAGCTGCATACTTGATGTTAGAAAAAAGTATAAAACATGATTTTGGAGTTGAATGGTAAAAAAGGTGCTAAGCCAAGGACTAAAACCTGTGGCGTAGCATCTTTTTGATTGGAAAAATATTTACAAAATATCAGATATTCGTTAT
>CAZLZX010000101.1:0-9318 GCA_964564095.1 uncultured Eubacterium sp. | reverse complement strand
ATCGAAATATTACCCTGCCGGAGGGACATACATGGCAATCATATACCAGGTTCCTTCTGGATACATTGCCGACCAGACTCCGCAATAATTATGTGAAGAAGTTTAATGCGTCTATTGAATTTTGGCATAAGACCGGCGGCGGGCTGGATGAAGAAACGATTCGGGAGCTGGAAGAGCATGGGTACAAGATCCGGAGAAATGGTGTGTCAAACTATACATTAAATAAAAAATCAAGAGTTGTATTTTTAGATCGTATTCCGGATCATACGGATGATATTAAAACTACCAAAGATATTCCGAGCTGGAAACGAATGTGTTACTGCATTTTAAAAAATGATCATATCTGTCGTTTTATGGGATTTGGCATGACCAGAGAGCAGCAGCGGCGGGTGGATATGCTTCGAGACAAATACAAAGGTGTAGAGGAAATGAATTATGGGGTATAAGAGTCCTGTTTACAATGTAAAAGCGGTGCCGATAGAAAAGATAAAGCCAAATGATTATAATCCGAATGCTGTGGCTCCGCCGGAAATGAAATTACTGTATGACAGCATTAAAGCGGATGGATACACAATGCCGATTGTCTGCTACTATGATAAAGAAGAAGATATTTATATTATTGTGGATGGATTTCATCGTTACCGGATCATGCTGGAATATCCGGACATTTATGAAAGGGAAAACGGAATGCTGCCCGTCTCTGTTATAAATAAATCCATCGATCAGAGAATGGCCAGCACGATCCGCCATAACCGTGCACGAGGCAGCCATGATGTGGATTTGATGAGCAATATTGTAAAAGATCTGCACGAGTTTGGACGTTCCGATGCATGGATCGCAAAGCATTTGGGAATGGATCGTGATGAAATCCTGCGGTTAAAGCAGATCACAGGTCTTGCGGCCTTGTTTAAGGACGTAAATTTCGGCCAGGCATGGAGACCGGCAGATGAAGAAGAATGGTAGAGATAAGTCTCTTCCTTTTCTAATAAATATTTTTATCCTGCAGGATTTGGAGCGTGATCTCGCTTGCAGTGGCGCCGTTGGCATTTTGATTTTCTGTAGATGCGGAATCTGCATCGGACAGTGTGCCGATGGCGGTGCGGTTTTCTGACGCTATATTAGCAGCGAAAAACCATGTATTATCTGTTGTTTCTACGTAACCGATGAACCACCCGTTTATATTTTTCCCATTGACAGCTCCGGTTCCGGTTTTTCCATATAAGGAGCCGTTTTTGTTGGAGGATAATAGCAAGGCATCCTTTACCGTCTGAATATTTTCTTCCTCAAAATCAAATTGATTTGTATACATTTTTTGCAGCAATTCAACTTGTTCCAGAGGAGATATCTGAAGGGATGACTCCATCCAAAAATCGGATATATCGCCGGAGAGATCATGATTTCCATAGCCAATATCAGCATAAAACTCTTTCAAAGCGGGAAGTCCGGCACGCTCATCCAAAGTCTGAAAATACCAGTTTACAGAGTAGCGGAAAGCGGAGGATAGATCCTGATTGGCATTCCATTCTTCTATGGGATAGGTTTGTCCATTCCAGGTCAGCGCATTGGCTTTCGGTGTAATAAGATCATGCTCTAAAGCGTATAAGGCGCTGTAAATTTTGTAGGTGGAATTGGGAGAAACGCGTCGCTTTGCTCCGGATTCATTATAAATTTGCCAGCTGTCATGGGCAGAATCATAGAGAACGAAGCTGCCCGCATAGCCCTCAAAATAGTCTGACAGATCAATGGCGGAACGATGCTGTTTGTCAGTTTGGGGATGATAGGAGTCATGGTTTGCCGCCTGTACAGAAAGCAGAGGTGCAAAGCTCAGCATAAGAGCAGCAATCAGACAGTATAATAAAATGCTCTTACATTTTTCCAAAGCAGTTTTCTTTTTATAGGAAGCAATCTGCATGATCCTGCGTTTGATCTGTTTCATACTGCCGCCGATACCGGAGGTAAATGGAAAAGCAGAAAGGGAAATTTTTTCTGCAAAATTGATCAGAGCATTTCCATATTTTTCATATTCTTGCTCCTGCAGCAGATCTAATACTGCGGCGTCACGGGCCATTTCTCTGTCGCTTCGCATTTCCTTTAAGAAATACCAGATCATTGGATTGAACCAGTAAACGACATTTACCAGATTCATAAGTCCATTTACAATGGCATCTTTATGTTTGCAATGCTGCAGCTCATGCAGCAATATGAAACGGCAATCTGTTTGGTCATAGTCAGAGATTAAATGTATCGGTAAATAGATCCGTGGTGTTATGATTCCGACAGTAAATGGAGACTTTATGTAAGCGGAGCTGTAGACGGGAATGTCCTTATGAAGCTTCAGCTCGGCTTTGCATTCGGCAAAAATGCCTTGGATATCCTGATTTTGAAGCGGAAGGGAAGCAGCTTCCAACTGATAAAGATGCAGCCGGGACTTTACCATGAAAAGGATCATTCCGAAGATTCCGGCAAGCCATATGCAAAGAAGAGCAATATTTAAAGAAGAGGAAGCATTTCTGGTTACGGACATACTGAAATCATTGATCCAGTCAAATGCGTTTCCCGAGCCGGAAATGGAAGCGGCTTGGCTGACAGCTCCGGTATTGGATGTCAGGTCCAAAGCAGACATAGGAAACCATGAAAGGACAGGTGTCAGCTCAGTGAGACGGATGGGGAGAAACGGTGTGGACAGAAGTGCGAATACAATGAACCAGAGGTTATACTGCATACGGCTGGACAGGTGTTTTTTTAAGACCTGTTTTAGCAGCAGAATCCCCCCTGTCATACCGGCTATGAAAAGATTGCAGATAAAAAAACGAGTGCAAAAATCCAGCATGTGGTTATCCTTTCTACTTCTGTTTTTTTGATAAGAGCAAGCGTAACGTATCTATGTCATCCTGAGAAAGTTTATCATTTTCAATATAGGCAGACAGCATGGAAGTAATATTGCCGTTATAGAAACGTTTCAGGAAGGAATTGCTTTCCTGATTGATATATTCATCTTCCTTTACCAGAGGAGTGTACACAAAGATCCGCCCCTCTTTTTCATAGGTAAGAGCACCCTTGGTGGTCAGGCGCTTGATCAAGGTGTGTATCGTCTTTGGACTCCAGGTCGTGGTTTCCATTAAACGCTCTGTGATTTGGTTTGTGTTGATCGGAGCATATTTCCATACGATTTTCATTACTTCAAATTCCGCCTCAGAAATCTGCGGTAAACTCGGCATAATAGTTCCTCCTTGTAAATATTACGAATGTAATAAGAATATTATATCTATTGGGCCTGGGAATGTCAATTCTTCTGCTGAAATGACTTTTTCTGCTGAAATGACATTCATCCGGTAATTTTTAACAGAATGTAAGTATTTCCTTTTCAGACTGTTATTTTTTTTCGGATTTAAGATAAAAAAGGATGGATATGACGATAATGACCGTAACTATTCCATAGTATATGTATACAACGTGAACAGCATGGATATCGCTTCCTGCCAAAGTGTAGATCAGTACGGAAAGCGTGGATGCTAATGCGCTTGAGATTTGCCGTACAGTATTAAAAACAGCGCTTCCATCTATACGTGCATTCCCGGAGAGCTTGCTCAGTGCCATAGTCGTGGAGGGAGAATTCAAAACGGACATTGCCACAGTTTGAAGCGCAAAAGCTGCGGCTATATAAATGATTCCGGTATTTTCTGTAAATAAGACTCCCATGATCATATAAGCGGCAAACATAATAACACCGGCAATAAACATTGGCTTAATTCCCGTTTTATCATATATTCTGCCTGCGTGCAGAGTTGCAAATACAGACAGAATGGAACCAATCAGCGTTGCATATCCATAGCTTGAATCAGAAAACCCACAGATAGATTTTGTCAGAATCGGCAAAATCATTGCGGAACCCATTGCAATTAAATATAGACATATGCTGGTTATAACTGCAATTGTAAAGGAAGAGTCCTTAAACACCCTTAGATTGAGCATTGGCTTTTTGGAGGTAAGCTGTAACCATGAAAAAGCGATAAGAGAAATAATGCCGATTAACATAAGACCGCCGCTCTTAAAATGTAAAATAGAACTGCTGCTTATATTGCTTAGACCAATGAGTAGTGCGGCAAAGCCTACGGCTGAAAGCGCAACATATCCCATATTTAAGTCGGCATCGGTTTTGGGGCTGACATTCTTTAAAAATATACCGCCGAAAATAAGAACTACGACGCCAAGTGCAAATAAGGAGGCGAATACGCCGCGCCATCCCACAGAGTCCAGCATTAAGCCCGCATAGGTAGGACCTACAACGGTAGATACCATGGATGCCATAGAGTAGACTGCCATGACCGTTCCATGTTTTTCAGCCGGGTAGATATTCAGAAGAAGGACCTGTCCGAAGGGGATCATCATTCCGCAGCCGACAGCCTGAAGCAGGCGGCTGATAAGCAGCACCGGAAATGTTGGCGCCAAAAATACGAACAGGGAACCCAATGTGTAGGCGATCATAGCTGCAAAAAAATAAATTTTGTTTGGCATTCTCTTTATCAAAAATGCTGTAACAGGAATGATAATTCCAGAGACTAAGGTTGCTCCGCTTGTGAGCCACTGGGCAAGGTTGGCGGATACACCGAAATATTCGGTAAAGTTTGGAATCATATTTCCTGTTACCGTAGTTGCCATAGCCGTAACAAATACAGCGATGATCAATGTTGCAAAGATTCCCTTTTGATGCATGGGCAAAAGGTTTGTCTCCGTTTTCGACTGATCTGTTTTTCTCATTATTATTTCTCCATTCTATGTCATATTTTTTGATTGAGATTTTCCGCGAGCTGTTGTAAGGTTCGTTCATATAATTTTTACCTGCCTTTTGCAGGGTAGTATAAAAGAAGTAGTGTCAGCAACTAATTATTGGATATTGCCGATTCAATACTTACTGATAATTTACCAGCTCCGCCACCGGGATTCTGGCAATGTTGTGTCGTTCACTGTCGGCAGGTTCTCCGTCGGCATAGCCGATGGCAAGAATGTTGATCGGTTCTAAATGTTCTGGCAAATGAAACTCTTTTTTAATAATATCCGGTTTAAAGTAGCAGATCCACACACTTCCCAAACCTAATTCCGTGGCTTCCAGCATCATATGGTCTGTCAGAATAGAGGCATCGATATCCGTTGTGAGCTTTCCGTCAAATGGGCGTTCCCATACTTTTGAATGGTCGGCGCATACGATGATAGCGATAGGGGCATTATAAATGTCGGCAGCGAGACTGACTTTTTTTCTGGCTTCGTCGCTGCGGGCGATGATAAGTCTGACGGGCTGAAGATTGGCAGCAGTGGGTGCCACGTGTGCTGCTTCAATGATTTTTTCTAATTTTTCCATTTCTACTGGCTGGTTTTTGTAGTTTCTGACAGAATAACGTCTTTTGGCAATTTCTAATAATGACATGTGAGTGTCCCTCCTGTATTTTTATGTTAAAATTGCGTTACTGTTATGATAAAGTATGGACAGTAACCTTTTGGCAGACATGGTAAGTCTGCAGTTATCTGAATGTTGTAATTTCGACCGGTCTACTCTATAATTGTATCTCAAATAGAAAAAAGTACAAGAATGCACTTTTCAGGTATATACTACCTGAAAAGTAAGTATAGATAATGACAATGTACGGGAGGGATTATTATGTCAGAAAAATGCAATGGATACAACTGTCCGGTGGAAGCGACAATACATCTGATCGGCGGAAAATATAAAGCCGTTATTCTGTGGCATTTAATGAATCAAACATTAAGATACAGTGAGCTTCACAGGAAAATGCCGAAGGCAGCGGATAAAATGCTGGCACAGCAGCTTCGGGAATTGGAAAAGGACGGCTTGATCCATCGAAAGGTATATCCGGTAGTGCCGCCAAAGACGGAATACAGTCTGACGGAGTTTGGTCAGAGTCTGACGCCGATCCTGGATGCTATGTGCGATTGGGGCAGGGATTACCTGGAGGAAAAGATTTGATGTTTGCCAATCTGATAGGATAAAATTCAATGTAACTATTGAAATTACAATTAAAAAATGATATTATGCTAGATGTAACTACTATTATTACATCAAATGTAGTATTACTTTTAAAGATAAGTCCGTGAAACTCCCTGTTTTGATTAGGGGGAGTGCGGAGAAAATGATAAAAGGATATGCAATAAAAAGGAAAGGTGGTATATGACAATGGGCATTTTGAGAAGTATCAAGCAGGAAAAATCGGTTAAGAAAGTAGATTTTTCCCAGTTTTTGTGCGGAACACCGGCAAATGACTATGTGTTTTCCGATATACCCTATGAAAAGCAGGTGGAGGAGGCGGCAAAACTGTTTCAGGATGCTGATGCTGTTTTGATCGGAGCCGGTGCGGGCCTGTCCACTGCAGCAGGTCTTTCTTACAGCGGAAAAAGATTTACGGACAATTTTGAAGAGTTTATTAAAAAATATGGTTCAGAATATATGAGCGATATGTACAGCGCCGGATTTTATCCTTTTCCGACGGAAGAGGCGAAGTGGGGATACTGGTCAAAGCATTCCTGTGTAAACAGGATAGAGCCGGGGACATTGCCCCTTTACGGCAAATTGTATGAATTGGTAAAAAGCAAACCTCATTTCGTGCTTACTACGAATGTGGACCATCAATTCTGGAAAGCGGGCTTTGCGGAGGAAAATATTTTTGCAACGCAGGGAGACTATGGAGAGATTCAGTGTGAAAAGGGATGTCATCCAAAGGTTTATGATGCCATTGATATGTTTAAACAGATGAATCAGGCAAGAAAGGACTGTCTGGTTCCTTCCTATATGGTGCCCAAATGTCCGATTTGCGGCAGAAATATGACCATGCATCTGCGGTGTGACCGGTATTTTGTGGAAGATCTGAAATTGTATGAAAGGCTTCTGGCAAGAGCGTAGAAAAAGATTGTGCCGGGACGGTTTGGAAGTCTGTACATTGAGCTTAAAAACGATACGCACGTAATGATTGACATGATATCGAAGCCAAGATAAAATGAGAACAGGAAAGTGAGGAAATGTCATGCAGATATCAAGCAGATTTACAATAGCGGTTCATATGCTTACATGTATGGAGACGTTTAAGGATGAATATAAGGTTACCAGTGATTTTTTGGCGGGCAGTATCAATGTCAATCCGGTCATTATCCGAAAGCTCTTATCGCAGTTGAAGGAAGCGGGACTGATTGCGGTAAAGCGGGGGCCAGGCGGCGCAACCCTTGCGCAGCCGTTGGATGAGATTACTTTTTTGGATGTATATCAGGCTGTAGAGTGTATTGAGGAAAATACTTTGTTTCATTTCCATGAAAATCCGAATCCCGCCTGTCCGGTAGGGAAGAATATTCATAATATTCTGGATGATAAGTTGATCCGGGTACAGAATGCTATGGAGATGGAGCTGAAAGCTATCACATTGGCAGATGTGATATCGGATTTAGAAAGAAATTTGAAATAATTTATTTTTAGGAATGCATGAAAGCGTCAAAAACTCCTGCTGCCAGACGAATTAACGTCAGGGAGCAGGAGTTTTTCTGTTTTGTATGAATAAGAGAAAAAAGATAGTTTGGGTAACGTTTTAAGTAAATTGTTTTTTCTCAGGAAGCGTTACCGAAGCTTCCTGTAATGTTTTATTTTGTAATTCTTGTTCCCGTCTTGCCGTTTACGCCATCTCTGGCTTTCTGCAAGAGCGTGATCAGGGCGGTACGTCCATCGCCGGATGCGGCGAAGTTTACACCAGCCTGAACCTTTGGAAGCATGGAGCCGGGAGCAAAGTGCCCCTCGTCCATGTATTGTTTTGCCTCCGCAACAGAGATATCATTCAGCCAGGTTTCCTCCGGAGTTCCGAAGTGAAGGGCTACTTTTTCCACTGCGGTCAGGATAATCAAAAAGTCGGCGTTAAGCTGCTGTGCTAAGAGACAGCTTGCGAAGTCTTTATCGATGACTGCACCGACACCTTTTAAATGATTTCCTTTGCGGATGACAGGGATACCGCCGCCTCCGCTGGCGATAACAACTTCTCCGGTCTCAAGCAGATCTCTTACGGTATCGATCTCGATGATCTCTGCAGGTTTTGGAGATGCCACCACACGACGGTAGCCCCGACCGGAGTCTTCCACAACCTGAATCCCGTTATTTACAGCTTCATCAGCCTCTTCCTTTGTCATGAAGTGGCCAATTGGCTTGGTAGGATTCAGAAAGGCAGGATCATCCTCGTCTACGCGCACCTGTGTGATTACAGTGGCGACACTTTTTTTGATGCCGCGGTTTAACAGTTCTTCCTTCAATGCATTTTGCAGATCGTATCCAATGTAAGCCTGACTCATGGCAACGCATACAGAGAGAGGAGTGATTGCCGGATGAGATGGGTCTGTCTTGGAATAAGCTGCCATTGCATTGTTGATCATACCGACCTGAGGACCGTTTCCGTGGGAGATGATGACTTCATTTCCTTCTTCGATCAGATCAGCGATTGCTCTGGAAGTCTCCTGAACGGCGAGATACTGTTCAGGAAGGTTTTTTCCAAGGGCATTGCCGCCAAGGGCAATGACAATTCGTTGCTTTTTCATGGTAAAATTCCCCTATACATGATAATTATAAAGTTCAAGGATTCATAGTAAAATGGTATGATAAAGTTTACTGTTCCTTTATACTTATTCAAAGATTCTCTTTGCAGCACGCTCTTCTAATTTTTTCAGGATCTCCTGCGGATTCTCAAATTTGCTTAAGAAGATCATAGCAGCGATAATGTATGGCTTGTAGCTTGCTTCCTTGTAAAGCGGTGTACGATAACGGTCAAATACAGAAGCTTCTACTTCGCCGTCCGTGCAGCTTACATCGTTGATGTCAGCCGGTAAGCAGTGTAAGTACAGCGCTTTGCCGTCTTTTGTAGTTTTCATCAGCTCTTCCGTACAGCACCAGTCCTTGTGGTCTGCGTTCTGAGCAAGAAGCTCCTGCTCAAGAGCTTTGATACCCTCTAAATCTCCTTCGCCATAGAGGTTTGTACGTTTCTCCATAGCTGCGAATGGCGCCCAGCTCTTTGGATATACCACGTCGGCATCTTTAAAAGCCTCTGCCATATCGTTTGTTCTGGTAAAGGAACCGCCGGATTTTTCTGCATTTGCTTTGGCAACCTCTTCCACCTCCGGCATTACCTCATATCCTTCCGGATGAGCAAGTACGACATCCATACCGAAACGTGTCATCAGACCGATGATGCCCTGAGGAACAGATAATGGTTTGCCGTAGGAAGGAGAGTAAGCCCATGTCATAGCAAGCTTTTTGCCTTTCAGATTCTCAACACCGCCAAATTC
>CAZLZX010000100.1:0-9329 GCA_964564095.1 uncultured Eubacterium sp. | reverse complement strand
CCCATTGGCTTTAGACAATGGGTAGTTCACTATTTGCTGGAAAAACAGAATCCGCGGCCGATTGACCGATATCGTTCTTTCCTGGAACAGATCATGAGGAGACAAAGGAAGAGGATCAACGCTGACAGGCAGATCAGCCAAGACAGGAGCAATCTCTGAATTTTGACCGTGTACACCGACAGACAGAAGAGAAACAGCAGGAGGAATCGATTCGCTGGGAGCAGCAGAAACAAGAAGAAGAAAGACAACGGAATAATCAGCGTTGGGATTTTGATGGTACGCTTCATCAGGCGGAACAGAGTGAACAGGAACGATTGTTCCGGACTTCTCAAAAGGCTCTGATTGAGATCGAAATGCTTCTTGCACCCGAAAACAGGGGCAAGATAAAGCTGTTTCAGAGGTTTTTTAAGAAAGAAGAGTATCAGGAGATATTGAGAAAACCAATGTTTATGGGTGGTTTTGCAAAGCTGCTCGTAAATATGAATCTGAAAAAGAATATATATGATTACATCATTGACTACTATCGTTTCAGGGGTTTGAATCCAAATGAAATGTTTCCGGAGGCGAAAGCATTGTATCAGGTGTTGGATCAGAAGCGTGGAATGAATGCGAAAAAGAAGGGAAATGTAGCATATTTGATTCCGATTGTTATAATCTCAGTGCTTCGGGCAACCAGGCGTTCTGTGAATGTAAATACAGGATTTGGTGTTGTGATTTTTGGTATTGTGATGGCCATGTTCTTAATCTGGCTGTACCGTGCCTTGTATAAAAATCGTTCCAGTCTCTTCGCACAGGCGATGGTTGCATTGGTAATAATCGTTTCGCAGTTTATTGTGCTGATGACGGATCTCTATGTGCCATTGATGGGGTATGAGAACGGAACCTTCATGGGGGCGATGCTGTTTCTGCTTGGAGTTGCATGGCTTGGTATTGTAGGCGTCGTGGCGCTGGTAAAGAAAATTGGAAATGCGGCAAGGAAGAATCGTTGAGGTTATAACGAAAGTCAGTAAAGATATCGTGATAACCGCATCGTGCCAATAAATGGGACATCTCATTATGTTTTACTCCGTCTGTCAGATTCAAGATCAGACAGACGGATGTCAGGCCATGTGAGGTGTCTCATTTGATTTAAGAAGAAACTCTCAACATGAATGCCGTTATTTTAAAAATCCATGTCGTATTAAAACTAATAACTATATAAAAAGTGTTGCTTTTTTTATTTTTACATAGTATAATAAATGCAAGCATTTAATTTCTAAAAATTCTATGACGAAAGTCAGTCTATTATTCTTATGCGATATGCAGGTCTTTTGAAATTCTAATGCTGAAAAAACTTTCCACAACGGATTTTATATGTAGGATGAAAGATTTCTGTTTACTTTAAATGAGTCAAGCGATTGACAAAGAAAAAACACCTCAAGTAAATGATTAAGCTGATGAATTATGATGGAAGATATGGAGGGATAAAAAATGGGCGATATAAGCATTATAGCCAGAAGATTGGATGACGGGCATGTTCAGTATGGATGGTCCGGGAACGGGGGATATTTCGAGAATGTTGGGCTGAGACTGCTCGCATGGTACGATGATCCGGAGAAGGTTGAATATCTGTTTGGGCTCGGCGAACTCAGCCTAATAGGAAAGCCGGGAAGCGAGGATGGCGGGTTTGGATGGTTTTATACGCATAAGCTTACGGGGTGTCCGCATTCGCTGGGTACGACGGAAAGGCAGATATTCAGCAAAATTATGTTTATCGACTACGGTTACCTTTATGACACCGACCAGCGATGGTATTATGTGGATCCCGGTCCTTTCCGTATCAAGATCCCGCTCATGCATATTTACCATGCGACGAATGAAGGGGAAGAGCATGAGTTTGAGCATCTGCATGAGATCAAGCGGGAGATTGCCCGTTATATGTTTGGAGAATATTTGGCGGCGGATGCAGCATTTGCTGCGCTTCTTAATGACAATCAGATAGCCCCGGAAGAGCTGCTTGCGGATTTGCTGAAAGAATACGATCCTCTATATGGCCTTTTTGACCGCCACAATAACATATTTTCCTATTTCGATGACTGGATTCTGGCTGTTACAGAAGATGAGGACCGGAAAATCGCCCGGTACATCCTGAAACCGAAAACAGAAAAGCATGTTGAGACAATTGAGTGGATATGATATGGGAGAAATTTAAAAGTGATTCATTATTTCTCCGGAGATGGAAGGAGCAAAATCAATGCAGAAAATCGTTTCCTTGCGTTACCATGGTTTCAATGTTATAATCTGACCATAAGAAATGTTGTTAGTAAAATGATACGTAAGGATTGCACGGCATGCAGGTAACATGCATATCTTTATGGATGATGATGAGCTGTTAAATATAGTGGTTTAATTTCATACAGGCAGGTTCTTGGTATTTTATATTATCAGGGATCGTCTCGGCACTTTTCCTGTTTTTATAGATTTTATAGATAAGGAAAGTGAGGCAAGGAAATTGGAAAAGACTAATATCTCAGAGATGATCGATGCGACAGATGGTAAGATCCGGTATGATACAAAGGTCAAGAAAGTTCTGGCAAACAAGAGGATATTGGCATGGATTCTGAAATGCGCCGTGAAAGAATTTTACGGCATGGAGTTGGAACAGATCATGGAGTGTATCGAAGGGGATCCTGAAGTGTCATGCGTCCCTGTTTATCCAGGAAAGACGAACATGGAGCAGATTGTCGGCATGGCGAATGAGGATCATGTGCCAAATGAAGGGGACGTTACTTTCGACATCCGGTTTTATGCCATTGTTCCGGGCGACCAGAAAGTTAAGGTCATTATAAATCTGGAAGCGCAGAATGAGTATTATCCGGGATATGACCTGGTCACGCGCGCAGTGTTTTACTGCGCAAGGATGCTGTCGGCGCAGCTTGGCACGGAATTCACGGTAAAGGCGAATGACCCGGTAAAATATGACAACATAAAAAAGGTTTATTCCATCTGGGTATGCATGGATTCCCCAAAAATGGCAGAGAATACGATTACGGAATACAGTATGGAGCCGAAAAATATTTATGGTAATTTTGCTGGAGAGGCCCGGCATGACCTGCTTTCTGTAATCATGATATGTCTGGGGAAGGATAATGCAGAATGCAAAAATGAATTGTTAAACATGTTATCAACACTGTTGTCCCTTGAACAGGAGGTAAGTGAGATGTGCAACCTGAGTGATTATGTAGAAATGAGAGGAATCGAAAAAGGAAAAACAGAAGGAAGAGTGGAAGGAAAAATCCAGGTTTTTATCAATATGGTAAATCGGGGTTTTTCTGTAGCAGACGCACAAAGTATCGCCGAGCTCAGTGATGAACAGGTGCAGCAGGTCTTAAGTTCAACGAAGAAGTAATATTTATAAAAAAGCCTGGCGTGAGCTAGGCTTTTTTCACATCCTCGGAATATGAAAAACAGACAGTCATCGACATGTCTAAGAAAGTGATCAGTAGCATTGCAAACAAATATTAGAATGGCTGGTGCAGCAGGTTCTAAGTTCAATGAAGAAGTAATTTTTATAATAAGCCTGGCGTAAGCTAGGCTTTTTTGCGTTAAAAATGAACATAGAAATATGTGATTCTAAATAATGAGACAATAAATATGGAATCTTGCTTAATAACAACCTGCAGAAATTAATGAAAAACATGTTTGATGGGTTCTGGATTTGAAGAAAAAGTAGGATTTATTTCAAAAGCCTGATGTAAGCTGAAATGTTTACGAGAGTATATTTTTATATATACTTGGTATAAAAATCTAAAAAACTCGAAAAAATTTTATTTTTTGAAACTTTTTGGGGGTATTGAGTTGTTTATAATATAGAAGGAGGGAAACGCATGGATGAAATGGACGTTTTGTTAAAGCATGCTTTTTTAAAAACGAAGGATGAATGGAAAGGCTCGAATGAAGGGCGTGAGAAAGTTTTACTTCATGTAAGCGTGAACAGAAAACATACGGAGTTGGGAAAAAGGATTTTGGTTTATCAGATATGTGTTGCCGTGTTAGTATTCATTATTTTGCCGGCCTCTGTATTTGCTGCCAGTAAAGCGGTATCCGTTTTAAAGGAGAAGGTGGAAGATACAAATTATACAAATGAGCAGATTGAGGAATTGTATTCTGAATTAAAAAACCAAGGGTATTCTGATGAAGCGATTGGACTGTTAACTTCGCTGCGGACAAATGAATATGGACTGACTTACGGACCGTTATGTATGGGAGCAGATCTGATTATGGTAGAGTCTGATGAAGGCGTAGATGGATATGTATATAGAGATGATTTTTTGTATTATCAACCGGATTTCAAAACTCCGGAAGAAGCTCTTAAATGGCAGGAAGAGTTTTATGACAATTATCCAGATGGGATAAAGATTCCTGTGTACAAAAGTAATGGGAAAGACAAGATTGGCACATTTACTGTTCATCCTTAGAATCAGCAAATAAGTTGGATGCAGCTGCTGTAGTAAAGTTTAAAAAATTGCTATAAATGGATCGGGAATTTTTCTCGGTCCATTTATTTTGAAAAAATGAAAAAAATCTAATGCTTAAGTATGAAGCAATGAAAATGGGGCAGTGGTACAATAAATTAAATTCTTAAACTAGGCATAGTAGTTGAAATATGGCGGAAGAACGACGCTATAAGGAAAATAGAGTGAAATTATGAGGTACGGATAATTTGAAAGTATCAGATAAGATAAGAATAAAACATAAGTATTTCATTTTGGGAGTATTATTGATGGCAGTTATGCTGACTGTTACCGCATGTGGTAAAGATAGTTCTGAAAAAGGCAGTTCTATCGGAGATGAGAGTCAGTCGGACATCGAATTTCCATATAGTTTAGAAGATGAAAAACTGGTTATAGATTCTTTGTTTCAGTCCAGTATCGCAAATCCGGATTGTAATGATGAGATCGGAGAGGATATTGCGTCTATTGAAGTAATAAATCAATCGGATCAATTTTTGGCATCGGCGCAGATTACTGTAGTACTAAAAGACAGTACGAAGCTTCAATTTGAAATCGAAGATGTGCCGGCAGGCGGTAAAGTGTGGGCATTTGAGACAAGTAATGTGGAAATATCGGCACAGACAGTCTGTGAAAAAATAGAATGCAGTGCGTCTTATGAGGATAATATGCCGGTCATGGCAGATGACATATCTGTAGATGCATCGGGAACGGATGTAAGGATCAGTAATCTGACAGGGAATGAGATCACAGAACTAGAAATTGGTTTTCATTGTCTGTTTGATGAGGATGTGTATTATGGCGGAAAGACTTATACATATCCGATAGAAACACTTTCGGCTGGGGAAAGTATCAGTCTGAATGTGGAAGAGTGTTATCTTGGAACCGCAGAGGTTGTCCGAATAACACAGAATCATAAATAAAATCTTTGAGAGGAGAAACTATATGAAGAAAAAATATGAAAAACCACAGGTGTTTTTCGAGCAGTATGAGCTTTCACATAGTGTTGCAAATTGCAGTACTGCGTTGAATCATTCTCAAGATGAATGTACACTTGATGCAGGTGAAGCTCCGAATTTAGTTCTGGGTCAAGGAGAGACTATATTTAATTCAGAGAATTGCTTATATACTATGGAAGGTCTTGGATATGAGGACTATTGCTACTGGACGGGAGAATCTGTCAATAATATCTTTACTTCTTAGTCTATGAAAAATGATATAGGTGCAATATTTTCCATCGCGGGTGTGACTGTTGGATTCAAAACTTCGTTCCATCTTGCTGTTTCAGAACATTTCCAATCTTTTGAAGTGTCGGGAAACACGATAAAATTTTTAGACTATATTGCAGTGTTCGAGGAAGTAAAGAAACTTCCCCTGTTTCCGGAACAAGAGATCCCATGCAATTCAGGATATGCAGCAGCATGGGAGGAAGAAAAGGGGTTTGTGAGGAGATTTCGAGATGAACCGAATGGGAATATTCCATATGCAATAGGCAGTTATGATTGGAAACAACGCTGCATCAAGGTACAGTATCTGCCCGAGGGCATAACATGCCTGAATCACGTAGGCGGAGCATTTTTTCATATTGCCTGGGAAGAGATGATGCTGCGTGAGAGGAGAATGATTCTCCACGCCTGTTGTGTCGACACGGAGTTTGGAGGGATTTTATTTTCCGGTCGTTCCGGTATTGGGAAATCAACACAGGGAGAGTTATGGTGCAAATATGAAAAATCGATCCTGGTTAATGGGGATCGTCCTGTTCTTTGTAAAACGAATGGAATATGGAACGCATTTGGTTCTCCCTATGCAGGTTCATCAAAATGCCATGTAAACAGAAGCGTACCTGTTAGGGCGGTTGTGATGCTGCAACAGGCAGAGAGCTGCTCGATCCGCAGACTTAGTAAAGCGGAAGCTTTCCGAAAAATATATGCTCAGGTAACTGTAAGCGCATGGGATCAGGAGTGTGTGGAGAGGGCATGTATGATTACGGAACAGTTTGTTTCGGAAATAGCAGTTTACGAGCTGTCCTGTACGCCGGATGAGAATGCAGTAAAAATATTGAAGGAAATTTTAATGTGCGAGAGGGAATGCTGATGCCTGAGAGAATTAAAAATTCCATTCCGATTACGGATATTATGTTTGATAAAGCATGCAGGGCAGGGATCCCGTTAAGCGGCACATTTGAATTGTCTCCTGTCTGCAATTTCGCTTGCAAGATGTGTTATGTACGAAAGACGATGCAAGAGATTTCGGCATCATCCCGCCCGCCGTTAAAGGTAGAACAGTGGCTGCAAATAGCAAGGGAAGCGCGGGATGCCGGCATGCTGGATTTGCTGCTGACCGGAGGGGAACCATTACTTTGGCAGGATTTCTGGGACCTGTATGAGGAAACAGTCAGGATGGGATTGGTTGTGTCTGTCAATACAAATGCTTCCCTGATAGATGAGGCGGCAGTGGAACGCTTTAGGAAGATGCCTCCCAGACGCATTAACATTACGCTATATGGATCTAATGACGAAACATATGGAAGACTATGCGGGACAGCAAAGGTATTTTCCCAAATAGATCATGCGGTTGCTTCTTTGGTGGAGGCAGGGATTTCAGTGAAATTAAATTGTTCTCTGACGCCGCAGAATGCACGTGATCTGGAAGGGATAGTAGCTTATTCAGAAAAAAATAAGTTGGTTTTGCAAGTGGCGGACTATATGTTCCCACCCATACGCAGAGATTTGGGAGCGGTTGGAAAGAATGAGCGGTTTACGCCCAGAGAGGCGGCATATTACCGCTTGAAGACATTTCGGCTTCAAAATGGGGAAGAAAAATATACGCAATATTTGCAAAGTATTATTGAAGGCAGTATTCCTCCGCCCGGGCTTGATGAGGATTGTGTTGATCCTGTAAATGGGAAGATACGCTGTCGGGCTGGAAAAGCATCGTTTTGGATCACATGGGATGGCTGGATGGTTCCATGCGGAATGATGACAGAACCAAGGGTCGATATAGAAAAAGGATCTTTTCATGATTCATGGAAAGAGTTAATGGACGTAAGTAAAAAGGTAATGCTTTCCGGTATCTGTACAAAATGTCCGAATGTAAAGCTGTGCCATTCCTGTGCGGCAATGGCTTTGGCGGAAAACGGGACATTTTCTGATATCCCCATTTATTTATGCGAGATGGTACAGGAACTAAAAAAGCAGGCTTTGCGTGAGTGGGAGTCCAGAGAAAATAAAAAAGCAAAAACAATACGATGATTGCTTTGATATAGATAATGAATGAAATGAAGGAGGAAAAATTGAAATGAAGGAGGAAAAAATGAGATGAAGAATTTAAAAAAGGTTTTGTCTCTTTTGCTGGCAGTATGCATGGTAGTCGGTATTACTGTTAATGTCTATGGTACGAATATGGCAGAGGCGGCAAGCAGTACTGCAAGTACAAAACCAACAGATGGAAAAACTGTTAGTCAGCCATTTGCCAGCGGTACTGGCGGAAGCACATATTTTCGCATTCCGGCTCTGGCAACATTAAGTGACGGTTCGCTGGTGGCAGCGGCAGATGCGAGATGGAATCATACCTACGATGGATATGGTTTGGATACGATCGTATCCCGTTCTTCTGATGACGGGGCAAATTGGAGCTATACGTTTGCAAATTATCTGGGAGATAACGGGAATATATATAATACGGATTCTACCGCTTTTATTGATCCGGCGCTGGCTGTAACCAGTGATGATACAATTTATATGCTGGTAGATCTGTATCCGCATGGCGGTTATATTAATGACATAAGCGCCGGTACAGGTTTTGACAGTAACGGTCATTTGTTGCTCAGAACAAGCGACAGTAATAGCTATGATTATTATGTTGGAGATTTTACAGATGGAACGGCTTTCATTTATAAGACAGATGGAACGCAGGTAGCTGATCTTACGGTTGATGAATATTACAATATTAAAGGTACAAATGTTGATACCAATCTGTTTTTCTCTGATTCGCCTTATCAGGTATTAAAAACAAGCTATTTGTATTTGACAAAAAGCACGGACGGCGGAGCCACATGGTCCGCTCCGCAGATGTTGAACAGTCAGGTAAAGAACGCTAAAGATATGTTCTATGGTGTCGGACCGGGCCGCGGACTTGTGACCTCTACGGGACGTATTATCTTTCCGTGCTATACATATACGACACAGGATGGAAATACCAGTGTGATTTATTCAGATGACGACGGTAAGACATGGACTCGCAGTGAAGATATGTCGGCACAGAGCTCTGAGGCAGCGCTTGCGGAGGCTGACGGAAGGATCTATATGTTTACCCGTCATGGCGGATACTATCTCTCAGAAGATGATGGCGAAACCTGGTCAAGTAAGAATGATGTAGGGATCAGCTATACTACAACTTGCCAGTTATCAGCTATTACATATAGCGATAAGATCGACGGAAAGACTGCAATCCTTCTTTCTGCACCGACCAGCAGCCGCACAAATGGAAAAATTTTTGTGGGACTGATTCAGGAAAACGGCAGCATTAACTGGAAGTATACTTATTCTGTAAATAATGGTACATACGCATATTCCTGCCTGACGGAACTGAGTGACGGTTCTGTTGGTCTGTTGTATGAGAATGCGAGTGGAAAGATCACATATACGAATATTGCTATTATGGATATCGCCAAAGGTGCACAGATTGGCGAAAATGAAGAGAATACAAATATTTGTCATGATGGAGAAACAGGCGTAGAAGTCAATTTTGGATCAAATGATGTATCCACGATGACCGTTGAAGCTGTTGATGTTAATAATCTTACGGACAAAAAGTATGTAGCTTATGATATTACACCTG
>CAZLZX010000099.1:0-9391 GCA_964564095.1 uncultured Eubacterium sp. | reverse complement strand
TCAAGGAAGGGCTGGCAAAACAGCATCCAATGAGCCGTATGGCAGTACCGGAAGACTGTGTAGGTGCGGCGATTTATCTTGCATCTGAAGCTTCCAGTTATACAACCGGACAGATTATTTATCCGGATGGAGGCCTTCTTTGTAAAGGCTAAGATCGATACGGAACAGACAGGCAGCAGAAAAACGGCTGCCTGTTTTTTAAAAGTAGGAAAAGAATGAGAAATGATCGAGGAGGAGAATAACAAATGGCTAAGACAATTATTACTGCTGCGCTGACAGGGGCGATGACACCGAAAGAGATAAATGAAAATATTCCGCTTACACCACAGGAAATCGCAGATGACGCTTATAAGTGTTGGAAGGCCGGAGCTGCAATGGTTCATATTCATGTGAGAAATGAACAGGGACAGGGGGAGATGATCAAAGAAAAGTTTGAGGAAGTGATTCATCTGATCCGTGCACATAAGGATTGTGATGTGATCATTAACTGTACAACAGCGGGAGAACCCTATGCATCTGACGAGAAACGTCTGGCGCATATCCGTGAGTTGGATGGCATTGAAATGGCATCTTATGATGCCGGCTCCTTTAATTGGATGCCGGCCGGCGTGCATGAAAACAGTCCTAAGTTCCTCGAGGAATTGGGAAATATTTGCAGAGAAAGAAATATCAAACCGGAATACGAGATTTTTGATACCGGTATGATGGGCGTGGTAGATTATTATGTCAGCAAAGGTAATCTGAAGACACCGGGACAGTATTCTTTTGTATTGGGTGTCAAGGGCGCTATGGATGCTACGATAGAGAATCTGATGTTTTTAAAGAGTAAGCTGCCGGCAGACAGTACATGGAGTGCATTTGGTATTGGAAAAGGAGCTATGCCAATTCTTTATGCCACCATTGCTTTAGGCGGAAATGTACGTGTGGGTCTGGAAGACAATGTATATTTCAGTAAGGGTGTGAAAGCTACGAATGTACAGTTGGTAGAGCGTGCTGCCGATGCGATCCGTCTGTTTGGAAATGAGGTGGCCACACCTGCAGAGGCACGAGAGATCATGGGCCTGCCTCCTTTTGAAAGATAAATCTGAGGAAAGGGGATATACATGCAGAAAAGTAAAGTTTGTTCGAGAGAAGAAATTATACAGAAATTCCATGATGGTCAGACCATTATGATCGGTGGATTTGGAGATCATGGGGCGCCAAAGCGTTTGATTCAATGTCTGCTCGACAGTGGGGCAAAGCATTTGACAGTGATTGCAAATGACACAGGTTTTGAAAATGCTATTATCGGAAGACTGATTCATGCCAGTGTTGTAGATAAAATGATCTGTTCCCATATAGGCATGAATCCGGAAATGATGGACAAGCTCAACAAGGGCGAGATTAAAGCGGAGTTTTATCCGCAGGGAACACTGGCAGAAATGATCCGGGCAGGCAGCGCCGGACTTGGCGGTGTACTTACAAAGACCGGATTTGGAACAGAATGTCAGGAGGGAAGGACCATTATTCATGTAAATAATGAAGACTATATTTATGAACCGCCCCTTCATGCGGATCTGGCATTGGTCCGTGCCAGAAAGGGCGATCCGATAGGGAATCTGTCCTACCATGGGACGATGCAGAATTTCAATCCGGTCATGGCAATGAATACACCGTTGACGATTGCGGAGGTGGACTTTCTTATGGACATGGATGAGATTGGTATTGACGGTATTCATACACCGGGTGTTTTTGTAAATATGATCTTGGAAAATCAGGAGGGGTAATAATGGATAACAAAAATTTTATTGCCCGTCGTGTAGCAAAATATTTTAAAGCGGGAGATGTTGTAAATCTCGGCATAGGACTACCGCTGCTGGTCAGCAATTATGTGGAGGATGGAATACTGTTCCATGCAGAAAATGGTATGATCGGCGCAGGAGAGTCGGCAGAAGGATTATATAAAGTAGAAAGCTTCAGTAATGCAGGGGGTCTGGAAATTATTCCTGTATCCGGTGCATGTTGTTTTGACAGCTGTATGTCTTTTAGTATGGTTCGAAATGGGAGAATAGCAGGTAGTGTACTGGGGTGCTTTGAAGTTGCCGAAAATGGAGATTTGGCAAACTGGAAGATCCCGGGAAAAAGGGTAGCAGGTATGGGAGGCGCCATGGATATTGTGACCGGGCTTCCCAATATCATAGTGGCAACAGAACACTGCGACAAAAAGGGAAGGCCTAAAATTGTGAAGCAGTGTACCCTGCCATTAACGGGAAAAGGAGTAGTTAATCACATTGTCACGGAGTTGTGTGTGATTGATGTTGTAGATGAGGGATTGCTGCTCAGGGAAATCCGTCAGGGAATCAGTATAGAAGAATTGCAGGAAAAAACGGAACCCAGACTGATTGTAGCAGATGATCTGAAAATAATGGAAGAGTAAACGAAGGAGGATTTGTTATGGGCTTAGGAACCTATGAACAGTATTTAGAAAGAATGTATAAAATGAAACCCAATATTTATATTGGAGATGAAATTGTTGACCGGAGAGATCCCAGACTTGAGACAGGTATGTATGTCATGAAACAGACCTATGATTGTCTTTATGATGAACGTTATACCGATTACACGATTGCCACCTCTCATCTGACAGGAGAGAAGATCAATCGATTTACACATCCGGCACAGTCGGTAGATGATCTGTTGAAAAAACAGAAGATGGTTAAACTGCTTTCTCACAGAGTTGGAGGATGTATTCAGAGATGCATGGGCATGGATGCCGTAAATGCGCTTTCTGTTGTGTGTTATGAAATGGACGAGGCATTGGGAACACACTATAACGATAATTTCATAGAATATCTGAAATATTTACAGAAAAATGATCTGATTGCAAACTGTGCACAGACAGATGTAAAGGGACATCGTTTAAAACGTCCGGGAGAGCAGCCGGATCCGGATGCATATTTGAGAATTGTGGAAACGAGAGAAGACGGAATTGTCGTTCGCGGCGCAAAAGCATGTAATTCCTGTGCGCCATATGTAGATGAAATCATTGTTACGCCGACCAGATTTATGGGACCGGGAGAAGAGCAATATGCGGTATCGTTTGCTATTCCGGCTGACTGGCCGGGAGTAAAGCTTGCGGCACTGCCGAGTCTGCGCCATAAGAGAAGTCATATTGATTCCCCGAGTGCTCATGTTGGAGATGTGGAATCTATGACAATTTTCGACAATGTATTCATTCCGAAGGAGCGGGTATTTATGAATGGCCTTGCAAATCCTGAGTGTACACCGTACGCCGGATTTTTAGCGCTGATGTTTGCTCATTATCACAGACATTCCTATACCGGATGCAAACCGGCCACATCAGAGGTAATTGCTTCCGAAGCGGCGCTTGTTGCTGAGTATAACGGCATTGAGAAAGCGCAGCATGTAAAGGAGAAACTCTGTCATATTATCAGTGTGGCAGAACTTGTATTTGCGGCAGGAGAGGCCAGTGCATACAGAGCAGAGAAATCTCCGTCCGGCACCTGGGTGCCAGATGAGATTCTGACCAATGCAGGCCGTAAACTGGCAGGCGAGGAGATTTACAATGAAGTAAAGATTCTTGTGGATCTGGCAGGCGGTCTGGTGGCTACACTTCCGTTTGAGGATACTTTTTATCAGGAAAAAGATGGCGTGGGAGAACTTCTGAATAAATATATTATGAGAAATCCGGCTATTGAAGCTGAGAAAGTACATAGATGTTTCCGGATGATCGAGGATGAAGTCATTGCTGAATTTGGTTCAGAGATGAAAGTGGCGGGACTTCATGGCGGCGGTTCTCCTGTGATGGAAGTGATCTCCATGATGGGAAGATACGATCTGGAAGAACTGAAAGGAATCGCAAAATATCTGGCGGGTATTGAAGAAGATATTCCAATCTATGACAGACCGACCGTAACACCCAGAAAGATGCTTGAGAAGTTCAATAAAGTGAAAAATAAATAGGATTTGCCGGAAAGGATAGAAAGAATGTTGGAAAAAAAGCATGAGATGCTTCGGAAACTGGCAAGAGAATTTGCGGAAAAAGAGATTGCGCCGATTGCTCTTGAAATGGATGAAAAGCATATTATTTATCCTGAACTTTTAGAGAAACTTGCCAGATATCAGTTTACAGGTATTACAATGCCAAAGGAATATGGAGGGGCCGGCGGCGATTTCAGATCACTGGTGGTTATTACAGAGGAGTTCTGCCGGAAGGACGGATCCGCAGCGATGTATATTATGGGAAATTCGTTATCCGGTATGCCTTATCTGATGTTCGGAACTGAGGAGCAGAAGGAAAAATATTTAAAACCGATGATCACAGGCGAAAGGATAGGTGCCTTTGCACTGACAGAGCCGGGAGCAGGTTCCGATGCCGCATCTATTACGACTGTAGCGGTAGATTGCGGAGACTATTATCTTTTGAATGGGCGCAAAACATTTATTACAATGGGGCCTATGTGTGATCAGGCAGTTGTATTTGCCAAGACAGATCCGGCTGCCAGAGCAAAAGGAATTACAGCATTTATCGTAGAAATGAGCTGGGATGGATGTTCCAAGGGGAAACCGGAAAATAAACTGGGAGTGCATTCCTCCCCGACGTCTGATCTTATTTTTGAAGATGTGAGAGTGCCAAAGGAAAATGTGCTGGGGAAACCGGGACAGGGATTTAAGATTGCAATGAGTGATCTTAATGTGGGACGAGTTACCGTATCTTCCCAGGCGCTTGGTATTGCACAGGGAGCTTTGGACGAAGCAATAAAATATGCAAAGGAGCGTATACAGTTTGGGAAAACCATTTCAAAAATGCAGGGAATACAGTTTAAACTTGCCGAAATGGCGACAAAAGTCCAGGCGGCAAGATGGCTTGTTTATGATGCTGCGAAAAGACTTGATCTGGGACAGGAAGCTACACAGGCAGCTTCGATGGCAAAGCTTTATGCTTCCGAGATAGCAAATCAGGTTGCTTATGACGCAATGCAGATTCATGGCGGATATGGATACATGAAAGAATATCCGATTGAAAAATTATATCGTGATGCCAGAATCACTTCTATTTATGAAGGCACGTCTGAGATACAGAAAGTTGTGATCGCAGGCAACTTGTTACGTTGATGGGGGAGGATCATATGAAGATTATTGTATGTGTAAAACAGGTTCCGGATACGACAGAGATCAGGATCAATCCGGAAACAGGTACATTGATCCGGGATGGTGTACCAAGTATTATTAACCCGGATGATGCAAATGCCCTGGAACAGGCGCTTCAGTTGAAGGATACAAATCCGGGAACAACAGTTACCGTTATCAGCATGGGACCGCCGCAGGCAAAGGAGATGCTGCAGGAATGTATTGCTATGGGAGCGGATGAAGCTGTGCTGTTATCAGACCGTGCACTGGGCGGTTCTGATACATGGGCGACTTCCAATGCATTGGTGGCAGGAATCAGAAAAATAGGAGATTTCGATCTGATTCTTGCGGGAAGACAGGCAATTGACGGAGATACGGCTCAGGTAGGAGTGCAGATCAGTGAGAAACTGAATATACCGCAGATTACATATGCGATCAGTTGTGAAAAGAAAGAAGATAAGATGATCGTAAAACGGGCGCTTGAGGATGGCTATGAAGTAATTGCTTCTGAAATGCCATGTCTTGTTACTGCAACAAAAGAGCTGAATGAGCCACGTTATATGACGGTACAGGGAGTGTATGAATCTTTTGAAAAAGAGATTACGGTCTGGAGCGCAGAGGATATTCAGGTTGATCCCGGTACAGTTGGACTGAAAGCATCTCCTACGAATGTATTCAGATCCTTTACTCCAAAGCCAAAGGGACAGGGAGTTGTTGTTGATGGAGCGACGCCGCAGGAACAGGCACAGAACCTTGTAAAAAGTCTGAAAGACAGAAAACTTATTTAGGGGGTGAAACTGATGGCAGAGAAAGATTTTTCGATGTATAAAAATGTATGGGTCTTTGCGGAGCAAAGACAGGGAAAAATTATGAACGTTGCACTGGAATTATTGGGCGAAGGCTATCGTTTATCACGGGAGATAAGTGAAGATACAAAAGTATGCGCTGTATTAGTGGGAAATCAGGTTCATGATCTGGCGGATGAATGCTATGCCTATGGTGCGGATGAGGTATATATCATTTCAGATCCTTTGTTAAAAAATTACACAACAGAAGGATATACCAGGGTCATTACAGATGCTATTGAAGAATATAAACCGGAAATTGTATTATTTGGAGCCACTCATATCGGACGGGATCTGGCACCGAGAGTAGCTGCCCGATTAAATACGGGATTGACAGCTGATTGCACCAGATTGGATATCAGCACATCAAAATATATGGATTTTCTGGAGAGCAAAACGACAGCAAACCTGGCAGGGCTTGACAGAAATGATCCGGAGAAAATGTTGAAACAGACCCGGCCTGCCTTTGGCGGAAATCTGATGGCGACCATTATCACTCCGAATACCAGGCCGCAGATGTCCACTGTACGACCGGGAGTCATGGAGAAATTAAAACGTCGTGAAAATGCAGCAGGGAATATGATTGAGGTGGATGTACATCTCAGTAAAGCGGATATCCGCACAGAAGTTCTGGAAGTTGTGAAATCTGTAAAAGATATGGTTTCCCTGACAGATGCAAAGATCATTGTATCCGGTGGCCTTGGAGTGGGGGGACCGGAAGGTTTTAAACTGTTAGAGACATTTGCAAAGCAGATCGGAGGTGTGGTAGGCGCTTCCAGGGCTGCGGTGGATGCCGGATGGATCGATGCTTCCCGTCAGGTCGGACAGACAGGTACTACCGTGAAGCCCAATATTTATATTGCATGTGGAATATCCGGTGCAATACAGCATTTGGCTGGTATGCAGAGTTCGAATATTATTATAGCAATCAATAAAAATCCAAATGCGCCGATTTTTGAAGTGGCTGATTATAAGATCGTAGGCGATCTGTTTAAGGTGCTTCCCAAACTGATGGAAGAATGGCGTGTGTAGACGGAGGATGGTAAATGAATGATAAACAGTGGCCGGTAAAGATACCGACGTTTGATCTGAATGGAAAAGTTGCGATTATTACCGGTGGGACAAAGGGAATTGGTTATGCCATCGCCATGATATATGCTTACTATGGAGCGAAAGTCGTAATAAGCAGCCGTCATCAGGAAGAATGTGATCAGGTTGCCGGAGAGATCATACGGCTTGGCGGAATGGCGGCTGGCATCTGTTGTGATGTGGCGGATCTGGAACAGGTAAAAAGTTTGATTCAAAAGACAATAGAGGTTTTTGGCATAATAGATATTTTGGTAAATAATGCGGGAGTTGCGATCACAAAACCGATTCTGGATACTGATGAAAAAGAGTATGACCGGGTATTTGATACAAATTTGAAGAGTGTATATTTTACTTCTGCTGAGGCGGCAAAATTTATGAAGGAAGCAGGCCATGGAGGCAGGATCATTCATGTGGCATCCATTGGCGGATTAAAGGGGACAAAAAATATAGCGACCTACAGTGCTTCGAAGGCAGCAGTGCTAAATCTGACAAAGACGATGGCGTTAGAGTGGGCTCGCTATGGAATAACTGTAAACTCAATTTGTCCGGGATATGTAAAGACAGCGATTAATGAAAAAGAGTTTGCGGATGAAAGGTTTTTGCAGTATACCCTGAAACAGATCCCGCAACGAAGATTGGGAACAGTGGATGAAGTAGCTGCCATTGCACTGTTTCTGGCTTCTGATTATTCAGGCATGATGACAGGAGGATATCTTCTGGCAGATATGGGATCAACGGCAGGATAATCTTGAGATAAGTATCGTTATAACAATTTGTCTATAAGTCAGATGTGTAAATGGGCATTGGATATCATGTTCCTCTTTTTATTAAAATGGAAAGAGAAGGAGATGATTATATGAACTCATTGCAGATTGAGTATTTTTTGGAGGTTGTAAAGCAGGAGAGTTTTACGAAGGCTTCGCGGGTATTGTATATATCTCAGCCATCTATCAGCAGACAGATCGCCAATCTGGAAGCAGAGATAGGGATTCCTCTGTTTGATCGTACAAAGACAGGCGCCAAGCTGACTCCTGGTGGTAGAATGTTTTATGATTTGTTCAAACGTTTTATCCGCGAGATAGAGGATACCTCTTTAAAGGCATCGCAGATGATCGGAGAGACAATGGGGCATTTGGAAATAGGATTTGTAGAAGGCTGGGATTTGCGGCAGCTGGCTAAATCTGTTATGGAGAAATTTATAAAGGAGTATAAAAATTTTGAAATAGAGTTTAGAACTTACACTTATAAGGAACTTTTAGCACAACTGCAGGCAAATGTTGTGGATGGAATTATCTGTCCGAAAGCATTGGTGGAGACGAACCAGAACATTCAGTATATCAATCTGGTAGAACTTAGAAATGTTTTGCTTTTTTCAAGCCGGCATGCCAAGCCTTTGAATGGTTCCTTTTATACACAGGATGATTTTGTAAATCAGAAACTGTATATTTTGAGTAAAGAGGAAACTCCTGTGGCGAGGGAATTTTGTAACAGTTATTTTCGCTCAAAGGGTTTGGCGATGGAAGTTCAGGAAATACATAACAGAGATTCCATGCTTTTTGAAATCAGTATGGATCATGGGTATGCTATTTTTGATGTCTGGACGAGAGCGATCAAAGATCCGGAATTTCAGTATATGAAGCTGGATATCGCAATGCCTATCTGCTTTGCCTGGAAGAAAAATAATGATAATCAGATGATGCATATTTTTGCAAATGAATTGCTGTTTTATATGAATCAGATGAAACAGCAGCGGGCGGAGGCGAGTAAACGAAAAGCAGTATTGAAAGAATTGCAGGAGTCGGATGGGAGAGATAGAAATTGAAATCAGAAACAATGGAAAAAAGTGAAAATCAGGCGTTGATATTCAATATGGTAAATGGATCTTTTGTGGATGGATATGGCATCAGGACTACGATATTTTTAAAGGGATGTCCTTTGAGATGTATCTGGTGCTGTAATCCGGAAGGTCAGTCTTTTTTACCACAGTTAAATTATCTGTCAGAGCATTGTACAGGATGCAATGAAAAATACCGTTGTATAGAAGCCTGTTCGCAGCATGCGATCAAAAAGAATCAGGATGGAAAGATAGAGATAGACAGGAAGCTTTGCAATGATTGTGGAGAGTGTACGAAAGTGTGCTTTTTTGATGCATTGTCCATGACAGGTATGCAGATGACAGCAAAAGACGTCTTTGAAAAGGTTTTGAGGGAAAAAGCTTTTTTTGATAAGTCTGGTGGAGGTCTGACGATTGGTGGAGGCGAGGCAACCTGTTTTCCGGAGTTTTGTCTGGAACTGATTGAACTGTGTCATGAGCATGACATTTCTGT
>CAZLZX010000098.1:0-9504 GCA_964564095.1 uncultured Eubacterium sp. | reverse complement strand
CGGGGGTGATCCTTCGTTCCCTGGGGGAAAATCCGGCTACACTGGATTCTGCCGGTTACAATGTATTTGCTCTCCGTTATGGCTATGTGATCTTCGGCAGCGCTATGACGGCAGTCAGCGGCGCTTGTGTATCTCTGGCGTATACAAATTTCTGGAGTGATGGCATGACCAGCGGTAAAGGCTGGATTGCAGTAGCGCTGGTAGTATTCGCAGCATGGAATCCGTTGATGGCGGTATTTGGAGCATTATTATTCGGAGCTATCAGCGTAATTGGAATTGACATTCAGATGGTGGCAGATGTATTGCCGTCCCAGTTCTATTCCGCATTACCGTATGTGGCTACGATCATAGCTCTTATTATTACGACCGGAAACTTCCGGAAGAAACGAGGGGCTATTCCGGCGGCGCTCTGTATCCCATATAACAGAGAAGAACGGTAACATGATTTTTTTACCGGACGCCCGGTAAATATAACAAAATAACAGATTGTATTACCTGACAGGGTATGCAAATAGATAAAATTCAGGAGGATGAAACATGAAGAAGAAATTGTTGAGTATCATGCTTGTTGCAGCTATGGCAGTTGTTGGTCTGGCCGGCTGTGGCAGCGATGGAAATGACAGCAGCAAAAATGACAATGCTTCGGCAAATAATGAAAGCGGAGCCGGAAGCACTGAGATGTCAGAACTGAAGATTGGCGAGCTGGAATCCTATGTAATCAATGATGGCGGCTGGTGCCAGGCAACACATGAAGGTATCGTAACAGCGATGGAAAACAGCGGTATTCCGGCGGAGAATCTGATTACGCTTGAGAGTATTGTGGAAGATCAGGCATCTGTAGAAGCCGCAGTGGAGCAGCTGGTAGACGAGGGATGTACGGTAATCATCGGTGCATCTACAGGATACGCAGGTTATTTATCTGACATTGCATCTGAATATCCGGATGTTACCTTTGCTCAGTGGGGTACTGAAACAGACGGAATCGTAGCTTATGAGCTGAGAAGCTATGAAGCAATGTTCGTGGCCGGTTATGTATGCGAGCTGATGTCCCAGGACGAAAATACACAGCTCGGCTATTCTGCAAGTATGGATGAATTTTCCGTAAGAACAGCCATCAACTCATACGCTTTAGGCGCAAAATATGCAAATTCGGAAGCAACTGTAAAGGTGGCCTGTGCAGATACCTGGTATGATACGGATAAAGAGACACAGTGTGCGCAGTCTCTGATCGATGCAGGTATCAAATATATGGGTATGGAGGCATCCTCCCCGGCAGTTCCGCAGACATGTGAGAAGAACGGCGCATATTGTGTAGGTTATCATATTGATATGAGCGAGTATGCTCCGGATGCCGTATTATTCTCCTTCACATGGAACTTTGCACCGATCTTTGAGCAGATTTTTGCTGACAAGGCAGCAGGAAAAGAGCTGCAGTCTCTGTACTATGAAGGCGGCGAATGTGCAAAACTGACAGAGTTCAGCGACCTTGTACCGGAAGATATTCAGGCACAGGCAAAAGAGCTTCAGGAAAAGATCACATCCGGAGAAGTTTCCGTGTATGCAGGACCTTTGAATGACGATGAAGGAAATGAGCTTGTAGCAGATGGACAGGTTATGGATGATAACACGATCTTATTACAGGATTTCTTCGTAGAAAACGTAGATTGTGCATGGTAAGAAAAAGCGCTGAATAATTTTGGATGGACGGCCGGAGAACCGATTGAAATCTCGCATGAGAACGATCCTTCTCCGGCTGATTTTCAAGGAGGATGTAACATGGACGTAAAGAAATATCTTGAGATTTGTGGACGTAGTAATACGGGAACCAAAGTGTCAAAAGCAGATTGGGATATGGATTACATCGTAGAAAATGTAATGGATATCGTGGATGATTATGAATTTGAATGGGATAAGCAGGTCATCATTCCGGAGGATGAACAGCTGTTTGAAGATATGTTTCGGGCGGCAAAGGAATTGCTGCTGAAAACCGGTGTATATAATATGTCTACCCAGCGCATCATTACTTTCTCAGAAGAGGAGATCGACGAGGGTATCCGTAACATGAAAACAGAGCTTGTAATGGGAGAAGGAAAAGATGCATATACTCTTGTGGCAAGAACGATCGAAGATGAGAGAGAACCTGCCGTATGGGCGGGAAATCCGGGTTGTCCTACGCCGGAAGAATTGTTCTTGCCGATTGTCAGAAGCGTAGCGAAGGAACCGGTAATTGACCTGATGACATGCGGTTCCCTGATCGATGTGGACGGATTTAAGGTAACCAGCGGTTCTCCGTCAGAGGTTGTCGCAGTCAGAAGAGAAATGGAATATCTTCATCAGGCATTGGAAGAGGCAGGCAGACCGGGGCTTGGACTTCTGGCAGCCGAAAGTGCAGTGACAGAGATAGGAGATCTTGCAGCAGTAGGCGAAAAACGTCTGCGTCCATGTGATTCCCATCTGGTAGCAATGTTCAACGAGCTGATCATTGACAATGGAAATCTTGTACGGGCTGCCAGCAAATTAGACTATGGTATGAAAAATGCATCCTTGGCTTGCACTATGGTCGGCGGTATGGGCGGCGATGCTCCGGGCAGCACCGTAGTTATGATCGCTTCCATTCTGGCAGCAAATCTGGTATGTATGGCAGATTATCATCTGTGCCATCCGATCCATATTCAGGATGTGGCTACCACAGCAAGAGGATGCTTGTGGCTGCAGTCCGTACTTTGCCAGACCTTTGCAAAATGTGCTCCGGCAATTATTGTATGCGACATTTGGCCATCCAGCGGAAGCCTTACAAAGGAGCTTCTGTATGAGACGGCAGCCAATGCGATCGTTGTTACCGTTTCCGGCGGGCATCTGGAAGGTCTGGGAGCTGCAAACGGCAATGAGCCAAACGGAACAGGTCTGGAAGTGCGCCTCATGGGAGAGGTCGGAAAAGCAGTGGCACGTCAGAAAATGACCCGTGCGCAGGCAAACGAGATCGTTTTAAAGCTTCTGGAAAAATATGAGCATGTCTTTAAGATGGAAGATAAGAATAAAGGCTCCCGTTTTGATGTTTCTTACAATATGGAAACGATTGAGCCGGTTGCTGAATGGCAGGCAATGTATGAGGAAGTAAAGGCAGAGTTGGCAGAAATGGGCATTCAGTTTTAGAGAGGTTTAGATTTATGCATGATGAATTGACACAAAAAGATATCGAGCGGATGGAGCAGGAGATCGAGTATCGAAAGCTGGTAGTTCGTAAGGAAGCGTTGGAGGCGGTAAAAGAAGCCAGGGCTCACGGCGATCTGAGTGAGAACTTTGAGTACCATGCCGCAAAAAGGGATAAGAACCAGAATGAAAGCCGCATCCGTTATCTGGAACGAATGATAAAGACCGCAGTTGTGGTGTCCGATGAATCAAAAAGTGATGAAGTAGGCATCAACAATAAAGTGCAGGTGTACTTTGAAGACGATGATGAGACGGAAGAGTATACACTGGTAACGACTGTCCGGGGCAATTCCCTGAAAGGTCTGATCAGTACGGAGTCTCCCATCGGGAAGGCGATTCTTGGCCATAAGGTTGGAGACCGGGTTTATGTGGAAGTGAATGCAAACGTTGGATATTATGTTGTGATCAAGAGCATAGAAAATACGGAAGATGACGGCTCCATCGGCCTGAGACGATTCTAAAAGAGAAAATGTTCTGAAAAAAGAATATATTATAAAAAGTGAAATTATAAAAAGAACACGTCATAAAAAGAAGAATTTATAAATAGAAGAAGCGGGAAACTGAAAGCAATATCGTTTTCCGCTTCTTTCTTAATTGCCAAGTATCCGAAGGAAAGCTCCGGTGGAGCTTTCTGCGGGTGTTAAAAGAAATATCAGGACACTTCTTCCATATTGAGATCCCGACGGTTATTTGCGGGAATATTTCTCTTCACAATATTTGCAGCGATAGATCTCTTTCTCCGGATCTGTCAGATAGAAGATCTGTTCCAGCTCCTGCTCAATAGAAGTGATGCATCGGGGATTCTTGCATTTGATGATACTGTGGATTTCCTTCGGAAGCTGTAACTGTCGTTTTTCCACGATTTTTTCATCTTTGATAATATTAACCGTAATATTGTGGTCGATGAATCCCAGAATATCCAGATCCAGAGCATCGATATCACATTCTACTTTCAGAATATCTTTTTTTCCCATTTTGTTGCTGCGCGCATTTCTGATGATAGCAACACAGCAGTCCAGCTGATCCAGCTTCAGATCATGATAGATAGAAAGGCTCATGCCTGCTTTGATATGGTCCAGTACAAAACCTTCTTTGATCGCGCCTACGTTTAACATTAGATTTCCACCTCCAGTAATGTGAGAATCAGTGCCATGCGGACATAAACACCGTATTGTGCCTGTTTGAAATAAACTGCTCTCGGGTCGTCATCGATATCTGTGGAAATTTCATTGACACGGGGGAGCGGATGGAGTACCAGCATATCTTCCGGAGCCAGACTCATTTTTGCCTTGTTCAGTATATAGAAATCTTTCATGCGGATGTAGTCTTCTTCATTGAAGAAACGCTCTTTCTGTACGCGGGTCATATACAGGATGTCAAGTTTGGGAAGTGCATCCTCCAGACGTACGACTTCCGTATATTCTATATTATTTTTTACCAGAACATCTTCACGGATATAGCTTGGTAATCTCAGCTCTTCCGGAGAGATCAGGATGAATTTTACATTGTTATAACGGACTAAAGCTTTGATCAGGGAATGAACTGTTCTGCCGAATTTCAGATCTCCGCAAAGACCGATGGTCAGGTTGTCGAAATGCCCCTTCAGACTGCGGATCGTTAAGAGATCGGTCAGCGTCTGGGTCGGATGCTGATGTCCGCCGTCTCCGGCATTGATGACAGGAATCGTTGATTTTTGAGAAGCCACTAAAGGGGCGCCTTCCTTTGGATGGCGCATTGCACAGATATCTGCATAGCAGGAAATCACACGAATCGTATCGGAAACACTTTCGCCTTTTGCAGCAGATGAGCTGTCAGCGCTGGAAAATCCAAGTATCTGTCCGCCCAGATTCAGCATAGCGGCCTCAAAGCTTAAACGTGTGCGCGTGCTCGGCTCATAAAAAAGTGTGGCAAGCTTCTTGCCGGCACAGGCATGTGCATATTTTTGAGGATTTTCTTCAATATCGTTGGCCAGACTTAACAGCTTGTCCAGTTCCTCCACAGAGAAGTCCAGCGGACTCATTAAATGTCTCATGAATGTTCCTCCTTAATTTATAACAATAGGTTTGTCCCGGAGAGACAATCTATTGCATCTCTATTTATTATCCTAATCATCATATAATAATCATGGTTAAAATTCAATGGAATATTTAAAAAACCGATGGTATACCATAAGGATTTACAGTGTATAGACGATATAAACCCGCTAGGATACGTTGATTTGGAAAATGGATGAATAAGAGAATTTACGGAATAATTTGGAATGACAAAACATGATATAGTATAGTCACAACAAAAAAGCGACAGTAATAGTCAAGGGGAAAATAAAATTACTGGGCAAATTTAAGGAGGAATAAGGATGAAAAGAAAATTAGCAACAAAAATCTTAGCAGCATCATTGGTTGGTGTAATGGCACTTGGACTTGCAGCTTGCGGCGGCGATGACGGCAACACTACAAGCTCAGACGGCGAGAAAAAAGCTGCAAAGGGAGATGTGACAGTAGGTATCGTAGTAAAAACCGCTACAAATGCACATTTCCAGGATATCGCATATGGCGCAATGCTTGCAGGAAATGATCTTGGCGTAGAAGTAAGAGTTGATAATACCGCTACAGAGTCTGATGTTGACGGACAGATCACAAAATGTGAGAATATGATTTCCGCAGGCGTAGACGCACTGATCCTGACAGCAAATGATTCCAACGGTGTAGGTCAGGCGGTAGAAGCTGCACATACGGAAGGGATTCCGTTTGTAACTGTTGATACGGAGATCACAAACGCATGGGGCGATGATGTGGCAGAATATATGCCGAACTACATTGGCGTAGACCATACACAGATGGCATATGAGATGGCTAAACAGATCTTTGATTCTATTGACGGACAGGGTAATGTAGTAATTCTTCGTGGCGTAGATGCAGCAAGCTCTTCTATTGAAAGAACAAATGGTTTCGAGCAGGCAATTGAAGAATATGAAGGCATTACAATGGTAGAATCTCAGAGTGCAAGCTATGATCAGGATACAGCAGTACAGACAATGAGCGATATCCTTCAGAACCATAAAGATGTAGATGTAGTTCTTTGCTGCAACGACCTGATGGCAGTAGGCGCTGTAACTGCATTGAAAGAGAATGGATTTACAGTAGGCGCTGACGGCGTAAAAGTAGCTGGTATTGATGGTAACCTGATCGCTTTAGAGTCTATCGATAAAGGCGAAATGTATGCATCCGCTTACGACTGGTCTATCCTTCAGGGATATTACGCAGTAGAGCAGGCGGTAGCGCTGATCAATGGCGAAGACGTTCCGGAGAGAACCATGACACCGGACACAATCGTTACTTCTGAAAATGTAGCAGAGTTCTTACCTCACGGTCAGGAATTAGCAGAGTGGAAGATGGGCGAGGCAATCAGCTCCGTATCTGATTACATGGCAGACTTCCTTCAGACCGGTAAGGACATGGGAGTAAACTAAGCCCCCCAGGTAGATGCAAAAGCATCCTGCCTTAACAATAAAATGCGGATATGATATCCGTATAATTCAATGGATGCCTCGTCTTGTTTGATGAGGCATCCATACAAAGAAAGGCGAGTTCTATGGAGAAAGAAATTTTACGCATGGAGCATATCAGCAAATCCTTTGGTGGTGCAAAAGCACTGGATGATGTTTCCTTTGATCTGAGAGCAGGAGAAGTTCACGCTCTGATGGGAGCAAACGGAGCCGGAAAATCTACTTTGATGAAGGTTCTTGCCGGAGTATATCTGCCGGATACCGGAACGATTTCGCATCATGGCAGTGTGATACCGATCAAAGGTCTCGTTTCCGATGCACAAAAAGATGGAATTGCTATGGTTTTCCAGGAATTGAATATTTTACCTCATCTGAGCGTGCTGGAAAATATTTTTATAGCAAATGAAATTACAAAAAATGGAGTCTATGACTGGAAGGCAATGGAAAAGCGTGCCAAAGAGGTCATGGCAGAAGTTGGTATTGATCTGGATCTGAAAGAACGTGCGGGAAATCTGCCGGTGGCAACACAGCAGATGATAGAAATTACCCGGGCGTTGAATTTGAATACGGATGTTCTTATTTTTGACGAGCCGACTTCATCCTTATCAATGACAGAGACAGAGCGTCTGTTTTCATTGATCGATACTTTAAAGAAAAAAGGCGTGGGTATGGTTTATATCACGCATCGTATGTCTGAAGTATATCAGATCTGCGATCGAATTACCCTGCTTAGAGATGGAAAAAATGTATTTTCCGACGAAATCAAAAATGTTGACAATCACAGACTACTGGCGGGAATCGTTGGTTCAGAAAATACCAATCAGTTCCCGGAAAAATACTGCAACAGAGGGGAGGTCATATTTGAAGCGAAAAATGTGACTTGTGCAGGTTTATATGAAGATGTCAGCTTTGAGTTAAGAGAGGGAGAGATACTTGGCTTTGCAGGTCTGGCAGGATCAGGAAGAACGGAAATCGCAAAAACGATCTTCGGCTGCTATCATCTGAACAAAGGCGAGTTTATATATAAAGGCGAGAAGCTTCGCGTTAAAAATCCTGTGGAAGCTGTAGACCAGGGAATCGGCTATGTCAGTGAGGACCGTAAAGTGGAAGGTATTCTGGCTGTCCGCTCCATTAAGGAAAATATGGGCGTTGCCAACATGCACAGGCTTGGTAAAAACTTCCATATCCAGCATGGTCAGGAGCAAAGTGAAGTACAGGATATGATTAATAAGCTTCGTATTAAGACAACTGGTATGGAGCAGAGGATCATGAACTTGAGTGGTGGTAATCAGCAGAAGGTTTGTTTCGGTAAATGGATCATGTCTCAGCCGAAGCTGCTGATTCTGGACGAACCGACCCGAGGAGTTGATGTAGGCGCCAGAGCGGAGTTCTATCAGATCATTCAGGAGCTGGTAAAACAGAAAATCGGAGTTATTGTTATTTCTTCTGAGGAGGACGAATTGATCGGTCTTTGCAATCGTATCGTAGTTATGCGTGAAGGCCAGAAGGTCGGAGAGTTCGAGGATACAGAAGAGAATTTGAAAGAGAAAATGTTGAAATTAATGCTGAATATCTAATCAGCATTGTTAGGAGGAAACAATGACAGTATCAAAAGGAAAAGAGTTTTATAACAGATATGGTACATATATCATATTAGTTGCACTTATTATATTTTTCTCAATAGCAGGAAATGGATTTTTCTCTATCAGCAACCTGACCAATCTTCTCCGTACAGGAGCTGTTTATATTTTGTTTGGATGCGGTATGACATTTGTAATGATCAGTGGTAAGATCGACTTATCCGTACCATCCATCGCAGCGCTGGTAGGATGTGTGGCAGCATTGTTGATCAAAGGTGGAATGGGAACGCTTCCGGCAGCTATCGTTGCTATATTGGTAGGCGTTTTATGCGGATTTATCAACGGATTCTGCATTGCAAAGCTGAAGGTTCCATTCTTTATTATGACTGCCGGCATGATGTATGCGGCTTCCGGTGTTGCGCTTGTTATTACCGGCGAGACATCTATCGGTATTCATCCGGAAAATGCGAAGATTCCATTCGATTTCTGGGGTGCGGAAACAATCGGACGTGTTCCTTCCCAGTTTATTATCGCAATTATCTTCTTCCTGATCTGTTTGTACATCGTTAAGAATACAAAGATGGGACGTTATACATATGCAATTGGAAGTAATGAAAAGACAGCCAGACTTTCTGGTGTAAATGTAGATAAGTACAATATTTTAATCTTTACGTTAAATGGTCTCGCAGCAGCATTGGCAGGTATCGTACTTGCATCCAGAATGCATACCGGAAGCCCGAACGTGGCAGACGGCGGTTACAACATCCTTGCTATTGCGGCAGCAGCTATCGGTGGAACCAGTCTTTCCGGCGGCGAGGGAAATCTGGCAAAGACAGTTGTCGGAGCTTTCGTTATCTGTGTTATCAGTACCGGATTGAACATTATGAGTGTTACATCTTCTGTTCAGAACATTGTTATCGGCGTTGTGCTTGTTATCGTTGTTGCAGTGGATATGTTGGATAAGAGAAAAGACGTGTAAATTCACAAATATATGGATAGTAGGGAACGGTTTGGGAATCCTGAAATCAGAACTTTATGATATGTGATGTTAAAAAAGAGGCTGTGAAAAAACTCGATTGAGTTTTTTCATGGCCCTTTTTTTCGAGCTTCTGAGAATAAGTAGATTGAATTTATAGAAAAAATTCCCATAAACATATTGTTTTCCACTTGATATTCAAGGCCAAAGCAATAACAATTATTATCACTATT
>CAZLZX010000097.1:0-9509 GCA_964564095.1 uncultured Eubacterium sp. | reverse complement strand
TATTGCATATGGTCCCAGAACCCATGGTGTTCATTCTAAGGCAAAGCTGGATGAAATCGTGGAGAAATCTCTTCGGGATGCGTCGATCTGGGAGGAGGTCAAGGACCGGTTGAAAAAGAATGCCCTTGGCATGTCAGGCGGTCAGCAGCAAAGGCTTTGTATTGCAAGAGCGCTGGCTGTACAGCCGGAGGTCCTTTTGATGGACGAACCGACTTCCGCATTAGACCCTATATCTACTTCTAAGATTGAAGACCTTGCTACAGAACTTAAAAAAGACTATACTATTATCATGGTTACCCACAACATGCAGCAGGCGGCCAGAATCTCTGACAAAACTGCGTTTTTCCTGTTGGGCGAAATGGTAGAGTTTGGAAATACGGAAGATATCTTCTCAAATCCGCAGGATAAACGAACAGAAGATTATATTACCGGAAGATTCGGATAATATGTAGGAAAGAAGCATGGAATATATCACAGGATTGTCAGGGAGGGATGATAATTGTGAGAAAAGTATATCAGAGCCAGCTTGAAAATCTGCATGTTGAGTTGATTCAGATGGGTGCGCTGTGCGAGCGCGCCATCTCGGCAGCGGAGAGAACGATGCTGGTAAATAATGAAAAACTGGCTTTGGAAGTTCATCATCTGGAGCAGGAGATCGACCAGAAAGAGCGCGATATTGAGAGCTTGTGTATGAAAATGATACTCCGGCAGCAGCCGGTAGCCAGTGATCTTCGTCTGATCTCTGCCGCACTTAAGATGATATCAGATATGGAGCGTATTGGGGATCAGGCCAGTGATATTGCGGATATTACAAAGGAAATAAAGGATGTTTCGATGATTGAAAAAATGCCTATGAGAGATATGGCGGAGGCGACGATGCGGATGCTGACGGACAGCGTAGATTCCTTTGTCCGCTGTGACATCGCTCTGGCAAAGAAGGTAATGGAAGCGGATGATTTTGTGGACTGTAAATTCCGGCAGATCAAGCAGCAGCTCATCGCCATGATTTCGGAGCAGGCAGATAAAAGTGAGGAGATCCTAGATTTCCTTATGATCGCAAAATATTATGAAAGAATCGGTGACCATGCAGTAAATATTGCAGAATGGGTAGAATACTCAATAACAGGGGAACATGCAGGAGCGCGTGAATCATGATTTATATTTTAGAAGATGATAACAGTATCAGGGAGCTTGTTGTTTACAGCTTGAAAAATTCGGGGATGGAGGCTATGGGCTTTGAATATCCTTCGGATTTTTGGGAGCAAATGAAAAAAGAGCAGCCTTCGCTGCTTCTTTTGGATATTATGCTGCCGGAGGAGGATGGACTCAGTATTTTGAAGAAGCTGAGAGATACTTCCGATACAAGGAAGCTGCCGATCATTTTGCTGACTGCCAAAGGAAGCGAATATGACAAAGTGAAGGGACTGGATGGCGGTGCAGATGATTATGTGTCAAAGCCCTTTGGAATCATGGAGTTGATCTCTCGTATCAAGGCATTGCTGCGAAGGACCGGACAGGTACAGACCGAAGAGTGTTTTCAGATCGGAGATCTGGCTGTTTATCCGGGTAAGCATCAGGTCAGAGTGCAGGGACAGAAAGTGGAGCTGACATTAAAAGAATTTGAATTGTTGAATTTGATGATTTCCAATCCGGAAAGAGTATTTACCAGAGAACAGATACAGGATAAGATCTGGGGATATGCGTTTGACGGAGAGAGCCGCACTGTGGATGTGCATATTCGTACACTGCGTCAGAAACTGGGTGTATGCGGCAATCTGGTTAAAACTGTCCGGGGGGTTGGTTATCGTCTGAGTGGAGAAAAAGAATGATAAAAAAGACCTTTCGATCTATGGTCATATTAATTCTTTGCATGATACTTATATGTGTGGGAATGATCGTAGGTGTTTTGTATAATTATTTTGAAAAACAGTACAGTACAGAGCTGATGAATGAGGCTTCTTATATTGGAAAAGGCGTGGAGCTTGACGGTCAGAACTATCTGGAAAGTCTGTCTCGTAAGGATGTCAGGATTACCTGGATCGATGATGACGGTACGGTATTGTATGACAGTCAGGTAGATGCTTCTTCCATGGAAAATCACGGAGATCGTGAAGAGGTGCAGGAAGCTCTGGAAAAGTCGGCAGGAAGCAGCGTGCGATATTCCAATACTCTGTCTGTGAAGACAATGAACTATGCAATACGGATATCGGATGGAACTGTTATCAGGGTTTCCAATACCTACGACAGTATGCTCTATATTGTATTAGGCATGATGCAGCCGATTCTGGTTGTGGTGGTTATCGCGCTGATCTTGTCGGGTCTTTTGGCATACCGGTTATCGAAGCGGATCGTGAAACCTTTGAATGAAATAGATCTGGAACATCCGCAGGATGCGGATACTTACGATGAGCTGTCTCCGTTTTTATATCGGATCGAACAGCAGAATCGTCAGATACGGGCACAAATACAGGAGCTGAAGCGTCAGCAGACAGAATTTTCAGCTATCACGGAAAATATGACGGAAGGCTTTCTCGTTGTGGATACAAAACAAAATCTCCTTTCCTATAACAGCAGCGCATTAAAGCTTTTGGGAATACCTAAGGTAGAGGAAAACAGAAATGTTCTTCAGGTAAATCGGAGTGAGAATTTCCAAAAGGCAATAGGAATGGCGCTTCAGGGAACGCATAATGAACAGTTCATGCAGTATAACAATCGAAGTTATCAGCTTTTTGCCAATCCTGTGATGCAGGAAGAGAAAGTGGCTGGCGCCGTCATTGTCATTATGGACGTGACAGAGAAGGAACAGCGTGATGCTCTTCGCCGGGAATTTACAGCGAATGTTTCCCATGAATTAAAGACCCCTCTGACTTCTATATCAGGAACTGCTGAGATCATGGGAAACGGTCTGGTTAAACCGGAGGATATCCCTCATTTTGCAGGAATCATATACAAAGAGGCACAGCGTCTTATTGCATTAGTGGGCGATATCATTAATTTATCAAAGCTGGAAGATGCACAGATTACGGATGAGAAGGTTATGACAGACCTTTCCGAAATCGTGGAGGATGTGGTAGATACCCTGCAGATTGAAGCGAAGAAAAAGGGCATCAGCTTTATGGTGCAGACAGAGCCCTGCCAGATCCTCGGTATCCCGTCGATCCTGAATGAGATTGTATATAATCTTTGCGACAATGCCATCAAGTATAATAAAGAGGGCGGACAGGTCAATGTGAAAGTCCGGAAAGAGGACAAACGGGTAATGCTCAGCGTGGAGGATACCGGGATCGGTATTGCATATGAAGAGCAGCAGCGTGTCTTTGAACGTTTCTACAGAGTGGATAAGAGCCATTCCAAAGCCATCGGCGGAACGGGACTGGGACTTTCCATTGTAAAACATGGAGCAGCTTATCATAACGCCGAGATAGAACTTGAAAGCGAAGTAGGACAGGGAACAAAAATTACAATATTATTTTGATATAAAAAAGCTTTTCATTCCGTTGAGGAGGGAAAAGCTTTTTTATTAAACTGTATACAAAACAAAGTGAAAAAGTTTCATCTTTAAATTGAAAACAATTCATTTTTCCTATTTACTTTTTTCGGCAAAATGAATATAATCTAACATGTTGATTATTTTGTCTAAAGATCAAAGCATGAATTTATAATACAGGATGAGGTGGAGAATATGAAAAACGGAATCGAGATCCGCTGGCATGGCCGCGGCGGCCAGGGAGCGAAAACGGCTGCGCTTCTGCTGGCAGATGTAGCCTTTAAAACAGGAAAATATGTACAGGGTTTCCCGGAATATGGTCCGGAGCGTATGGGAGCGCCGATTACAGCTTACAATCGTATCAGCGCTGACCAGATTCGCGTACATTCCAATATTTATGATCCGGATTTTGTAGTGGTAGTTGATGAAACCTTGCTGCATTCCGTGGATGTGACAGCCGGTTTGAAAGAGGAAGGCGCGATTGTAGTCAATACAGATAAGAGCGCCGATGAGATCAAGCCGCAGCTGAACGGTTACAAAGGCAGAGTGGTAACCGTAGATGCCAGAAAGATTTCCGAGGAGGCTTTGGGAAAATATTTCCCGAATTCCCCGATGCTTGCTGCTGTGGTAGCTACCAGCCAGGTAATGGAAAAGGATGTATTTCTCGGAGAGATGAGAGCTTCTTATGAGCATAAATTTGCTAAGAAGCCGGAAGTGATCGATGGAAATATGAAAGCGCTTGAGATGGCGTTTGATGCCGTATCATAGGAGGATAAGATGAGAACAGATATTACGAATATAAATGAACATACACCGCATACCGGCATGACAGAGGGTATGCGTATCTGTGCAGCAGGAACATCTAAATTGTTCAATACCGGAGAATGGAGAAATAATACCCCGGTTTATCATGCAGATAAATGTAAACAGTGCCTGCTCTGTGCTCCGGTATGTCCGGACAGCAGTATTCCTGTCACAGCAGGAAAGAGAAGCGGATTCGACCTTGACCATTGTAAGGGCTGCGGTATCTGCGCCAGGGTATGTCCGTTTGGGGCGATTACGATGAAGGAGGGTGTGGAATAATGGCAATCAAAGAACGTATGTCAGGAAATGAAGCGGTTTCCTATGCAATCAAACAGATCAATCCGGACGTTATGCCGGCGTTTCCGATCACTCCATCCACAGAGATTCCGCAGATGGTATCATCTTACATAGCAAACGGAGAAATCGATACGGAATTCATTCCCGTAGAGAGTGAGCATTCTTCCATGAGCGCGGCTATCGGCGCATCCGCAGCGGGAGCGCGTACTCTGACAGCCACATCTTCCGCTGGTCTCGCGTTTATGTGGGAGGAGCTTCTTTTAGCAGCTTCCAACCGTTTGCCGGTAGCTTTGGCATTGGCGCTTCGTACCCTGTCAGGTCCGATCAATATCAACTGCGACCACTCCGATGGTATGGGTGCGAGAGATACCGGATGGATTCAGATCTATGCGGAAAATAATCAGGAGGCTTATGACAATTTTGTACAGGCTTACAGAATCGCAGAGCATAAAGATGTAAGACTGCCGATCATGATCTGTCAGGACGGTTTTATTACCAGCCACGCAGTGGAAAATATTGAGCTTTTGGAAGATGATGTGGTAAAAGCGTTTGTAGGCGAATATGAGCCGGAGGAATATTTATTGAATCCGGGAAAACCGATGTCTGTGGGACCGTATGCTGTTTCCAACTATGTTATGGAAGGAAAGAAAAATCAGCTGATCGCTCTGGAAAATTCCAAACAGGTCATTTTGGATGTGGCAGATGAGTTCGCCAAAATTTCCGGAAGACAATATGGATTTTTTGAAGAGTATAGGACAGAAGATGCAGATTACATCATGCTGATCATCGGCTCTGCGGCAGGTACGGCTAAAAATGCTGTGGATGAGCTTCGGGAGGCAGGCATAAAAGCCGGTATCTTAAAGCTTCGTGTATTTCGTCCGTTTCCGGCAAAGGAGATTGCAGAGGCATTGAAAAACTGCAAGGCAGTAGCTATTTTAGACCGTTGTGAGAGTTACAATGGTAACGGCGGCGTCCTCGGAAGTGAAGTGACAGCAGCGTTATATCAGAATAAAGTGATGATTGAGGCAGTGAATTATATCTACGGACTTGGCGGACGCGACTTTACCGTAGAAGAGGCTGCGGACGTATTTAAGGAGCTTGCGGATATTGTAGAGAATGGCGCTCCGGTAGAGCAGTTTAAATATATTGGACTTAGAAAATAGGAGGCAGATATGAGCGGATATAATTTTAAAGAAGTAATGAGTAAGCCGGAACGTCTGGCTCCGGGACACAGAATGTGCGCAGGATGCGGTGCGACCATTGCAGTCAGAGCCGTGCTTCGGGCGCTCCATGAAGGGGATCAGGCGGTAATCGGAAATGCTACCGGCTGTCTGGAGGTATCCTCCTTTATGTATCCATATACAGCCTGGGAGGACAGCTATATTCACAATGCGTTTGAGAATGGCGGTTCCACACTGAGCGGTGTGGAAGCTGCTTATAAGGCATTGAAAAAGCGTGGAAAGCTTCCGGCAGATCAGACCTTTAAGTTTATTACATTCGGCGGAGACGGCGGCACCTATGATATCGGTTTTCAGTCGCTTTCCGGCGCTATGGAGCGAAATCATGATATGGTATATGTGTGCTATGATAACGGCGCATATATGAATACGGGTATTCAGCGTTCCTCTGCAACGCCGATGTATGCGGATACGACCACGACTCCGGTCGGCTCCCAGTCAAACGGTAAAATGCAGAACAGAAAAGATCTGGCAAGCATTATTGCAGATCATGATGTTCCATACGTGGCTCAGACGACACTTCTGAGTACGTTTTCCGATATTCATCAGAAATCAGAGAAGGCCATTTATACAGAAGGCGCAGCTTTCTTAAATATTATGGCGCCGTGTCCAAGAGGCTGGAGATATGACACCGCAGACATTATGAAGATCTGCAAGCTGGCAGTAGATACCTGTTACTGGCCGTTGTTTGAGGTGGATCATGGAAAGTGGATCTTGAACTATGAGCCGAAGAAAAAGCTTCCGATTGAAGATTTCCTTCGGGAACAGGGACGTTTTAAACATTTATTTAAGCCGGGAAATGAGGACTTGTTAGAGCAGTTCCAGGCAGAAGTGGATCGTCGTTGGGAAGACTTATTATACAAGTGTGCACGTTAGTGAGTTTTGATGTGCCGGGCTGATAGGGAGGAGCTAAATGACCTTATTATCTTATCAGGTTTTCCAGGCAGTCGTGGAGCAGGGAAGCTTTCGTAAGGCTGCCCAGACATTGAATCTGACGCCGTCGGCGGTCAGCCATGCGATCACAGCTATGGAACAGGAACTGGGATTTTCCGTATTTACGAGAAGCAAAAACGGGATATCTCTCACGAATTATGGAGAAACGCTGCAGCCTTACATCAATGCCGTATTAAACAGCGAGGAGAGTCTGAATCAGGCGGTATCCAAGTTGAATGGCCTGCAGCAGGGCGTAGTCAAGGTGGGATGCTTTTCCAGTGTATGCACGAACTGGATGACAGATATCATACATTCTTTCGCAAGGGAATATCCGGGCATCAGTTTGGAGATTTATCAGGGAACCTATGCGGACGTGGAATACTGGATCAAAAATGGTATTGTGGATATGGGCTTCCTTTCCATGTCCAGTGCCAAAGACCTGCCGATCGAACCATTATATCGTGATCCTCTGCTGTGCGTTGTGCCGAAAGGATTCCCCAAGGATCCGTCTACGGAATGTATGACGATTGCGGAAATGAAGGACAAGGTATTTGTATCCCAGATGGAAACTACGGATGCGGATATTCAGAATTTTCTTCATGAAAACAATTTGAATGTACAGACTGCATACCATGTAGTGGATGATCTGTCTACCATTGCTTTTGTGGCAGAGGGATTCGGCATCTGCATTATGCCGAAGCTGGTTATGAATGATATCCCATACTCCGTAGATATGTACCGGACGGAGCCCGCTGCTTATCGGATCATCGGAATATCCGTGCGGAATCCGAATTTTATGGCGCCTGCGGTGCAGACCTTGTATGAACATATTATTGAAAAATATCAGGAACCGGAGCTGTGTCAGAGATAAGAAATGCTTCTGGCTTTCCAATATATCATCGGAGATTTCAGATAAGAACTGGATTTATATGGTAAATATGCCTAAAATTTCACACTGAATTGCAACAAAATTAACAAATTGCTGAATTTAGAAAATATTTAGAAATTCCGTTGACTTATTTTAAAAGTGGATATAAAATACATCTATCAAAAGCAAAGGCGCTGCGACAAAACATCGTAGTGCCTTTTTCTTTTGAAAATCGAAACACAAAGGCGTGTTATCTGTAAGCTAGCAGCAGATAATACGCTTTTTTGTTTTCTGGAAATGCGAATGAAATGACATTTAAATGACATTTGGTTCGCAGAAAAAAGATTAACAGATCTTTTTGTAATTAAGGAGGGAAAGTTATGACTAACGAGATTATTTCAATGGTCAATGAGCATTTGTTTGGTGTCTGGTTTCTGATCGGCGCAGCATTGGTATTTTGGATGCAGGCGGGATTTGCCATGGTGGAGGCCGGTTTTACAAGAGCCAAAAATACCGGTAATATTTTGATGAAGAATCTGATGGACTTTTGTATTGGTACAGTCATGTTTATTCTGATCGGTTTTTCATTATTGCTTGGAGAGGATTTGATCGGTTTTATCGGAAAACCGGGATTTGATATTTTTACCGCTTACTCAAATTTTGATTTTTCAAATTTTGTTTTCAACCTTGTGTTCTGCGCCACAACGGCTACGATCGTGTCCGGCGCTATGGCAGAGAGAACGAAATTTTTATCCTACTGTATTTATTCGGCGGTTATTTCCGCACTCATATATCCGATCGAAGCTCACTGGATCTGGGGCGGCGGCTGGTTATCGCAGCTTGGCTTCCATGATTTCGCAGGTTCCTGTGCGATCCATATGGTTGGCGGTATCTGTGCATTGATCGGAGCAAAAATGCTTGGTGCACGTCTTGGCAAGTTCTCAAAGGATGAAAAGGGCAGAGTACGAAAAGTCAATGCGATTCCCGGACATAATATTGCACTCGGCGCTTTGGGATGTTTCATTCTCTGGTTTGGCTGGTATGGATTCAACGGAGCTGCCTGCACATCTGTGGAACAGCTTGGCTCCGTATTTCTTACCACAACGGTAGCTCCGGCAGTGGCAACTGTTGTATGTATGTTCTTTACCTGGATCAGATACGGGAAACCGGATGTTTCTATGTGTCTGAATGCATCATTGGCAGGTCTGGTAGCGATTACAGCTCCCTGTGATGTTACAGATTGCTTTGGAGCCCTCATTATTGGTGCAGTAGCAGGATTGTTAGTAAACTTTGGCGTATGGCTGCTGGATCACAAACTCCATATTGATGACCCGGTAGGTGCAGTGGCAGTTCATTTCATGAACGGTATCTGGGGTACGATCGCAGTTGGTTTATTTGCAACTCCATCTGCTCCGGGATATGGTATTGTAGATCGCGGAGGAACAGAAATGATTGGTCTGTTCTACGGCGGCGGCGTGAAGCTGTTGGGTGTCCAGTGTTTGGGTATCGTAACCGTAGTAGCATGGGCAGCAGTAACAATTACGATCGCATTCATTATTATTAAAGCAACTGTGGGACTTCGTGTAACAAGAGAAGAAGAGATCACAGGTCTGGATCAGGTAGAGCATGGTCTTGTAAGTGCATATGCAGATTTTGCGCTTGCATCCAATGTAAACAACTTTGGCGGTTCTGTTATTGAGGAGCTTCGTATTGCCGAGGCATCAGGAGAGCTTCCGGTCAATGCAGTATCTCCGGACGAAGCAGTTCCCGTACAGGTACGTTCCGCAGATCCGTCTGTTGCTATGGGCAGTGATATCAGTATTACAAAGATTACAATTATCACAAAACAGGCAAGATTTGATGCTCTGAAGGATGCCATGGG
>CAZLZX010000096.1:0-9511 GCA_964564095.1 uncultured Eubacterium sp. | reverse complement strand
TGTTTTTTTGATCTGCTGTTTTGCTTCTTTAATATTCATTATATCTCCCACATGTCTTCATTTTTTGAAAACAATTTCTGTTTATATTGCAATAATTTTGCTGTAAATTCAATATCTCCTGATGCTCTTGACATTTCGATCCACGCATCCATATCATCCTCATCCAAAATATCCAGCTCCATCAAACCGTTCAACGCCTCATAGCTTTTGGAATCTAAAATCTTTCTGCACATTTTTCCCTTATATTCCCGGATAAACATTTCATAAAGCTGCGCTTCCCAGTACGAATATCTTTCTTTTGAAGTCAGATACAGTAAAGAAAACAGCTGACTTTCCTCCTGTCCATAACGAGCCAGATTGATCCCCGCAATATAGCCTCTTTTCAACCCCGTACAGCCATACAACGTATGAGGCCGCACATCTACGACAAGATTCGGCAGCACCAGCTCTTCCAAAGATTTGCAAAAATAAAAAGCAAAATCCTCCATTCCCGTTACACAATCAGGCAGTTCAAGCTGCGTCAAACTGACATCTCCCATGAACATTCCATGAGAAATAACCTGCAGCCCTTTCGGCAGCCGGACTGTTCTCAGTGAATTGCACTTAGAAAAAACGGTTCTCCCAATATATTGTACACTGTCCGGCAAAAGCGCTTCTTCAAGCATCGGACAATGTTCAAATGCCGCATCGGAAATCACTTCCAACCCCTGCGGGAAAATGACTCTACGCAAATTCATGCATTCTGCAAAAGCGCTTCTTCCAATATTTTTCATTCCCTTTGGCAGCGCTACTGTTTCAACCGTATTGCATCCGTAAAACGCACTATCCCCGATTTCTCTGACTTCCTGCGGAATCTCTATATCCTTTTCCCGTCCCAGATACTTGACCAATATCCCTGACGTGATCTCAAAATTCGTATTCATACTACTTATATCTTTGCTCCCAAATATTTATTTTCCGTAACGCTTCCGTGTTAAGACTGTCTTTCTATCAGCTCTTCCAGCCCGAAGAATTACCCTTCCATCAACTCTTCCTCACTTAAGACGATTCGTATCGCCCACGCCGGTACTTGCGGTTCTTTAAAATGATTCTCTAAAAATACAAACGCCGTCTCAAACTCCGGCTTCTTTCCCGGATAAATTCCCTCTCCATCCGTAAAATATAAAAGCCCGGACAAATTTTTCAGTTCTCCCGCCGCCCTTATCTGCTCCACATACGCAAAAGCCGGACGAAAATCTGTCCTTCCCAATCCTTTGATTTCCAGATGATCAATGTAATCCTGAATCTGCTCCGGACTCGTGATCCTGACATCCTCCTGGATCCTGCTGTCACACTGAATAAGATGCAGATTGACTTTTGAGAAAAAATTCTCACGCTGCATCAGAATATTGTATGTATGCTGCAAAAACATCTGTACCACTTCGCCCTTGACCGATGCAGAAGTATCAATGACAATGACAAATTCTTTGATCCGCTTGTCCTCTTTATACTCCAGCGGCTCGATCAACGGGACATTTTGATACAGCTTTAATCCATAGGTGTAAAAAATGTAATCAAACTCTTCCGTATTGATCTGCATGGTTTCATGCCAGGAGAAAAAGCGTTCCAGGAAATGCCGGTAATCATATTTTGTCCTTGTTACCGCAGTCAGATTTTGTATCAGCGCATCCAACTCCTGATCGGAATTTTTCTGAAAATCTTTTAACTCTATCAGAGCCCGGCGGCAGATCTTCTCCCACTGCTTTTTCTGGGCATCATTTTCCATATCTGAACGCTCTTCTTGTTCATCCTGAGACTCATCATCCGATTCTTTTTCCATCCGTGTGCCTGCTGCCCAGCCTGCATGATCATCCACCTCGAAAATCTTTAGCATAGCTTCCAAATCACGTTCCGAAGGCGGATTTTTCTTAAAATGATGATAGATTACCTCTGCTGTCATAGCCGGGATCTGTCCTTTTATCTGTTCCAACACTGCTTTTTGACCGCCATCGCGATAGGATGCCAGAAATGGTTTGTTTAAATCCAGCAAAATAGACTCCACCGCAATGTCACAGGCAAGATTCCAGTAAACACCCTGATATGTCTCTTTCGCATACATATGCTGCATCATGCAGTGCAGCATGCAGTGAAGATACAGACGATTCACATATGTTTTTTCATTTTTGTAATACTGCAGGATCGCCTTTGGCGAATAGTATAAACGCTTTCCGTCACAGGCAAATCTCACATCTTCTTTTTCTTCCAGACGCAGCCCTGATACTGCCTGAGCCAAAAACCGAAAATGCATCAATAAATGACTTCTGGTAAGCTGCAGAAGTTCTTTTGCCATTTCCTGCTGCCGTATCTTTTTTTGACTTTGTTCCTCCATGATCGGTAGTCCTTTGGTCTTATTTTTCAATATTAATCATTGTACCAAAACAATAGCTTAATGGCTAGCACGCATTGTACAATTTTGATTCGGATATGGGATAAACACGGATCCTTGAGAAGCCCTACTTATCCAGTAAAATTTCTTTATTTAAAATTTTTCTAAAACGACCAGCCTTAAATATTATAAAAAGGGAGCGGCTTTATTAAGCCGCCCCAAATATTTCTTACATCCTATTACAGATACTTTCCGGCAAATTCCTGTATCTTTTGTATCACACTCTGCATCCCTGCAAACCGATCCGTAGAAATCTGCTGCTTTAAGGATGTCCTCTCTAAAAAATCGATCTTTGCATCGCAGATCTCCCGTGGTGCATGTCCATGAAATAATGCAACAATTACAGCCACGATCCCTTTTACGATCAAAGCCTCGCTGTCAGCTCTGACCGATATCACTCCGTCCTCACAGGAAAGCACGATCCACAGCTTCGCCTGGCAGCCTGAAATCAGATTTTCTTCCGACTTTTCCTCCTCTTTCAAAGGCTCCATATCCGCTGTCAGCTCCAGCAGACAGCTATACTGAAACATCCAGTCATCCAATTCATTAAAGTCACGGATAAATTCTTCCTGTTCCTCCTGTATGGACAGACGGTCATCCAACATATCTTTTTCTACATGATTCTTTATTTCTTCTTTAGCAATCATGTCTGCTTCCATCCCATACATGTTCATCATGTCCGACTCGTCAACTCCATCTGCATCATCCGGAACGGTTCCCTGCTATTTTCATCATATCCCATTACATCAGCTCCATTTTTTCAGTATTGAAATCGTCTTTTCCAGAAGCTCTGCAAAATCATCCAGCTCCTGTATCATATTGTAAAAGGCTATCGATGCCCGCAATGCAGAGGATATCTGAAATCTTGCCATGATGGGCTGTGCGCAATGATGCCCGCTGCGCAGCGCCACGCCGCCCTTATCCAGAAAGCTTGTCAGATCATACGGATGAAGGTTGTCCACGGTAAATGAGACTGCGCCAGCTCTCTCCTTCGGATTTCCGAGGATATGCACCTCCGGCACTTCTGCCAGTCGGTTTTCCAGATGCATGATCAGCTTCTTCTCATAGGTTAAAATCCTATACAACCCAATCTGACGCAGATAATCTACCGCTTCCCCCAGCGCAATAATGCCGCTATAATTCGGCGTACCCGCCTCCATTCTGAAAGGCAGATCGCCAAATGTCGTATCAACGGCTGTTACCACGTCCACCATACCGCCGCCAAACCGATATGGTCTCATCTCATCGATCCATTTCTTACGGATGTAAACTGCTCCTGTACCGGTAGGCGCCATCATTTTATGCCCGGAAAAACACAGAAAATCACAGGGGAACACCGTCATATCAAATACAACATGCCGCATGGACTGAGCTGCATCGATCAACACCGGAATATCATAGGCGTGTGCCATTTCCATGACTTTTTTTGTATCTACGACTGTTCCCGTCACGTTGGAAACCTGTGTCACTGCCAGAAATTTTACGTTTTCATTCAGCATACCTTCCAGAGCATCCATATCCAGTTCCCCGTCAACAGTTGGAATGACCTGAAAATCCGCGCCTAATTCCTTGCATAATTGCTGCCATACCACAAAATTCGAGTGATGCTCCAGCTCAGATGCCAGCACAACATCTCCCGGCTTCAGACGATAACGCAGAAAGCTCTGGGCAACCAAATTGATTCCCTCTGTGGCGCCGCTGGTAAATACGATCTCCCCGGTATCCTTCACATTTAAAAAATCCTTTACTTTATCCCTCGCCATATCCATAGCTATCGTGGACTGCTCGCTCAAATAATGATTTCCACGATGAACATTTCCATTGTATTTTGTATAATGCTCCGTAAGCTTATTGATGACCTGAACCGGAAGCTGTGTGGTAGCTGCATTGTCCAGATAGATCAAAGGCTTGCCATATATTTTCTGTTCTAAAATCGGAAAATCCTTCCGAACACTTTCTGCCAGATACTGCATCGTAATTCCTCCTAAACGATCCTAAACCATGGCTTTATTCTAACCTCATTTCCTATCGTAGTCAACCAACTCACTGTAACTGTTATACCGCTTCCGTCAACATATCCCCTCTATCAGCACACCTCTGTTTCCGTCAACATATCCCCTCCACCGGTACACCTCTGTTTCCGTCAACATATCCCCTCCGCCGGTACACCTCTGTTTCTGCCAGTACACGCTTGCATCTGCTGGTACACTGCATCTGAAATTTTTTTCGTATCCGTCAGGTCTGCAGTGATTTCCTTCGGAAAACTGATGCCAAGTTCTTTTTGAAGCGCCATTAAAAGCAAAACCTGTTTATTCATGGCAGATGTCGTTCCTTCACAGGAAGCCGAGCTGTCTGCTTTAAAAGCATCCGTCTTCGTCAGTCGTATCGTCTTTGCCACGCTCATCTCTGCCAATGTATTCAAATCATAAATATCTTCACAATCGCCCAGCAAAGAATACTTGCACAAAATATAAGGATATAACAGGGTATGAAGTTCTATTCCATTTTTGAAAGATGTATTTTTTATCTCATTTATATAGTTTGCTGCCTGTTCCCGATAGAACAGAAAGATATTCTTATTTTTAATAATTGACATGCCGTTCTCTCTTTACATTCGTTTCAGTTCTTTGGTAAATTTTTCTGCTTCCGCCTCAGTAATAAAATCACGGTTATATTCATGCTCGTTGATAAACAACACAATAATAACCACAACGATGGAAGCAATTGCCGCAATCACGTAAGACATCCTTAAGTTTCCTGTGGCATTTAATACATTTCCGTTGACACAGAATCCAAAGGAGGAAACCAGCGCCTGAATCGGAAACAGCACGCTGTTTACCTTTTTAAACCCGTGTCTGCCGAATACCGCCGCCGGAAGGGATGTGGTAAAGTTCGCCGATCCGCCTAATGCCAGCGCAAACATTACAAGGAACACAATTACCAGCGCACGGATCTCCGTAACCTCCAGCAATAATGCCGCCGCATACCAGATTCCAAAGAAGATCATTGTCTTTTTCGTTCCGAACTTCTGGTCAAGAGCTCCTATGATCCAGGAGCCAACGATTCCTGCAAAAGCCAGAATGGTCATGATGCCAACTGCCTGAGCCTGTGTAAATCCAACCTCCTGATTACGCACTACGAGCTGTGTGATGATAATGGTGGATACAAACTGGAAGCCGCCGGAGGCAACAGCCACCAGCCAGAAGGTTTTTCTGGAAAAGAGCTTCTTTACGGTCCAGCCGCCGTCCTCATCCAAGTCTTCATTGAAATATTCTGCTCGATACACTTCATCAGATACATTATCGGGATTGATTCCTCTTTCCTGAGGCGTATTTCTTATGAGAAACAATCCGACAACTGCCAGAATGATTACCAATACGGCGGGAATCACGACTGCATTCGTAACCCCAAGTCTTGCTACCAACACCGTGATCAGCGGCACAAAGAAGCCCGTTGCCATATTATGCCCCATCGTGGTATAGCCCATTACAATTCCCTTTTTCTTCGGGAACCACTGCGCCACGAAAGCGCCTCCGGCAATATAACCTGCACTCATAGCCCCAATGGTACATATGCACAGGGAAACGGCATATTGAATGAGGCTATTCGCATGTCCCATTCCAAAATACCCTGCGCCTGCCAGAATCAGACAGATAAAGGAAGTGATGCGGGGACCAATCTTTCGATTTACCGCTCCCATGATAAAGAAGAAAACAACACCTACCATGGCGGCTACCGTTCCCATATTTAACACATTTCCTGCCGGAATACCAAGTTTTTCTGCTACCGCCGGCGCTACGATGTTGGAGCTGTCGTTTACCATTCCGGCATAAAACCAGAACATCAAAAGACAATAGACAATGGTTCCCCAACCTTTTCCAAATCCAAATAACTCACTTTTTTTGTTCATAATATTCCCCTTCTGCAATATAAAATTTCAATATCTGAAAAGAGTTCCTTCCCATGCTTGTGAGAAACTCTTTTCATGCGAAACCGTTTTTTTAACTTAAGCAAAGACTACCTCCAGCCCCAGGGCGTCTCCGAGCATCTTTAATTCTCTCTTGTAATCTCCATATGTAACCACAAGATGGTTTCCAAAATTAATATGTTTATAGAAGAAATCCTCCTGATTCTCCAGTGCAAGGAAGAATCCCTGATCACAGTTCATACGGTCATAACCGGAACCTGCCACAATTTTTCCCTTCCCCACGAACATTTTCTTTGCATCCGGAGCGATACGCACCATCGTGATCTCCTGCCCCGCATCCTGAGAGAAATCATATCGGAAGGTTGCTCCAAATCCGCTATAAGCAAATGGAGCCAGACCATAGGATGCATTTTCCCTGTCGTATCCGTGAAGCTTACGGTTCGGCGTGGAATGAAAGATCAGATACAGATTGTCTTTTTCCACCGTTGCATTTTTCAAATCTTCATCGCTAAAGCCCTGAAGCGGAATCATTTTTCCATTATTATATACAACCGGATTTGCATTTCCCATATATACCGCTTTATTGGAAAGACTCTCCATGAGCGCCATTGCAAGAACAGAATTGATATCCATCTCACAGGCAGAAGGAATCCCCTGCTCATTGTTTAAGGAATGCGTCATACAGAACGTAAGCTGTTCCTGATTTAATCTTCTGGTAGAACAGCAATCCGGACATGGCATGGTGTATGCGTTGCATCCATAGTAGTCTAATAACTTCTGGGTCAGAGCGTAACCCTTCAGAGTCTTGATGACCATTTCACGCTCCATGCGCACTTCCTTTGCCCCGGCGATCAACTCATCCGCAAGCTGCTCCACTTTCTTCATATCCTCTTCCGTAAGATTGTTTGCTTTTCTTCCCGGAAGCGTGGGATTTGCGGTCGGGTCTGCCACATGAAGCTGATCCATGAACTCATGCAGGTTTACATAACGAAACTGTACGCCGAATTTCTCCGTCACCGCATTCAAATCAATAAAGTTATCGGATGAGCTGTAGGAACGTGAGGAGTTGAATCGGGATACAACCATTACTCTGGTCATTGCCAATGCTTTTCTCGTTCTCAACACACGCATATGAGTGGTAAGATCCTCCCAATTGCGATATGCATATGCCTCAAAGCCTCTGCTTCTCACTGCCGATGTATTTACTGCGGCCTCACAGCACTGTACCGGCATAACACCCTGCGGCTTGTGATAACGCTGTGCAAACTCCAGATAGATATCTCCCCGTCCGATACCAAAAGAGAACAGATAAAAGTCTACATTGTCCATTCCCTCCGCCATTTTTTCAAACATTTCCTCGCGGCTTAAAAACCAGTCGTCACGTTCCACATAGATCGGATCTAACAGATTCACACACTCCGGCATATGATCTGCCACATCTGCCTTGAAATTTTTGTAAAGCTCCTGGTTCATCAGGGTGTCGTACTCCGGCTCCAGCTCCTCTCCTTTTCCAAACCGGCATGGGCCCTCATACTGATACAGGTGCTGCAGTCCGATAAAGATCGGACGCACATTCAGTTTTACCTCTGTTAATTTTTGAATCATTGTTCTTCTCCTTTTATCTTTCTTTTTTTCATGTCAGTATCATACCGATAAATATTCCCATAAGAAAGCGAACAAAATTCCCGACATCATTCGATTTTGGAATGGTTTTACATCTTAATGACAAACAGCAATTCCATACGTGCAATTTCTTGCCGGCCAGAAGGGAAAATAAGGTTTCTTTTTTTTACTTCATTCCAAAAATAACTTCATTGATTCGTTTTTTTCCTGCAAAAACCAACCCCATATCCAGTTAGAATGATTGAACAAAAACCCGATTTTCTATATACTGAAAGTAATATGTTCGCAAATTTATGAACCAACCCTTCCGGGGAAGCCCGTTATCCTCTTTCACAGCTCATTCGGGCAGCCCCAAAACGATATTTTACGGAAAGGCAAGCATTATGACTCAACAAGAATATTTACGTATCAGTACACTTCAAATGTATTATTTTATAGAAGTGGCATCCTGCAACAGCTTTACCAATGCGGCGCAGCACTTATACACGACCCAGTCCACTTTGAGCAAAACGATATCATCTCTGGAAAAAACGCTGGATGTTCAGCTCTTTATCCGGAATCACAAGCGGCTGTATCTGACAGAGGCCGGACAGCATCTATATAAAAAATGGAGACTTCTTTTAACGGATATTGAAAAATCCGTAGATGAATGCAGGATCCTGCAGGGAGGGTACGCCCACTCTCTGTCCATAGGCGTCCTGGACTCCCACAATTCCGAAAAGATCACATCTCCTATCATACGTAAATTTATGCGGGAAAATCCTAATGTCAATATTTCTGTTAATGCCTATCCTGCCCAGGAAATCCGTAAACATCTGATCAGCGGCAACCTGGATCTGGCATTTACCGTCCTGTATGACATAGAGCAGCTTGACGCAGACGCCTTTGATTCCATCATCTTAAATATCTGTAACCACAGTGTCTGTATGCTGCCTGCAAATCCTCTGACGGACAAGGAATTTTTGGAGGTATCAGATCTGAAGAACTGCCAGTTCGTCAGCATCTCGCCGCTGTATACTCCCAGCTACTGCGGAATGATAGAAGATCTATGCAAACAGCACGGTTTTCAGCCTCATTTCATCCGCTACACGACAAATGCGATTTCTCTGCCCTATAACCTGATCGGAGAAAACGATATTTTTATCTGTGACAGAAATTTCCGGGAATATCAGAATCCTTCCCTGCACTTCCTGCAGTTCCGCCCGCTGATTCATACAAACAGCGGGGTTATTGCCGCATGGAAAAAGGATAATGCCAAGAAAGAATTAAAAAGACTTATAGAGAAAATAAGCGAAGAGAAAAAAAGCCGTATGGGCTTATAAATCATCATTCTGCCATCCGGCATTTCACAAAGCAAAAAATGTGCAGGAGCGTCTTATACCACTCCTGCACATTTTAAGATCCAATAGATCAATCCTAATACCCAACTGGTAAAAATTCCATATAGAATAACAGGTCCCGCAATCGTAAAGATCTGACATCCAATGCCAAATACCTGTCCTTCTGCTTGTGTCAAGTAAAGACCAACAAAAAAC
>CAZLZX010000095.1:0-9852 GCA_964564095.1 uncultured Eubacterium sp. | reverse complement strand
ATAATCTTGGGGATAGCTGCCATAATAAATCAGATTTATTTTTTATTTCAACAGCTTCTAACTCTTTTTGCATCATATTCAATTTATAATTTACGTAAATTTAATTGTAATATTATTTTATCAAATATATCTTTCATTTTTCAACCATGTGACCTCGAAACGCTTTTCTACTGACCTCGAATTTTTCTAAAACAGTATCGTTATATTATCCGTGCAGCATTTTCTCTCTAATATGTTCTGCCTTACTCTTCCTATAAAACAACACAGGCTGAAGTACTTTTCAAATACTTCAGCCTATGCGAGGTTTTGACACGTTTTATTCTTTTAGTTTCATTTACAAAATGTTATACAAATTTTATTAACAGCAATATAATGTAAGAAGTGTTCCACATTTTGCTGTTGTGGAATATCTTTCGTCCATTCTCTCCTTGTCTGAAACACTTTTCTTAAATTCAACCAGTTCTTTATTAAGATCTCCGGCAAATTCATAAACACTCTTATGTTCCATGTAGCTACTCCTCCTCTCCTGATGTCATAAAAAAAGATATATAAATATAAAATTTATAATCAACTGTCTCCATAACCATCACACCATCGTATTTATCCACGATCCGCCGAATATTCTTCAATCCATAACCATGGGCCTTTTTATCCCTTTTCGTAGATGCAATGTAATTATTCTTTATAACAGGTTCCTTTTCCACACTATTTATAACCTTCAGATAGATCATGTCCTGTTTTTGATCAATCCTTATTTCGATTAACCGCTCTCTGCTCTGCACCTTCCGACATGCTTCAATCGCATTATCCAGGAGATTCCCAAACAGAGATACAATCTCGCTCTCATCAAAAGGCATTCTTAAATATCCAATGGATTGGATCTTCATCTCTATACCCGCATTCTGGGCTTCCTGTATCTTTTGATTTAAAATGATATTCAAAATATCGTTGTTTGTCCATCTGTTGGATGTACTGGTCTGAAACATACCAGCCATTTCTTTTAAATATCCGGATATGCCTGACAGATCCTGCTTTTCACACAAGCCCTGCAGCAACATGATATGATTTCTAATATCGTGAATGACCCGCCGGCTTTCTCCATGCTGTTCCTCTAACTCTTGATACCGCCGTTTCTGTAAATCATCCCTGACACGCAAAACTTTGTTTTCATCCTGCAAGGCGCCGCTTTTTTGCAAAAAAAGTACAAAAAACAGTAATAGTATCAAACAGGACAGTAACGCTATCCCCACAGACCATGCCCGCATATCAAATACGCTCTCAGCGATTACCAACAATAATATTCTAAAAAAGCGAACCAGTACACACATGATAATGCAAACCGGAAGCAATATTTTCCAAAATCTAATCATGTCCTTTCCGGAACTAAGATGCTTATTTATGTACAAAAATATTCCGAAAACAACTCCTCTGGTACATATGAAAATCAAAATCGTCCACCAGGACATTGCCCGATAGTATACCTGACCCCAGAAGGACTCCCGCAAATAACTCATACATAAAAAGGCAAAAAAGAAGTCCATCAATGCGACAACAGTCAAAAACAAGACTACTATTTCCGCAACCAACACCAGCCGGTATCTTATCAACACACAGATCCATATACCTACAGCTGCCATCATAAGCATCCACATTTGATCAGAAAAAAACAACAGATTTCTGTTATATCCCAGCGTCAGCCCGATGACCAGACTGCCGAGCACAATCCCGGTTCTCTGCATTTTGGTAAGAATACGCTCCCCTTTTAAGACCAGGCAAGCTGTCCTAAAACACATCCATACTTCTAAAATACAGAGAACCGTTAGTAGAATTTGTCTTACACATATATCTAGCATAATTCTCCCCAGTGGCGATTGATCTCTTCTCTTATTTTTGCCAACCGCGTATAACTGACTGAGACTGTTTCTCCATTATCCATTGTAATCACATTATTGTGTATCTTTCTGATATGATGCATATTGACTGCATGACCCCGTCCAACCATAATAAATTCATGATTTTCCGCTCCATCCATGGCCTCTTTCATCGTAACCCTTTTCCGAAATCTCTTATCTGCGGTACGGTATTCCACGTATTTGGCAGATTTTACTTTCTGAATACTGAGAAGATCGGCATAATACACTTTTTCCTGTTCTATGGAATCTCCCACAATGACAAAGTTTTTAAATTCTTTCTTTACTCTTTTTATAAGACGCTCCAGGATCTCAGGAAGCAAAGCTTCCATCTCTTCTTTCATGATATACTGATAGGCATCTATCTTATAGCTTTTCATGGCATACTCCGCATGATATGTATTGTATATAAGATAGATATTAGGCCATATCTTCTTCAGTCTCTGCCCCAGCTCAAGCCCGTCCATCCCTGGCATCTCTATATCACTGATTACAATATGAAACCGGGTTCCATATGAAACGTCCTTCAACAGCCGCTCCGCCTCTGTATAGGTATACACAGAAATTTTTTTATCTCCGGCAACCACCATTTCTACTTTCTTTTGAACCTGGTTTACTACATTTCTTTCATCATCTATAATTGCTATATTTATCATCTATTACCTTACCTGATAATTCATATTATAAAGTCTGCTTTGCACACTTCATAAATATAGATTTATTATACCACAAAACTATTTTTTGGAAACATATTGACCTCGAAATGCCCTTATTGTGACCTCGAACGAAAAAAATAGCGCAAATGAGCTGCATCATTCACGCCAATTTTTTCTCATTTTTATATTTTATTAACGTCTCCGCCGTTTTCTTGCCCTTCTGGCCTTCTGCTTATATTTCTTCTCTCCAAAGATCCAGAAAAAGATCAATCCGATCAAAGTACCAAGCACAGCTCCAAATATAACATCAGACGGATAATGGACGCCTACATAAAGCCTTGAAAATGCGATAACACATGCCAGCGTCATAATCGGTATTCCCAGACGCTTCGGTCTGCTCCTGAAGATCACAACTGCGGAAGCAAACGCCGTCATTGCATGTCCCGAAGGGAAAGACCAGTCTGTCGGTCTTTCGATCAGGCAATGCAGCCCCTCTATCACATCATACGGTCTTACCCTTGCCACATAATCTTTTAGTACCATATTACACAGCAAATGTGCGCTCAATAGCGCCAGTAATGACAGAATACCGGCTCTCCGGGTCTTCTTCGGTATCAAAAGAAGAATACCTATCACGATCCAGATTTCCCCGTGATCTCCCAGTTTTGTTAGATGTGTCAATATGGGAGTCAGCCAGGATACTCTGACATGATCCTGTATGAAAAGCAACAGATTTCCATCCATGCTTAATAGTTCTGTTAAAATCTTACGTAAAACGTCCATTTAAAATACGAATCCTTTATTTAAAACTTAAATACAGCCACTCCGTATGCAGGTAATGGGTAAGCAAAGGAAAATTCTCTGCCATCACATTCCGACTTTTCAGCCTTATAAACCAGAGGTTTTTCCTCGCCGCTGCCGCCAAATCTGGCTTCCTCGCTATCCAAGATCAGAGTATACTGTTTCTTTTTTGGTACACCAACACGGTAATCCGGTCTTTCAACCGGCGTAAAGTTGCATACAAACAAAAGATTATTTCGACCTGTCTTGCCTCTTCGGATAAAGCTGAATATACTGCGATCTCCATCATTTGCATTGATCCATTCAAATCCTTCATGCTGATCATCCATGGAATACATGGACGGATATTTTTTATACATATGAAGAAGCTCTTTTACAAATTCCTGAAGCTGCTGATGTCTCGGATCTTCCAGTACATACCAGTCTACTTCTCGTTCCTCGCTCCATTCACGAAGCTGTGCGATATCCTGCCCCATGAATAACAGCTTTTTGCCCGGATGTCCCATCATAAAAGCATATCCAACTTTCAGATTTCTAAACTTGTCATCTTCCAGTCCCGGCATTTTATTGATCATAGAACATTTCAGATGAACTACCTCGTCATGAGATAACACAAGAATATATTTTTCGCTGTAATTGTAGCTCATGGCAAATGTCATCTTGTTATGATTAAATTTTCTAAAGTACGGATCTAACTTCATGTAATCCAGGAAATCATGCATCCATCCCATGTTCCACTTATATGTAAAGTGGAGCCCGCCGTCTTTCACATCCCCGGTAACCATCGGCCATGCGGTTGATTCCTCAGCGATCATCATAGTACCTGGATTTCTTCCTGTGATCAATGTGTTCAGATGGCGAAAAAACTCGATTGCTTCCAGATTCTTATTTTCGCCATATTCATTTGCTACCCACTGACCGTCTTCTTTCCCATAATCCAGATACAGCATAGAAGCCACTGCATCCACGCGCAGACCGTCAATATGGAATTTTTCTATCCACATCAGGGCGCTTCCGATCAGGAAATTTTTAACCTCATTTTTTGCATAGTCAAAGATTTTTGTTCCCCAGTCCGGATGCTCTCCCTTTCTGCTGTCCGCATACTCATACAGGCAGCTTCCGTCAAAGTTTGCCAGGCCATGAGCATCCTTTGGAAAATGAGCCGGTACCCAGTCCAGAATAACACCGATTTTATGTTTATGAAGATAATTTACCAGATATGCAAAGTCCTCCGGTGTTCCATACCGTGAAGTCGGTGCATAATATCCGGTTACCTGATATCCCCAGGAACCATCAAAAGGATACTCTGAGATTCCCATCAGTTCCACATGAGTATATCCCATTTCCTTTACATACTCTGTCAGAGCAACCGCCAGTTCACGATAGGAATAAAAACCGTCTTCCTCTGTACCCGGATGACGTTTCCAGGAACCCGGATGCACTTCATAGATAGACATGGGCTGTCCATATACATCCTCTGTCTCCTGTCTTTTCTTCATCCAGGCATCGTCTGTCCACTTGATCTTACTGATATCCGCCACTCTGGATGCGGTACCCGGGCGAAGTTCCGCATAATTTGCATAGGGATCTGCCTTATACAGCTTCGTTCCGTCTGGCGTCTCAATAAGATATTTGTACATATCTCCTGCTTTTGCCTTCGGAATAAAAGCTTCATAAACACCATTTGGCTCCAGACGCTCCATCGGATCAGCAGTTTCATCCCAGCCATTAAATTCTCCGATGACCCACACATTCTTTGCATTCGGCGCCCATACGTCAAAATATACACCCTTTTTTCTGCCTGATTTTCCCGGATGAGCCCCCAACTTTTCATAAATGTCATAGTGTGTGCCCTGTCCTAATAAGTACATATCGTACTCTGTTACATTCCCCATAACGACGCCTCCTATATTTCGAAATCCTTCTCCCGCAAGATCAGAAAATCGTTTTCATTGTATTTCTTCGAAAACAGCACCCCAAATGCCTTTTTGATGCCGCCGCTTTCAGCACTTTCAATTGCCTGATCTACGATCTCTCTGACCTCAGTCAGCGTTGTCGCCCTGTCAAGCTTTTGAATGTTATTGATTCGATTGTACAATGCAAGAACGCCCATTTCATCAATCGTGCATTCCATCTCTTTTGCATATGCTTTACCAAAGTCTACCAATTCATCAATCGTAAAAATCGGTATGGTAATCTGCTCCGTAAACTTCTTTGCGAAGCTGTAATTCTTCTCCAGAACTGCTCGGATCTTTGATTTTCGGTCTTCCATCAACACGACCAGGCCCTGGGTATTTCCTTCCATAACCCGGGACATCCGCTCCACGGTTTCCGGCAGCAGATCTCCGGCCTTTTCTATAATCAGGTATCCTCCCTGCAGCTTCGGAACCAATGCTGCAAAATCCTTTTTATTCAATGCCTGTGCACTGATCTTTCCGATCTTGCCTTCTGCGTCTTTATTGATCATCTGGATGCATTTGATCAAGCTTGCGGCCAGTACCGTCTTGCCACTGCCATCCGGACCCTGGATGATAATGTTTCCGGTCAGAGAAGTGATCGTCTTGATTCGTGACAGACACCCGGTAAGAACCTGGCAAATCTGCTCTTCCATACCCGGGACAGGAAGGAAATAGGAGAACAACGCTCTCTGTTCCTCTGTCAGCTTTATGCCATCCTCAATAGATTCCGGCTCGATCGTCTCTGCCAGAATATCATCAGGAAGCGGGATCTCCACTGGTACTTCCGGGATCTCCACATTTGCATTTTCCTGCATGATCTTTGTCGCCTGTGTCACAGTCTCTTTCAATTTTTTCTCAACAGCAGGGGGATCTTCCTGCGGCGCTTCTGTCTCCTGCGGCTCTGTTGGCTGCTCTTCCACAACTGTCTCTGCTTCCGGAATACTTTTCTCTTCTTCAGAAACAAGCGCTGCATCTTCTTCCTCTGTTACCGCATCTTCTGCCGCTTCCTCTGCCGGAAGTTCTGGCTCTGTATTATCTGTCTCTGCGTCATCCGATGTGATTTCCTCTGCCACCGGCTCTGCAGGACCATTTAATATCTTATCAATATCCGTAGACTCTTTTGCAATTTTTTCAATCTCTTCCAGCAATGCCTTATTGATGTCTGCTTCCTCTTCCGCAGTATCTGCTGCCGGTTCATTGCTTTCAGCCGCTGCAAGAATCTCCTGCTTCATCAGCTCCTTCGGTGTTGCGCCGGACTCCAGCTCCGGACTTATATTTTCCAGCTTGCGGATCAGATCCTGTGCTTCCTGTATTGCTTTACGCTTTGCCACTTCAAGCTTTTTCTGCTCTGCGACTGCCATGGCCGCCTCCGCCGCCCGTTTTGTCTTTTCCCATTCTGCCAGAACATCCTCAATACTGAGCTGGCCGGTAATCTGCTTTTCAATCAACGGAGAGGAAGGCACATTCAGGCTGATCTGGCCGTCCGCATCCTCTGCTAAAAATTCTTTAAAGTCAGATTTCAGAGAATTGTTGATCTGCTCATTAATCACATCTTCATCCAGCTTTGCAGCTGCGGGAGTCTCTTCTTCTACCTTTAACTGCGGGATTTCCTCTACCATTTTTTTGATGGAATCCATCGTATCGGATACGGCTTCCTTTTCCGTTGCGATCATGATCTGCTGCATGCTCTTTTTCAGCTCTTCCTGCAGATTCACAGTATTAAATTTACCTGCATTCGTTGTAACAGTTGGAATCTTCGTCAGAATATCCGCCACATTTTCTTTTTGATCTTCTACCTCCGGTACTGCAGCCGCTTCCTTCTTCTGGCGGAATCTGCGGTATTTCTCTTCCTGGGCCTTTGTCAATGGTTCGTAATTCATCTTAAGCTCCAATGCTTTTTCCACATATTCGCCGTCTCCAAACCATAAGATCAGTTCATCACAAGTCTCCACACACCGCGCGATATCATCCGCATCACGGTACAGACATGCCAGTTCAAACGCCCATTCTTCCGTGTATTCTTTCTCCTTCAATTCTTCCAGAATGCTGATGCGGTTCGCCAATGGTTCATTCTTCAGGCGGCTGATCTTGTAACGAAGAATATATTTCTTTGTATCATTTACAGCGATCTCTGCAAATTCGTTATAATATTCTTCTGCTTCCTCCAGACTTTTTGCTTTGATCGCCACTTCCGTCAGCTTGTATACGATATTTCTGCCGATGGGCGAATGGTCATATGCCATCAGATAGATTTCTTTACTGTCATCATAACGTCCAAGATGATCATAGACATCTCCAACCATACACAGAGTACTGGAATTACGGACTTTTCTCCAGTTAATAGAATCCGCAATCTGTCCGGCGGTAGAATAATCCTCTGCCGCAACCAGATTCTTTAATTGTTCTAATTTCAGTTTATACTCGTATTTATCCACGTTGTCACCTCATACAATCTTATTTCATCCGTATCAGCCATTCAGTTTCTCAATTTCGTTGTTTCTATCTTAAATAGCGTCAATTTAAATTTTTATTACTTCTTTGTTTCTTCTTTTTCCTCTTCTGTCTCAGCATCATTTTGCTTTTTTCTTTTCCAGAATCGTTCCTTTTTGATCGGCACGTAACGTTTTCTCTTCTGTGGATCTTTATAAATAATTTCATTTGTCTTTGGGTCTATCCGCTCTATTCGGACAAACTCTGCCGAAGAAATGGGCATACCATATTTCCGCAGGAAATGATCTACTATCCTGCGCGCCAGATAATAAATAACTGCAAATATCGGCACACCGAACAGCATTCCGGCTATTCCAAATAATCCGCCAAACACAAGGATTGAAAAAATGACCCAAAATGGCGACAGCCCGGTAGAGTCTCCCAAAATCTTCGGGCCTATGATATTTCCATCCACCTGCTGTAATACAACAATGAAAATCAGGAAATACAATCCCTGAACCGGATTTACCAAAAAGATCAGAATAAAGCTTGGTATGGCGCCGATGTACGGGCCAAACACCGGAATAATATTGGTTACCCCTACGATCACACTGACCAGAACGGTATATGGCATCTGCAAGATCCACAATCCGCCGAAGCAGATAAACCCTATAATAATAGAATCTATGATCTTGCCGATAAAAAATCCGCCAAAGATCGAATTACTTTTGCGAAGCACTTCTACGATAATATTTCCTTTGCGCGGTTTAAAGATCGTATAGATCAGCTTTTTAACCTGCCCAATAAAAGTTTCTTTTTTCAGAAGAATGTAAACGGATATGATCAGACCGATCACAGCATCCAGGATCGTCTTGATCACACTGTATACCCCGGTAGTAATGGAAGCAATAAATTCCTGGTTCAACACCTTTTCTTCCAGCCATTCGGTAAGATAATCGCTGACTTCCGTAATCAGGTTTCCTACCCACTCTTCCAGCTTGCCGCCCTCTTTGCCAAACCGGTTGACCCAGTTCATCAGGCTGTCCATCTTATCGCTCATTGTAAGAATCAGATCCTGTACGCTGGCCACAAGCTGAGGAATCATCAAGATCAGCAAAACCGCAATAACGACCAGAAAAATAACCATAGCACCCGCCGTTGCAAGTCCTCTGGCAATCTTATTTTGCTTCTCTTGATCCATTTTCGTTTTGGAAAAGGCTTTCAAAATCCTTCGTTCAAAGAACATCATAATAGGATTTAACAAATAGGCAATGATAAAACCGATGATAACCGGCTGCAATATATTCATAGCCTTTCCAAATGCTTTTGTTAAACCATGGTAACGATAAACCAGGAAGAAAATGGCGATACAGACAATGACGATCAGAATTACAGTCAGGGCAATGGCCAGATACGGTCTGATATCCCACTTTGATTTCTGATCTTCCATTTTCCTTTCTATCCTGCTCTTATCCTGTGGCTTTTTTTCTTCCATATTTACTCCTTATTCAGCCTGTCCAAAAGTTGACAGACCGCACAGCACACCATAGGCTACGTCCAAAAGGGCGTACTTATCCCAATGATATAAGATTATACCACACTTCTCTACTTGATTAAACATTTTATTGCCATAAAATAAAAATAAGATACCGGCTGCCGACCCTGAATATCGGCAAACCGGTATCTTATTTTTATTCATGACAATAGGTCCGCCCACAAAACATGCAATCTATTGTTTCTTTCTTATCTGCGGTTGTAATTGATCAGACAGCCTTTTAAGATGATCTCTCTCTCATCATCTGTCAGCTCTCCCATCTGAAGCATGAATGGTACCAGACCGCCATCTTTGATCACATAGGCCGGAATGTCAGTTGCTTTTTCCTCTACTGCTTTGCGAATATCCGGCACAAACAGGTAATCTCCATTTGTAAATGGAAGGTCGCCTTCCTCAATGATAAATGGAAGCATCCCCCAGTTGATCAGATTGGAACGGTAACGCTTGGTTGCATATTCATTGGCAATATTTGCCCATCCGCCAAGCACCTTCTGACAGGAAGCGGCCTGCTCACGCGCAGAACCATCGCCCGGTTTTACTGC
>CAZLZX010000094.1:9411-9910 GCA_964564095.1 uncultured Eubacterium sp. | reverse complement strand
ATCGGTGTGTTTCCAATAAGTCCCAGTGTTCCCTTATATACCTTTGACATTTTTATATCCTCTTTCCTTTTTATTGCTTACGATTTAATTGCTTACGATATTTACATTCCATCTAAGCAGGCGGAATAAATCCGCCTACTCTCTTTAAAAGTCCAATCCTATTTCCTACTGTACTGCTTTGAATGCCTCTTCCAGATCTTCAATGATATCATCAATATTCTCAGTTCCGATAGAAAGGCGAACCGTATTCGGTTTAATTCCCTGATCCAGCAGTTCTTCTTCGGTGCACTGGCTATGTGTGGTTGTAGCCGGATGGATAACCAGAGATTTCACATCTGCCACATTTGCCAGCAAGGAGAACAGTTCCAGATTGTCAATGAAATCTTTTGCTTTCTGAGCGTCGCCCTTGATCTCAAATGTAAAGATCGAGCCGCCGCCATTGGGGAAGTATTTTTTATACAATTCCTGCTGTGAAGGATCATCTGTAACTGCAGGATGG
>CAZLZX010000094.1:0-9401 GCA_964564095.1 uncultured Eubacterium sp. | reverse complement strand
TGCGGATGATTATTTAAGTATTCTACTACCTTTAATGCGTTCTGTACATGTCTTTCCACGCGCAGAGACAATGTCTCCAGACCCTGCAGGAAAATAAATGCATGGAATGGGGAAAGAGTTGCTCCGGTATCTCTCAACAGAATCGCACGGATCTTTGTCACGAAAGCTGCCGCACCTACTGCTTTTGTAAAGCTGATTCCATGGTAGCTTGGATTTGGATCTACCAGGGATGCAAATTTTCCTGATGCCTCCCAATCAAATTTGCCGCTGTCAACAATAACGCCGCCAATGGAAGTTCCATGTCCGCCGATAAATTTGGTAGCGGAATGTACTACAATATCTGCACCGTACTCGATTGGTCTTACCAGATACGGTGTTGCAAATGTATTGTCAATTACCAATGGTATTTTATGTGCATGCGCAATATTTGCTACGGCTTCAATATCTACTACATCCGAATTTGGATTACCCAAAGTCTCAATAAAGACAGCTTTTGTATTTTCCTGAATCGCAGCCTCTATAGCATCATAATCGAAAACATCAACAAATGTAGTGCTGATACCGTACTGCGGCAATGTATGAGCCAGAAGATTATAGGAACCGCCATAAATATTTTTTGCTGATACGATATGGTCTCCGTTCTGTGCCAGGTTCTCAATGGTATATGTAATAGCCGCTGCACCTGAAGCAACTGCAAGCGCCGCTACACCGCCCTCCAAAGCTGCCATTCTTTTCTCGAATACATCTTCCGTAGGATTAGTCAGACGGCCATAAATATTACCTGCATCTGCAAGACCAAATCTTGCTGCCGCATGATCGCTGTTACGGAACACATAAGAAGAAGTCTGATAAATCGGAACTGCTCTTGCATCTGTAACCGGATCTGCGCTTTCCTGTCCTACGTGTAACTGTAATGTTTCAAATTTTAAATTTCTTTCTGCTCTTGTTTTCTTTGCCATTTTTATTTCTCCTAACTTCTATCTAAATATTGTCGTTTTATTTTCACATAAGCTCGTAAGTAAAAGCTTTCACTTGTTCAAGACATTTTCAGTCTATGAAAAATGCTATATTAAAATCTGCAACAACAGCAACACATTCGTCCGTCCTTCTGCAAGTAATATCGTTCTTTCATTCTTCTGCTCATTACTTCTTTCCTTTCTTAATCCCTTTAAACATACTTGTTTGATATGTTTTGTTCTCTATGTGCATTATATTAACCCTATTTACATACTTTGTCAATAGGTAAAATAGATTTATTTTCCATACCTTGATTTTTCACATAAAAGAAGCTGCTGTAAAAGATCACTCTCTCCTACAGCAGCCTCCTGCTATTCTTCTTATGTTTCCGGTTCTACATTTACATACGCTTTTTCTTTCATTGTGCGCTTTTTCTTTTTTTGATTCTTTTTCACAGCAGTTTTATTATGAAACGAGGAATCAAAAGAAATCTTCTCTAATTGTTTCAAAATTCTCTCTTGTCCGCGTTTTGGTTTGGCACAATAACATACTACCAGAATCACAAGCAATATTGCCGCAACAATGGCAACCTCCCGATCTGCCCTTACAATAGAACCAAATAATGCAATGATGCACAATACAGCCCCCATCGCAAGAAAAATATTTGCAGATAATTTCTTCCCGAATTTTCCTGTAATACGACTGCCTCTTTCATCCGCTTCCAAACGTCCGTTAAAGTACAGCCCGAGACTCATCCCTTTGAGTTCAAACTCTTTGTGATGACAGATCGTAAAATCTTTGCCGTTGTTGAAATGCCCCCAAAAGCATGTCTGCTGCTGATAGGTACGCATATTTTCTCTTGTGTCTTCCACCACTTTATCCTGCCAGGACATTTTCCACTCTTCCGGTGTCAAATGACTGATGATTGTTACATTTTCCATAATTTACTTCCTATATACATTCAAACTTTGCAGCCTGACAGTCTCAAAAAGTTTCAATTTCCTATTTGTCCTTAAGCCATCAACGGTACAAGGAACAGGAAGCCGAGTGATGTAATAATACCGGTAATGATCAGGATAATTGCACAATATCCCATGATATCCCTTGCTCCCAGCCCTGCAATTCCAAGCGCCGGCAAAGCCCAGAACGGCTGAAGCATGTTCGTCCAGGCATCGCCCCAGGCAATACCCATGGCAGTAACTGCCGGACTGATTCCAAGTTTTAAACCGGCAGGCATCATAATAGGTCCCTGCACAGCCCACTGTCCGCCGCCGGACGGTACAAAGAAGTTTACGATACCGGCTGCCAGATAGCATAATACCGGGAATGTACGAGGCGTAGAAATACTTACAAATGCATTGCTGATCGCACCTGCCAGAGAAATGCCATTTGCTCCAACAGTTACCATCATTCCCTGAATACCGGCATAGAATGGGAACTGCAAAATGATTCCGCCTGCACTCTGCGCTGACTCTGTAATAGCACGTACATAGCCGATCGGGGTCTTATGGAATGCTATACCAAGAATCAAAAAGATCAAATTTACGATATTCAATGACAATGCATTCAAAATTGATCCTGCATTAACAAAATAATAAATCAGATAAGCTGCGCCGATCACGACAACAATGTAAGATAAAATCATACTGTTTTCCAGTTTTTCAGCCGGCGTCACTGCTTTAGGAATTTCCACTTCCTCTTCCTCAAGAAGTTTCGGATCAATAGAAACCACATCTTTTGGATTCGGATGCATCTTTGCATTTACAAGAGCAATTACAACTACGATGATCAAAACCATGACCAGATTCCATGGAGCAAAAATTGTCTCTGATGTAGGAACTATTGCAGTGACAGCTCCACCGGTATTGGCAACTGTACCATCTTCTCCCAATGCGGTCATGCCCAACGGAATGGAACCTGAAATACCGGCATGCCAGATAACAAATCCGGAATAAGCAGCGGCAATGATCAGACGATAATCCACACCCTTCAGTTTCTTCGCAACTTCCTTTGCAAGAAGAGCACCAATGATCAGACCGAAGCCCCAGTTAATAAAACAGCAGATTGCTGAAATAACAGTAACAAAGGCGATTGCTGCTGCAGGTTTTTTCGGAACACCTGCAAGTTTAACAATAATCTTTTTGATCGCAGGCGCGTTTGCCAAAGCGCTGCCAAGTACCAATACTAATGCCATCTGCATGGAGAACAGCAGCAATCCCCAGACGCCATCGCCCCAGGCAGTAGCCATTTCAATAGGGTTCATACCTGCTACAGGCATAGCAACGACAAATACCACGATCGTTAAAATGATACAGAAAACAAATGCATCCGGCAAAAATCTCTGTACCAGTTTAACACAACCATTTGTAAATTTTTTGAACATAACTTTTCTCCTCTCCAATTTTATTATTTGCACTCCTATTATACACCATATTGTCCGATAGTAACCATTCAGTTACTGCTTTTTTGTATTTTCTACATACCAGTCTAGTATGTTTTTCATTTTTTTATAATTCGAAGTCATTATTGACAAATTTTTTCTCTTAGGTTTCTTATTTTTTTGTTTACAATTTTTCCAAAAACTGTATTCCAACTATACACTTTGTTCATTTTGACATATCATGCTTTATTATAATCTGTTTTTTTAAATTATAATCAAAAAGCATCATATTTTTTATTTGAAACTAATGTAAATCTTGTATTGCGAAATAAAAACACTGCAGACTGAGTTTTTTTCCAATCTGCAGTGTTTTCCTTTTCATAACAAAAATATTTACTATAATTCCTTTTTTCTCATAATTCTCATACTGATCTTAATAGACAGCAGTAAAATTATAATCATAACCACACAAACAATCCCAAGCGCTGCACCTGATTCCAGCAGCAAAAATACCTGTTCCAGACCTTCCCCCAGATCCATTTGCATAGAATCAAAACATGCGTTAAGTACAAAGACAACCGCTATGAAAGCGCCTATGATCATCATCAATACAATTCTGCCCTTTTCTCCTCCAAATTTCATTACCAAAGGTATCACAACAGAAAGCAGCAATACCATAATGCTGATCATGCAAGCCGATGATACCAGCCATTCTTTTGCCTGAAAGCCCGGCACTGCAGCCATTTGGTATATCATCGTAATCAGGGTTACACACAACCATGAAATCCCACCCATGAGTAATCCATAAATATATTTTTCAAACACATACTCTTTTCTCGTTATGGGCAACGTAAACAGAAAGGCATAGCCATTATCAAATTCATCATAGCTGATCGTACTTAAAGTAAACATCGGAAATAAAAATGTAACATAACCGACAGCAAAACTAGGGTTCTCTGTTGTTATCATTACAATAAGAGCTACCACGATTACCACTACGAAAAAGTTTTTCTGACTTGCAAGCAAACGAACATCTTTTATCAATAACCCTTTCATACATCAACACCTCGAATCATCATCATAACCAACTCATCTATTGTTCCTTTTTCGATTACAATATTTGGATAATTTTCCAAGTAAAACTGCTTTTGCCGGGTCAGACAGCGATATCCGAAGGGCTCCTTTTTTACTTTCATCAAATACTCTTTGTCAATGTTCTCCCACTGCTTTTCTTCTATCTTCAACACGGCATAATCACTGAGCAGTACGTCCGTCTCCTCATGCAAAATGACTCTTCCGTCATGTATCATATAAAAGTCGTCACAAAGCCCTTCCAGATCTGCAGAAATGTGAGAACTGATCAGAATGGAACGTTCCTCATCCTGTTCCATATATTCTCTTAGGATATCCAATACTTCATCTCTGGCAATCACATCCAAACCCGCTGTCGGTTCATCCAGTATCAATAAAGATGCCCCATGCGTTACGGCAGCCAGCATTTTTAATTTTGCTTTCATTCCAGTGGAAAAAGTTTTGATTTTTTTATCCTTTGGCAAATCAAACCGTTGACACAGCTCCCAAAAATATGCTTTGTCAAAATCATCGTAAAGATTATCCATGACCGGCACGATATCCCTGACAGAAAGATATCCGCTAAAACCTGAATCCGATAATACAACACCGATTTTCTGCTTATCCTTTTTATCCAACTGATCAAATGATTTTCCAAATACCCGAATTACTCCGCCATCTACAGAAATCAGTCCCAAAACAGCTTTAAAAGTTGTACTTTTACCTGCACCATTCCTTCCGATCAAGCCCGTGATACATCCCGGCTTCACTTCCAAAGAGCAATCCAAAGTAAATCGGTCATAATTCTTTTTCAAATTTTCAATCTTCAGCATCCTAAATCCTCCAGCACAAGTTCGAATAATTCTTTTATTTCCTCATTACTCAATCCGTATCGTCTCCCTTTTTGAATGGCCATTTCCAAATCGGTTTCGACTTCTTTTTTCTGTTCCTCCATCATCAGCTCCTGATTGGCTGCAGCAACATAAGTGCCTTTTCCATGGACAGTGACGGTAAACCCTTCCTGTTCCAGATTGTCATAAGCTTTTTTAACGGTAAGGGCGCTTATTTTCAGGTCTTTTGACAGGGAACGCACAGACGGCAGGATATCATTTTCACATAGTTCTCCATTTCGTATCATCATTTTTATCTGATCCATGATCTGCTCATAAATGGGAACCATTGATGAACCGTTTACTATTATTTTCATAGTGTACCTCCTGCTTGTATAACAGTATATAACAGTGTTTAACTGTTGTCAACTGTTATATACTGTTTATTCCCGAAAATCAGATCTTAATATAGAAACCTTTTTGCTTCAGCAAAAACTTATTTTATTAAAAAATAAAACCCTCAGAATATATTTGTATCAAAATATTCATATAAAAAATGAGCCTACCTGTAATTAAGATAAGACTCATTTTTACACTTATGACCCGGAATACTCCTTTTTCAACTTGAAAAATCTCCATGAACAATATACTAATACGAATATGTACAAAATAAACATGACGATCCAAGATCCATTCCATATTTTGTATCCCAGAGCCCAGGCTCCTTCATTCACAACTTTCGTAAAATTAGGTATCACGCAACAAAGGAAAATCACTATACAGGGACACAGCCTTTTCCGAAATACCCTCTCAAGATGCGCTATCTTTGACTGCTTATCGCTGAAAAGTTCCTCATTTCCATCCTTTTCGTCTGCCGCTTTTTTAAAATAACTCCAGCCAATGGCATCAAACATATAATTCCATCCAAAATCCTCATACATTTGAATATATTCTGACTTTTCTCTGTCCTTCACATTCCCAAGCTCCAACCTGTAGATCACATCCTGCGGTTCACATTTCTCAAAACAATAAAAACCTGGAAATGTCCATTTTACAAATTTATATCCCTGCCTGTGCTGTTCTCTTAAAAACTTCTCCTCTTTGTCAAAATCCGAAATTGTATACACCCGAAATACTATTTTTCCCTTATTCGCTGCCATAAATCATTCCTCCACTGTTCTCAACAGAAACCTCTTTATAAACCCTTTCTCCTCTGCTGTTTTTATAAAGACGTTCTATACGCCGTTTTTCTATTTCTAATATCTGCTGTCCCAGATCAGTGATTATATACAATTTTCTTTTCTCTTCTTCTCTGACAAACCGAATCAAACCGTCCTTTTCCATTTTAGATAAGGTCCCATACATGGTTCCGGGACTGATGGACACTTCGCCCCCGGTCATATCTTTTACCCGCTGTCCGATATTGTATCCGTGCATCTCTTCCTGCAGACAAAATAAAATGTAAAATCCCGTTTCTGTCATAGGAATATACACTCTTTTAATCCTATCCTGCATTTTGCCTCCTTTATATTTATCGCATTTCGATACATCGCACCTTGATATATCTTGGTTCGATATAAATATATCGCACTTCGTTATATATGTCAAGAGAAAAAAGCTATATCAGTATGATCCAAATCAATTTTGATATGATATGACAACCTGCATGGGAAAACATAGCATATTGAATACCGTATCTGCAGTACATTTCGCCAAAGACTGCGCCAAAAGCTCCATTCATAAGGAAACATCTGAAAACGATCATGGGGCTGAGTTCCCCGAAAATACCAACGGTTGCGGGCAAATGACCCGCTGCGAAAAGAACTGCCGCAAGTATATTTGCCGCAGCAAACACAATCTGCGGTATTTTATCCTTTTTACTATTTCTGAAAAACAACTTCCAGATAAGCAGCGCAAACAGCGACATTAAGAATAATCTCATTAAAATTTCTTCCACAACGCCTCCGTACAGGACAGACGCCATAAAATTGCTGACTGTTATTTTATTTTCATAGACTGCCGCCACTTCCGGCAGAAGCTTTCCAAATGACCAGTAATCCAAGCTGAATACTGCCCCGCATATAACGGTAATCAAAGCCGCCCTTAGAAGCTTATCTTTTTCAAAGCAAAAGCCTTTCAGCAACCCTGTTTTCTCTGCAAGAATATATCCCACAAAGCCGGCTGCCAAGGCATAAATCGCACTTTGCACCGTTCCAATGAAAATCAAAAGCTCATAACTTCCTATCTGGCTAAGGATTGCCGTTTGCATCTCTGCAGTAAGTGTGTCAAAGGCATAAATACCGGTAAAAAAACCTCCGCCAATTGCAAATGGCAGGATCGCCGTCACAAATAGCAGAGCTTTTCTTTCCCTTAGCTTCATCTGGAATCACCGCCTTCCCGGCAGGTCTCCACACAAAAGCCAGCATACCCACAGGCGGTGCAGGTAAGTTTTCTCGTCTTAGGAGTATGTTTTGCAAATAATGCCTGTTTAAAGTTCGGTATAAATACAGAGTGGCATTTTGGACAGATATAGGCAGTGTTTTTGAAATAAAACCACGATACCCATATACCCAAAGCCACAACAACAACCATACCCGCAGCAAACGGTATCCAAATGCCTTTCAAAATCCACAATAAAAGTGTGCCCACCTCGACGAGATCTATTATGATACCGATACTGAACATAACAGTGTGGATTTTACGAAGTTTTTTCTTATTTTCCATAATATAAGCTATGTCTCCGATAGATTCCACAGTAAACGGCTCCACCCGCCGGAATGCCTGGCGCAATCCCGTCAGCTTATCAAGCTGACGCTGCCGCTCATCCATCTCCGCCCGAAGTATATTTTCCTGCTCATCCAATATAAGAGAAATCACATTTTCAGGGTGTTCCTCTGCAAACAGCTCCTTAATACTGTTGATTGAAATGTTCATTTCACGCAAAAAGCATATGATCCTCATACGACGCAAATCGCCCTCCGAATATAAACGTCTGCCTCCTTCCGTAAGCTCACTGGGCATCAAAATTCCACGGATATCATAATACTGCACGGTCCGAACAGTCACACCGCACAACCTGGCTATCTCTCCGGTAGTGTATTTCGACATAACTTTTACCTCCTTTCGATGCCCATTTTATTACATTACGCTGCGTCACAAGCAATACCTTTACGGAAAAAATCTGTCATTCTGAAATTCTTTTTACCGGCTGGCGTATCACAGTCTTCAGCCGTTCCGGCGCCGCCCGCCTCGGATCACTCAGATAGATCTCATGATGATAACGCTGTTGATGCAGGACCGGACAGCTTCCTTCCATATCTGATTCCTGACAACTACCAACATGTGCCATATCATTCCCATATCCCTGTTCCATTGTAAGACGCTCCATATCACTCTCATATCCTTGTTCTATTGCAAAACGCTCCATTGCCTGTATCGTTTCCGGCTCATGATCATAAGGTCCGACATGCATACACTGTACACAGATTCCCTCTTCATAAGTAAAAAACTCTACTTTACTGAAATCAGTACCCTTTTTCATAGTCGCTTCCTGTATCGCCCAATCAAACTCTTCCTTTGTCACAAAATCCGGCAGTCTTATCATCGAAATCCACTGGAAAGTGTCTTTCCTGGAAAAATCCACACCTGCAACACCTCCTGCCACCATAAGCCTTCCAGCGGCGGAACCACATAAGGAAAATATCCCTCGATCTGATGACTGCCCTTATAGCTCATCTTTATCGTAAAGGCAATGGCATATAAAAGTCCGATTGACTGCTTGTACTCTCCATTCTCTTCGTTGGGATTTCCCTTGCCGCGCACAGCAATATAATTCATGGCAGGAACATTTACAATCCCCGGTTTCTTTGGTGGTAAATAAAACTCCTTATATTCTTTCTTATAATCAAATGCCTTTTTCTTTTCCACTGCATTTTTATTTACGGCTTCTTTGTTATCCTTCTTTACCAATTCCTTCCCAGATGCCATGCTACTTTCCTCCTATTCTCTGCAGCAAAAATCCCGCTCCCCTGAAAACACTTGATTTTCAAGGGATGCGGGATTTTAGATAATTAAAGTATACTTAGAACTTGCCTTCATTTGCTGCCATTTCTACAGAAACTGCAACAGCTAAAGTAGCGCCTACCATTGGGTTATTTCCCATA
>CAZLZX010000093.1:0-10267 GCA_964564095.1 uncultured Eubacterium sp. | reverse complement strand
GGTTGCTTTTTTATATTTACAAAGATAAAAATAAAGCGCTTCTCTAATGAAGCGCTTCATGTTCTTTTTTGATCTCTTCATACAATTGAAGAGAATTCCATTTAATATTATCAGGTGTCAGCACTGCCTTTAATGCCACTCGTTCTATCTTGTTTTTGGAAAACTCCCGCAAAAACAAATTCAACGCGTTTGAATCAAATCCCTTGAAGACGAGCATTTCATCCTCAAATCCCTGATCCTTATAAACCTCTTTGCATGGCTGCAAATCCGGCAATCCGGCTAAATACCCTATAGGTTCCAGATACTGCTCCGGCATAACTACCTTTATCCTGATCTTGTGCTTTAAGCAGATAAATTTAATTCTGCGCCCTTTATCGGACTCCAGATTATACATTAATATGATCTGTCCCATATCACAAACACTGCAGGAACTGAGACATTGCATTTAACGCACCCTCTTCATCGGCGCCAGCAGTCTCAATATCCAGTTCCATTCCCTCATGCGGACTGACTGCCATAATCCCCATAATACTTTTTGCATTGATCTTATTGTCTCCGCACATCAAAGTTATTTGACTGGAAAACTGGCATGCAACCTGAACAAGTTCCCCGATAGGATTTTCATATTTTTTTACTATGTCAGCAACTACTACTTTCTTTTTTAGCATTGTCCTACCTCCTAACAACTTCTTTACTTAATATAACCCTAAACTTAAGGGTTGACAAGCACATTTACCAAAACTGTTATTTTTACCTAAGGAACTGTTTTTTTGAACACTTTTTTACATAAAAATAACGGGGAGTTTTCCAAAAAACTCCCCGTCCTGTTTTTTACATTTTAGTTTATTAAATTAGCAAACTCCCTGAGCCAGCATAGCTTCTACTACCTTTTCAAAGCCTGCAATATTAGCGCCGGCTACATAGTCGCCTTCTTTTCCATAGCGTTTTGCCGCATCATCAATATTGTGATAAATATTTACCATAATACCATTCAGCTTAGAATCAACTTCTTCAAATGTCCAGCTCAATCTCTCGCTGTTCTGTGACATCTCAAGTGCGGATGTAGCAACACCGCCTGCGTTGGATGCTTTACCAGGAATGAACCATACTCCGTTCTCCTGTAAGTAAGCTGTTGCTTCCATAGTAGTAGGCATGTTAGCGCCTTCTGCAACTGCCATACATCCATTTGCTACCAGCGCTTTTGCATCATCAAGATGAAGTTCGTTCTGTGTAGCGCAAGGAAGAGCGATATCACATTTTACAGCCCATACGCCGCGGCCCTCATGATACTCTGCGTTTGGTCTTGCCTCTGCATAAGCTGTCAAACGGGCACGTTTTACTTCTTTAATATCCTTTAACAGCGCTACATCGATTCCATCCGGATCATAGATCCAGCCTGTAGAATCAGAGCATGTTACAACTTTAGCGCCTAACTGCTGAGCTTTCTGAATTGCATAGATAGCTACGTTACCGGCTCCGGAAACAACGACTGTCTTGCCAGCCATTTCCTGTCCATGACATTTCATCATCTCTTCTACGATATATAATAAACCATATCCTGTTGCTTCCGTACGGGCAAGAGATCCGCCAAATGTAAGACCCTTTCCTGTCAGAACGCCTTCGTAAAGACCGGTAATTCTCTTGTACTGACCATACATATAACCAATCTCTCTGGCGCCTGTACCAATATCTCCTGCCGGAACGTCTACATCAGCGCCGATATATTTGCAAAGCTCTGTCATAAAGCTCTGACAGAATGCCATTACTTCACGGTCTGATTTACCCTTGGGATCAAAATCGGAACCACCTTTACCGCCGCCGATCGGCAGACCTGTCAATGAGTTTTTGAAAATCTGCTCAAAGCCAAGGAACTTAATGATACCAATGTATACAGATGGATGTAAACGCAAACCACCTTTGTATGGTCCAATTGCATTATTAAACTGTACTCTGTATCCTGTGTTTACCTGTACCTGTCCATTATCATCTACCCACGGCACTCTGAAGATTAACTGTCTGTCCGGAATCGTAATTCTCTCCAGAATAGCCTCTTTACGGTATACTTCTTCATTTGCGTCTACTACCGGGCGGATTGTCTCCAATACTTCTTCCACTGCCTGAAGGAACTCCGGCTCAGATGCATTTTTCTGTTTTACTTTTGCAAGAACTTCATCAACATAGCTCATCGTCTTCAATATCTCCTTTTATATTTTTATTCATAACATAGCATATATATTTTAGTTCTTTATGATGAATTGTGCAATGCATTTTCAGCATTTTTTCCCTTCAGAATGATTTTTTTGTTATAATGCACATTTTACATTCTGTTTTTTGTATTTTTTGTCACATTTTTTACCAATTTTATAATTATATTTTGCCTTTAAATAATTCTTTTTAAGTATTTATAATTTATTTTGAGCAGATAACATTCTTTATTTAATACTTATTTATAATTATATACTTTGTTTTACCATTCCCGTTTTCGTCTGTTTTCTGTTCTTCAACACAAAAAAGAAGCTTTCTCTCCCAAAAGCTTCTTTTTTATATTTTTATCAGTCTATATCTCCATACTGCATCATATAATCCGAATCCGAAATAGAGTAGTATATAATCTGCTCCGGAGTGATCGCAGACATCCCCAATTCTGCGCTTGCCGCTTCTTTAATCGCGGCAATGTCCTCCTTTACTCCTATTCTTTTTTCCAAAGTATCATTGTCTGTAGAAACCGTCTCCACCTGATTTTGAAGCTGTGCAACATTTCTCAGGCGGGTAGTCACCTCTCCCTGAAGGGTTATATAAAAATAGCAGACCAGACAACACACTGCCATCGCCAATGTCATAAAGAAAATAAACCCTCTATTCATGGCCATTGCCCTCTGCCGATTTTTCTCAACCATTCGCTGCATCTGCTTCTTCCTGATCCGTTCTTTACGAGCAGCGATCACATGCGCCGGCACTTTTACAGGCGTCAGCACAACCCTTCCGCCGTCAGCCGCCTCAAATTTATAATATCTCCCTTTCGGTTCGTAATCTGATATTGTATCTTCATTTGTATACAATTTATGTTAACCTCTTTTTCGATAACTTGTATTTTTTCTCTTCTTCTGCCACTACATATAGTATATACGAAAATTAACATAATGTATAGAAAAAATATATTTTTTTGTAATTTTATGTAAATCTGCCAAAAAGAAATGCCACCCGCATATGTTTCTGTATCTTATAGTATCAAAACCATGAGCCGGTAAGCTATAAAAGATACGATCCAGGCAGTCACACACTGAAGAACGACCACCCCAACAGCCTGCTTCGCAGATCCCATCTCTCTTCGTATCGCCGCCACAGCAGCCACACACGGCGTATACAAAAGTGTAAACACCAAAAAGCTTATGGAAGATGCCGGGGCAAATAGCTGTCCCAACGTTTCTGTCAAATCCGAAGCTGTTGATCCGGACAACACACTCAATGTACTGACTACGGCCTCCTTTGCGGAAAAACCGCTGATAAGCGCGGTGGCTGCCCGCCAATCGCCAAATCCCAATGGTGCAAAAACAGGCGCTATCATCTGTCCGATCAACGCCAGCAGGCTGGTAGAGGTATCCGATACCGGATTTAGCCGGGCATCAAACGACTGCAGGAACCAGATAATAATCGTCGCCAGAAAAATAACTGTAAAAGCCCTGGAAAGAAAATCCTTCGCTTTTTCCCACATCAGCAGCAGCACGCTCTTTATAGATGGCAAACGATAGTTTGGAAGTTCCATAACAAAGGGAACCGGTTCTCCCTTAAATGCTGTTTTCTTAAAAATCAGTGCAATTGCAATGCCCACAACAATCCCTGTCACATAAAGCGATATCATAACAAATGCCCCATGTTCCGGGAAAAATGCCGCAGTAAAAAACGAATAGATCGTTATTTTAGCTGAGCAGCTGATAAAAGGCGTCAGCATGATCGTCATCTTTCTGTCTCTTTCCGAAGAAAGTGTCCGGCTTGCCATAACGGCAGGCACAGTACACCCGAATCCGATCAGCATTGGTACAAAACTTCGTCCCGACAATCCTATTTTCCGAAGCAATTTATCCATAACAAAAGCAATACGCGCCATATATCCTGAATCCTCCAAAAAGGAAAGGAAGAAAAACAGCACTACTATGATCGGAAGAAAGCTCAAGACACTTCCCACACCAGTAAAAATACCGTCAACGATCAAACTGTGTACGACCGGATTGAGCCCGTATGCCGTAAGCGCTTTATCCGTCACAGATGCCAGTGCATCAATGCCCAGGCTCAACAGATCGCTGAGGGGCTGCCCGATTACCCCGAAAGTAAGCCAGAATATAAGCAGCATGATCAACAAAAACATCGGAATTGCCAAAATCCGGTGCGTCAGCAGCCGGTCAATCTTCACACTCCGTCGATGCTCCTTGCTTTCCTGACATTTCTGCACAGAATCCCCACATATTTTCTCAATAAAATCATAACGCATATCAGCAATAGCTGCATTGCGATCCATTTTATGTTCATCCTCCATCTGCTTCACACTGTGGTCAATCAGTTCCAGCTCATTTGCATCCAGATTCAAAGAGGACACAATATCCTCATCCTTCTCAATCAGCTTACTGACAGCAAAGCGCAGAGGTATCCCTGCAAGTTCCGCATGATCCTCTATCTGAAGAGCAATGGAGTGTATGCATCGGTGCACCGGTCCCGGATCACAAAAATCTGTTACTTTCGGGCAGATTTTTTTCGCTGCGGTTTCAATCGCAACAGAAACCAGTTCATCCACACCTTCATTTTTATATGCTACGATCGGCGCCACAGGTATCCCAAGATGCTTAGAAAGCCGATCCACATTGATGGAACCGCCATTATTTCTCACTTCATCCATCATGTTCAAAGCCAGTACCATAGGGATCTTCATCTCAATTAACTGCAGCGTCAGATATAAATTACGTTCAATATTCGTTGCATCCACAATATTTATGATTCCGTCCGGCTTCCCTTTTAAAATAAAATCCCGGGTCACGATCTCTTCACTGGTATACGGCCGAATCGAATAAATTCCCGGCAAATCTACAATAGAGCAATCCTTCTGGGAACGGATCGTTCCAGTTTTCTGATCCACTGTAACTCCCGGAAAATTTCCCACATGTTGATTGGAACCTGTCAGTTGATTAAAAAAAGTCGTCTTCCCGCAGTTTTGATTTCCGACCAACGCAAAAATCATAACGTATCCTCCAATACAATTTCTATTTTTTCCGCATCCTCTTTACGCAAGGTCAGTTCATAGCTCCGAAGATGTATTTCAATGGGATCTCCCAAAGGAGCCATCTTTTGCATTTTGACCAGCGTTTTGGGTATCAGCCCCATATCAAGTAATCTGCATCGAAGAGCCCCTTCTCCACCTACCTTCGTAATTCGTCCGCTTTTTCCAATTGGTAATTCATTCAGCGTCATCATATAACTCCTTATCATTTGGTTTCCAAGTTACAACCATAGTTAGAATATAGTAACTGATAATTTTTGTCAATAAGCAGACGGGTATTACCTGAAATTCTTTCCTGAGCGCAAAAAAGAGCGTTACCTTAGCTCATCGCCAGGCAAACGCTCTTTTTGAAAATCCCGTTTTACTCTTCTTCTGTTTGTATGGTCTCCTGAAAATGCTTCTTCAATGCAGCAAAGCTCTCCGCACTGAAATCATGCTCAATACGGCAGGCATCCTTCGCAGCAATCTGAGGATCAACGCCCAGATACGTCAACCACTCTGTGATCAACAAATGTCTCTCATAAATATTCTCTGCAATCTCTCTGCCTGCATCCGTCAGTGTAATAAAGCCGCTCTGATCTACATTGATATATCCGTTGATGCGGAGATTTTTCATTGCCACGCTAATACTCGGTTTAGAATAATTCATCTCCACTGCAATATCGATTGACCTTACCACCGGTTTGCATTTGCTTAACTTTAAGATACATTCCAAATAATCTTCTGCTGACTGATGTATTTCCATCTTCTTCCCTCCTCATCATTTCCCGATGTAATCGATTCGCTATCTATTTTCACGGCCAGGCCGCCGTCCCCTCTGTTATTCATACTTATGACGGATCATATTTAAGAGGGTCCTCAAATCTTGTAAATTCTGGCAGCCATGCCAGCTCTACCGTTCCGATCGGGCCATTCCTCTGCTTTGCGATAATGATCTCCGCAATCCCCTTTTTCTCGGTATCTTTATTATAATAATCATCTCTGTAAATAAACATTACCACGTCGGCATCCTGTTCAATGGCTCCTGATTCTCGCAGATCAGACAGCATCGGCCGATGCTCCGGTCGCTGCTCTACCTGTCGGCTAAGCTGCGACAATGCCAGCACAGGTACATTTAATTCCCTCGCCACCTGCTTTAGGGAACGGGAAATATCAGAGATTTCCTGCTGTCTGGAATCACTTTTACCAGAGCCGCTCATCAACTGTAAATAATCGATAATAACCAACTTCAGATCATGTTCCAGCTTATACTTTCTGCATTTGCTGCGAAGCTCCGATATGGAAATACCCGGCGTATCATCTATGATCAACGGAGACGCCGCAATCTGCCCTGCCGCTTCCATCAGCTTAGACCAGTCGGAATCTGCCAGATTACCGTTTCTGAGCAATTGGGCATCCATGGGAGCCTGCAACGCAAACATACGGTTTACCAACTGCTCTTTTGACATTTCCAGACTAAAGATCGCCGTCGCTATGTTTTCTTTTAAAACTGCATGTTGAGCAATATTTAATACAAATGCAGTCTTTCCCATTGACGGACGCGCCGCTATCAGTACAAGATCTGATGGCTGCAGACCGGATAATTTATAATCCAGACTGTTAAACCCGGTGGGAATGCCAGTTACCGTCCCCTGCGTCCTGGATGCCGCCTCGATCCTGTCTAAAGCATTCATAACGACCTTTCGGATCGGCACATAATCATCCACAGAGCGATTCTGCAGCAGGCCAAATATATTTTTCTCCGTCTGCTCCAAAATAGCATCCAGGCCTTTCTTTTCCTGGTAGCAGTCATTTTCTATAGACTCTGCCACTTTTATCAAACGTCTCAGAACTGCTTTCTCGGATACAATTTTCGCATAATGCTTTACATTGGCGGAAGTAGGATTTGTCTCAAATAATTCCCTGACATATTCCAGACTGCTGATCTCCGGCGGAACATTTTTCTCTCGCAATCGATTCTGTAACGTGATCAGATCCACCGGCGCCCCTTCATTATATAATTCTACCATCGTTTCAAAAAGAATTCCATATTGACTGTAATAAAAATCTTCTTTCAACAGCATCTCCGATGCCGTCACGATGGCGTCTCGATTCAAAATCATAGAACCGATGACCGCCCCTTCCGCTTCCTTACTGTTGGGCATCATTCGATTCAGAAGCGTCTCTTCCATACTCTGTCCTCCGACGGAATCTCTTATGCTTCCGTCACTTTCACAAGCAGCGTACCAGTTACCTTTGCATGAAGTTTTACCGGCACCTCAAAAGTTCCAAGGCTCTTGATTGGCTCATTCAGCATCATTTTTTTCTTGTCCAGTTCCAGATCTAACTGCTGTTTTACAGCCGCTGAAATTTCTTTTGTTGATACGGAACCAAAAGTACGTCCGCCTTCTCCGGCCTTGATCTTCACTTCAACAATTTTATCCTTGATATCCTCTGCGAGCTGTTTTGCTGCTTCAAGCTGCTCTAACGCCACTTTCTCAGCATGCTGATTCTGCAATTTTAAATCATTCAGATTTTTTCCGGTAGCCTCAACGCCTAATTTTTTCGGCAATATCATATTTCTGGCATATCCGTCGCTTACATTTACAATTTCGCCTTTTTTTCCCAGGGACTTTACATCCTGCAACAAAATAACTTTCATTATTTAATATCTCCTTCTTTTACCATTTCATCCAATGTATTCTTGATCGTCGCCAATGCGCCTTCCATAGAACAATTGGTAAGCTGTGCACCCGCCGTATTCATATGACCTCCGCCGCCCAGCTTCTCCATAATAAGCTGCACATTGATCTCGTCAATCGAACGGGCGCTGATATATATTTTACCCTGATATTCAGTCAATACAAAGGATGCCTTGATCCCGATTATATTAAGCAGCTCATTCGCCGCCTGAGCACATGCCACCGTAGGGCTCTCTATATTATCTGCCGGGCATACGCTGATGGCAAAGCACGCTCTGTACACCTGGGCATGACGTACGGCCTCCGCCCTGGCCTTATATGCATTCATATCATTTCTCAGCATCTTCCGCACGCGGGTAACCTCTGCTCCACAGCGGCGCAGATAAGCCGCCGCCTCAAAGGTACGGACGCCTGTTTTGGTCATAAAGTTGTTGGTATCAATCAATATACCCGCATAGATGCTGTCTGCCTCACTGGTAGAAAGTTTAATATCTTCATCAAAATACTGCAGTACCTCAGCGATCATCTCACAGGTCGAGGAAGCGTATGGTTCTGTATATGACAGCACCGCATTTTTTATGACTTCTTTGCTCTGTCTGTGATGATCAAATACGACGATCGTCTTTGCCTTATTCAAAAGCTGAGGACACTCTGTGTAACTTGGACGGTTCGTATCCACCACGATAACAGCGGTATGATAATCATATTCCTCCAGCGCGGTCTGACTGGAAATAAACATATCCCCCGGATATCCTTTATCCACTGCAAAATTTTCTTTTACCGGACGCAAAGATGTCGTTACCTCATTTAAAACGATCTGGACTTTTTTGCCCAACTGCCGTCCGGCACAATAGATACCAATAGCAGCTCCAAAAGCATCTATATCACAGATAGAATGGCCCATAACAAAAAATTTATCACGGCTCATCATGATCTCACGAAGCGCCAATGCTTTTACTCTGGCTTTTACCCGGGTATTCTTATCTACCTGTCGGCTGTTTCCGCCAAAATAATATACATTTTCTTTCGTCTTTCTTACCACCTGATCTCCGCCGCGTCCCAGAGCGAGATCGATGGCTGTTCTGGCATATTCATAATTTTGTGCATATTCCTTGCATCCGCTTCCTATACCAATGCTCAAAGTGATCGCCACTTCATTTCCGGCTTTGATACTTTTTACATCTCCCAGAATACTGTATTTATCTTCTTCCAAATGTTCCAGATATTTCTGCTTAAATACGACAAAATACTTATCTTTCTCTGTCTTTTTAACCAGCGCATCCATGGACGCAAAATACTTATTGACCTTTCGGTCTACAATCGCCACCAAAAGAGATTGTTTTACTTCCTCGATGTTTTCCATGACTTCATCAAAGTTATCGATATAAACCAGAGCGGAAACCATCTGTATATCTTCATTCTCACGGATATACTTTTGCAGCTCCGTTTCGTCATACAGATAGGCAACGGCCAGATACTGGTTGTCCTGTTTTGCAGATACCACGCTGTTCTCCGACAGCATCTCATTAAAAAACACTTTTTTTACGGAAGCCCGCAGAATACGATCCTCCCATTCCAGCATAATGTCCTGCTCGTCATGCTTGGCAATCAGCTCCTTCGTGATCGGAGGAAAAACAGCGGAAATACATTTATGATACTGTTTTCCTTTTCCGGTCAGCTCCGAAAACGCCTGATTCATCCACAGCAGCTTTCCCGAAGAATCCATAAGTCCATACGGAATCTCAAATTCATTGAGCAAACGCTTCTGCACGGTTCCATACTGTGTGGCAAAGTCGATAAGTTCATTGAACGCAACTGTTTTATTATACCGATATCTCATCCAGGCGATCAAAAAATATACTACCACAAATACAGAGCCTACTATACCTGCTTCTATACTTAAAAAGTAGATCCACACATCCATAGCAGCCAGCAAAACGGCAAATAACATCGGCGCCATCAAATATGACTTTAATTTCCCCTTATACTGAACTTCATGTCCCATCCCAGACTCCTTTTATAGTCGAAAAAATCTATTCTGTCATTATACCACATAAATTACCATGAATCAAATATGGGAGACTCGCTCCGCAAATCTCCCATATTTGTTATTATAGGAACCGCTTTGCGAACCTATAACAAGTATTCTATTTTATTTCAGAAAATGTTATGCCTCTTCTATTTGTTGTCTGCACCATGCCAATTTTTCCTGATCAACATAGTAGCTGCAGCGTTTCTGCAGAATACCAATTTCTTCCAGAGTATCCAACATCCGATAGACAGTGGCAATTCCTATACTGGAATCTTTCTTTAATGCTTC
>CAZLZX010000092.1:2624-10313 GCA_964564095.1 uncultured Eubacterium sp. | reverse complement strand
CCTGCACTCTGCCCACCAGCTTGACCCACACCTCCGGATCGATGACGCGATACAGATTCAGGGAATCCTTGGAATAATCATTAAAAGGAGAGGCGACGCGCATCTGCGATACTTTTAACCCTGCCATATGATACAGATCGTATAAACGATTATAGTCATAACCAAACAGATAGTGTGCATGCCAGATATCCTCAGAGGTCCAGTCAAAGATCGGAGATGCACACCAGACATCTTTAAAATGCTTTGTAATCCAGCACTCCCCGTGATAACCATACTTTTTATTCAGAAAACCACTGTACCTTTGCAGCGACTCATCAGCGCGCATTCCCAGAAGGCACACGGTTTTCTTATCCCCATGAGCCATGCGATACCAGCGGCCAAACTGCTTTGCCAGATCCTCCTGATGCATACGATAACGATAGGTTGTCATAGGATTGTTCTGCAGATTGATCACATATTCTTTCTTCGGCATCGGTCTGACCCACAGCTCTTCCTTTTTGTCATCCCAGGGATACCAATACATCTCATAGCTGCTCAGAGCAGTACGGGTTGCCATAGGCAGACAAACCCAGTAAGGCTCCACATCATTCTTGATTCTTTCAAAGGTTCTTTCTACATACTCTGTTGTAACCGTATACTGCGCTTCAAAATCCTGATGAAAAACACCGATTTTTTTATCGGGATAATATTTTTTCTGGAAATCCAATACCAGATTCAATAACAGACCGCTGTCTTTTCCTCCGGAAAAGGAAACATAAATATTGTCAAACTCTTCAAAGATCAGTTTTAAGCGTTCCTGCAAGGCGTCATATACATTTTTTTCCAAATATTCTCGTATCATAATTAACTACCTATATAACTAAAATGCATTTTCAAGAGCAGGCAGCGCCTATTCCCACTCATGGTGTCCTGCTCCTATATTGCTATAAAATTACCAATTTTTGGTAATTCTTTGATAGTTAATTTAGCACAAAAAAGTAGTAAATTCAACAAAAAGCGACAAGGTTATTGTTCCATAAAAAAGGATACCTACATCTCTGTAAGTACCCTGTAATCATTATTATAAGGAAAAATCATCTAAATAAAATTCTCTCAACATAATTGCGAATTTTAGGATACGTCTTCCTCATTGTACAATTCTTCCATTTCTTTTCGCATAAATTCCTCCAATGTATGTTTGTCCGGAAGATGGAGCATATATGTGGAAACAAACAGATTATTATCCATTCCGGATAATGCATATTCAACCATTTGCGTTCCCTTATCTGTGCAAAGTAAAATTCCTACCGGTGGATTATCGCCTTCCGTCATTTCGTTCGTCTTATAATATCCAACATAAGCATTAAGCTGTCCCAAATCCTCATGCCTGAATTCATCATTCTTAAGCTCAATGATCACATTACAATGAAGCAGGCGATTGTAAAATACAAGGTCGCAAAAATAATATTTATCGTCAATAATTATGCGCTTTTGCCTCGCCTCAAAACAGAATCCCTGTCCAAGCTCTAATAAAAATTCCTGAAGATGGTCAATAAGAGCCTGCTCCAATTCTGATTCAGATACAGCATCTTTTGCAGCAAGTCCGAGGAATTCAAAAGTAAAAGGATCCTTGACTGTAAGACTCGTAGTGTTTTTATTATCAACAGACGCTTTTAAGAGTAGTTGTGGATTTTTGCTTATTCCTGCTCTGATATAGAGATTCGTTTTTATCTGTCTGCGCAGTTCACGCACACTCCAACCACATTTCATACACTCTGTTTCATAAAAAAATCTTTCAAATGAATCCTCTATTACCATAATCTCCCTGATATGGGAAAACGATAAATTACTGATCAGCTTTTCCGGTTCTGTCATGAATTCGTGCGACATTGTCGCACTTTTTTCAAAATTTGGCAATCCAAATTGGTGCGACGCTGCTGCACCAATCTGAGGATAAAGCATATAAAATTGTCTGCACCATTTAAATAACGTGGAATTCATACCCTTTTGAGCAATTTGATCTTCCAATTTTTTCAACAGATGACTTCCGTACCGAGCTCTGTCCTTCCCATCCTGTTCGTATTCTACAATATAATATCCAATGATCCAGTTTCTAAGTGTCATGAGCTGGTTAACTGCACTTTTTGCTGCATTGCCGGCTCTTGTATTTATTTCCCGAATACTGCTTGCCAGCATTTCAAAAGAATTTTCTTTTGACATAATATACATACTCCCTTCAACAGCTCTGATTTATATTAGAATATCATAGCCTTTTCCTACCCGACAGTATATCAAAAAGAAACTATGTTTACAATCGAAACCTCTGCAAATTTCCATCAAAGACCTTACGCTGGTAGAAGCGACAAGGTTAAGATTTATCCTGTCGGTTTATGCGATATTGATATGGCGGAATCTGCTCTAATCCATCCCCTAATATCTGGTTCTTCAAATACTGAATGTCCCCATCTTCCGGACTCCATTTGCAGGGATCTTCGCTTGAGCTTTCATTCGGATGCCATGAGACAGTCAGCAGGTGGGTAATGACGGCATCGCTCCCCAGCATTTCACAGACGGCATCCACCGTCAATGTTATTGTTCCATCTGCGTTTTCCTGCATGGCAGTAATTTCCGCCATAGAGGTCCCGAATGTATTTGGCTCATAATTTCCACATCCCGGTCTTACCCACGCATAAGTCTGATTTTCCGAATCATAAACTGCATACCGGCGAAGCTGCTCCGCTGTCACAGGAAGATATTTCATCAGCAATTGTTCAAATTCTTCTGCCGGAATATCACGCACATAACTTTCAGCCTCCAGCCGCTTTCCATATTCCAATGCATACAAATACTGATACAACGCATTGTAATCAAGCTTCTCCATGTTTTCCGCATCCCAATCAGAGCAAAACAGATTATTCCCCTGATACCCTATCGGAAACAAATATCTTTCCGCAATGTGCGCAAACGTTTTATTTTGCGGCTTAATGCGAATCATAGCATTTCCGTTGACATACTCCGACACCTCAGGCTGCTCCGGCACACAATATTCAAATATAAACCATCCCTTATCCGTGTAACTCCATTTTTTGATCCGGTTATAAGAATGACTGGCGATTGCAGGTTCTCCGTCTTTCCTCCACACTGCATTTGTATACAAAATATACATATCTGTTCCGTCAAAGCTAAATTTTCTCCTGCCAATGCTGCCATCCTCATAAAGCTCGTAAGATTCGATCTCTCCTTTTTCTCCTTCCATACATTTTTTCAGAAAATTCTCCATCATCTCGTAATGAAACACACACGCCGAATAACTTCCTGATAAAATCGGTCGTTCAACGGTTTCCAGCGCCTTCAGCATTTCTACTCTCATTTCATCGGATAATGCTGTCTCTTTCGGATCTCCTTCATAAACCTGTCTGTATAGCCCCGAAATCTTTTTCATAACAGATTTGCAGTCTTCCTCGGCTTCTTTTTGCTCAGATTCAACAATGGGGAGATCATACCCCTTTTCATAGGAATCCTGTTCCGCCTGCATTGTATTTAACACATACTCCTGTCCATCAATTGCCGCTTCTTGCCCTCCATACAAACCGAAGCGTTTACTACTGTCACAGCCCCACAAAAACATAAAGATTGTTATGAAAAGAGCAAATACTAAAATTTTTCTATCATTCATTGCTAAACCATCCATCCAGAACATTGCTGACTTTTTCTACCACATAACCACTTCCGCCTCTGCCCTTTACATCTTCTACCATACTGATGATCAGGATCGGATTTTCAATATTTTCCTCCGCAGTAAAGACGGCAAACCAGCCAAGCTCTGTACCAGTCGTATCATCCTTAGAAGCCTTGATTTCAGCAGTACCGGTTTTTCCCGCCAATATCCTGTCATCCCTATGAGCTGCATACCCAGTGCCATTAGGATCATTTACTACTTTTTTCAATCCTTCCAGCACACGATCTGCCGTATCACTCGACATGACTCCTGACAGCCAGATTTCTCCTTTCGGCTGATCCTGGTATAACAGATAAGGATGTATCACATTTCCATTATTGCAAAATGCTGTGTACAAGGATGCCTTATGCAACGGATTTACAAGGAGCTGCCCCTGCCCATATCCACTGTCCGCCAGCTGAATCTCCGTCTCAATATGTTCCGTATTGGAATATTGGGATTCCGCCATGGTTATCTCAAAGGGCAGCCTTTCATGAAATCCGAGCTGCGTTAACGAGTTTTCTAATTGCTCTGCACCTATATGAAGCGCCGCTTTCGCAAAATATATATTATCAGAATAAATCAAAGCATTTTCTAACACCACCGGACTATATGCATGAAGTGTTGTCACATAGTAGGAGCCCCAGGAAGCATCCTTCTGCCATCTCAACCCCTCGTCTCCATAATCTTCGTCCGGATCAATCGCACCAGACTCCAATCCTATGGATGCAATGATCGGTTTGAAGCTGGAGCCCGGGGACCATACCTGGCGGAACCGATTGTATAATGGCCGATCTTCATCCTCGTTCAATGCGGTCCACTGTGCATCGGACATTCCCTTTATAAAATCGTTGTTATCATAAGAAGGCGTGCTGACCAAAGCCAGCGCCTCTCCGGTATAAGGATTCATAGCTGCAGAACAGCTTTTATCCTCCTGAAATTGATCATATAATACCTTTTGCAGTTCAGAATCTATGGTCAATTTTACATCCTGTCCATTCTTTACTTCTATACTTGCCAGCTCTGTCTTTTGATTTCCGGCCTCATCCTCGATATAGATGCGGCATCCGTTCTGTCCTTTCAATTCTTTTTCATACAGGCCTTCCATACCGCTTCTTCCAATCACACTGCCGGCAGTATAGCCCTCTCCGGCATGCTCTTCCAGATCCTCAGCCGTAACAGTCTGCACGTAACCTACCAAATGTGCTGCCGCCGCTCCCAGCGGATACTCCCTTACTTCTACTTCAGAAATCATAACTCCCGGCATGGTAAGAAGCGCCTGCTGCCGCTGATGTTCCCTTACCGTATCCTCATCCGGATCGGGACTCTGCAGTTCCAGCTCGTCTACTTTATCAACAGTTTTGATCGGAACAAAAGAATCCTCTTTGACCCATTGAGCCGCCAACTTGGTTTCCACTGCTTCTGGCGTCAATTCCAACAGCTCTGCGATCTGTTCGATGGCATCTTCTCTGTTTTCTAACTTTCCCGGCACAATGCCCACTGAAGAAGCAGTACCTTTTCCAGCCAGTACAGATCCGCTTCTATTCAGAATCTGCCCTCTCTGTGCCTGCACTGTAGATACTCTGACCTTATCAGAGGAAGTCAGCTCCGGAAATATCAGACCATCATCCCACACAAGCTTGTACCCGTCTTCCACTTCCGCAAAGGATGCCCGGTTATCAAAGCTGATATTTCCTGCTGCTGTATCAAAGGACGTCTGATATGACACTGTTAAATGATCCTCATCATACTCTGTCACTTCCACCGCCATATTTTGCACTTCAATCCCTTCATAAATGGCAGAGTTTCTCTTTATGAAATCCTCCTGACTGATATTTCCTGATTTCTCCACGTCCAGCATGGCATACATTTCTTCATATTCCTTTTCCTGAATATGATCCATATATTCGGTCAGAAGTTCCTGCGGGTTTTTTCCGGCATGATTTCCGGGAAAAAATCTGAGGGCCGCCAAAACGGCTGCTATAGCCGCTGCGATAAGAATTAACATACAGATCATTTTCTTTTTATTTACAAAATCATTGGATTTCATGCTGCTTTTATTTTTCATGTCTACCTCCATACGGTTCTGCTCTTTCATGTGTCTTATAAGATTTTATATTAATACTACACTTGTAATATTTATGTGTCAAGAGATTTTTATAAAAACAGAAATATCCCTTATGAAAAAGCGATTGACTAAAATAAAAAAAACCGGGGCACAAAAGATATGCACCCTTCCAGTAAACAGCTAAAAAAATCAAAACTGTTTAGCTGAAAGAAACGCATATCACTTTCCATATCAAGAACTTTCTATATTCTTTTCTCAACCATAGCTTGCATGCCCTCTATCAAAATTTACATTCCTTTTAATAACGCCTGCAGCAGCATAATATGATACTCTTCATCTTTGATGATCCTTGCCAACACTGCGTTGATTCCCCCATCCCGGATTACTTTCATATGCATTTCATATTGACGTATCGCAGCTTTTTCAGACTCGATTCCCGCCGCCAATATTTTCTGTGTATGTTCCTGAAGATCGAGAAATCCCGGTGTCCACATCTGCTGTTTCCCATTTTGATGTTTTGCAACATAATCTATCTTCCCGCCCAGCAGGGAGATCAGCTCGCCTAATTTCTGTAAATGAATCATTTCTGCCATAGCGATTCCTAAAATCGTTTTGGCAACAGAACATGCCTCGCAGGACAGGCGGTTCTCGCTGTTAATGTACTGCATGACTGCAGACATTTCTGACACGGAACCACAATAGTCTATACTTAATAAATTTGCATAAGCCTGATTTTTCCCGCTTACCTGTATGGGCGGATAAGGCAAGTCCGCCATAATAGGTTTAACACTCATCATGCTGCATGTGCTGGTAAGCAAAGTTTCTTTTTCCGACATTACGAAATCCTCTCCAAATACATATTTATATAGTATATTAGAATTTTTCCATAATGTGTCGTAACAAGAATACCTTGGCATTTGGTTTCCTATTATTGTACAATATTATTATGTTTCATTCGATTTTCTTGCAGAAAATGGCACAAAAAATCAGGATTTATAAAATTTCCATCGATATAATGTGATTATCGAAAGAAGGGAGATGAAAAAACATGGTATTAACAGAGACACTTTGGTTCGGGAAGTAATTGACTTTTATGAATACTATCACGGCGCATCTATGCCGGAAGAACAGGCAAACAATATGCTCGACGGATTGCTTCCGGACGGCACAGTGGAACTATCTCCTTATAAACGAGTTTGATGCCGTTTGCAGGTTCTTTGGAACCTGCTTTTTGGCGTTTATATTCAAAAGAGTTGCGGTTCCGGCAGCTTTTCAGCTACCGGAACCCTTTCTTAAATTTTCATTATGCTTCACACATGACAATAATCTTCTGCGGTGTTACCATAGCCGGTATACTTAATGTACTTGTAGTATAATATACAAGAAGTTCCATATTCTGCGGACTGCACGAAAATCTCTGTCCATTCGCAGTCAAAATATTTGTCATTGGACCAATATTCAGCCGAAATGCGTTATCCGAGGATATGAAATCATCATCAAAATAATTCAGCGTCACATTCTGTCCGCTTCTCAATACTGTAATCAATTCTGCCTGGTACTGCGGCGGATAAATCCTGGGAACAGGCAAAGTCATATCATAAAATGCGGCAATCCGCATACCTCTTCTCAGTCTTACATTATCAATGATTTTCGTGTCCATTGATACGACAAAATTAGTGATTCCTTCATCATTTCTTACTGAAATCATCTGACTGCAGCAGGAATCTCCCGTATTGATTGCTGTTATTACGCCGGTAACCTGTTCATAATTTTCGTATGCCATATTATGAATCCTTTTTCCTTTATACTATGAAATGGAAAAGAAAAAGTTACTGTATCACATTATTCCATATTTTTATCGGGCTCTAACAGCTATCCCCTGTCAACAGGCTGCTGTCATAATTTTCCTCAAAGTATTTCAGCA
>CAZLZX010000092.1:0-2614 GCA_964564095.1 uncultured Eubacterium sp. | reverse complement strand
CTAAAATCCAGATCCTCGCTGCTCTATTGTTTCATACAACATATCCATCGCATCTTCCGGTTCACACAAAATATCCGGTTCAATCAATTGATGCTCAAGACTCTCATCTATTCTGTACCATTTCTTTGTGGATATCTGCATATAAATACCTGAATTTGGAAGGGTAAAATAAGAGATATCCCCATAACTGCTCGGATCATTTCCCGGTGCCTCTCCGATAATTGTTCCGAGATGATTGTCTTTTACTAATTCTGAAAAATCCATCGCAGAGCTGAATGTATAAACGGACGTCAGCAGATACAGATCCCCTTCAAATACCAGCCCTTCTTCCTTAGGATTTTCCAATATCTCAGCCTCGTTTTTTATTTCAAACATACCCAGACGCCAAACATCCGCCCATATTTTATATTCCTCAATATTCAAATATTTAAAAAATGCATCCGCTACCGAAGAATCCCCGCCGCCGTTATTTCTTAAATCTACAACCACATTGTGAATCCCTTTTTCTTTGATTTCGCGGAACATACTATCCAGACATTCCTGATATTCCTGATTGTTGATGCAGGAATCAAGAGTAAGTATCGCAACATCATTGTCCGTATCTATTTCATAATGAACAAAGGATTCATTACTCCCGTCGTTTTCTTCTATCTTATTAAACGCAGCATATTCCTCGTATGTTACAAAATCTTCAGTTGTAAATATGTAATCCGTTTCTTTTCCAGCCACATCCCTGTAAGTATATTCCACACCATCCCGTACAGAAATGCCAAGATAACGAAGCCCTTCCAGGGAACTGATATATTCATAGATTTTCGTCATACCATATGCTTCGCTCTCGTAGCTTATAAGACCGGTATTCTTTTGAAACAGATCCTCCAAAGCGACACCATTAATCTGGGTTACTTTATCGCCGGCTTCATTATGTTCATATATATATTTTAGAAAATGGAAATTATGATACCTTGCGTATGCAAATGTATGAGCATCGCCAAGCGTGGAAAAAACAGATTCAATCTGCTGGCTGAGTGTACAAATATCTATACTTTCACAGTCTTCAATATTTTTTTTCACAAGCTCATACTGTTTTTCAACATCCGCCGGAATGCGGCGATATAATGCAGGATGCAGCTTTTGAAGATATTTCATTGCATAATTAAGATCTTTAAGCGCCTCTGCGCTTGTAAGAATCATAGTATCATCTTTAACATATGTATCCGCATGTTTTCTCAAAGAAAGGCTGTTCCAATAGGGATTGCAGTAGGTTCCAAAGAGAGAAACCAGTATGACCAGAATGCTGAAAACCGATAATAATACTTTTGAAACCTTTTTCCCGTTAGCTTTCAGCCAAAGATAAATATTTAGAAGGATAATGCACAATGCTATTATGACGCTGATACATTCCGGCATGTGAATTAAATATAGATTTAGTGGAATAATGGCAATTCCTATTATATTGATCAATATAAGTATGATAGTTAATTTTTTCGTCATTTTTGCCTCCAGTGTAATTATTCAATCCGGATGCTTTCTATCCTGTTTAATTTTCTTTTCCAGGCTGCAGAACTTATTTGACGCTTTTTCATCTGTGCTAAGAAGTTCTACATACTCCTTAACCAATTTTTCCATATATGCTTCCTGTCACTCTCTAATACGGCTTCGATATAGCTTCCAATCACGTTTTGATACTTCCATGCTGCCAAGCGCCTAATTTATATGCCTTTTTAGTAGTTCCAGCTTTATTTTATTATTATCCCAACTCATAATCAACAAGAACTTTTATCATGATCTCTCCCTCAGAATATTTAATGCTATAATTTTCAGTAACTATTGTTTGCTGCAACTCTTCATTTTTTGTATATCCTACATATTCATTGTCTGTTTCTTCCGCTAGATTAAACTCCATTGTCTGTTCCTTTTGACTTATTTGATCATTCTCTTCTTTTGAACTACAACCTGGCATAGGTTGTAATTTTACATCGTGTTGTTACAAGAATCTGGAATCTAATTTTTATAAATTCACGAACTATATACACGATGAAGAAAACCAGAACTGGCACAAAAATATAAGAAAAAATATTTAGAAATTAACGAGCATAATTTGAAAATCTCTCCATAAAATATTGGTAACTTGTAAAAGTTAATTTCACTTTGTAAGACTAACTTCCACCTTGTAGAAGTAAATTCCACAGGGTGGATTTTTTGTATGCTTATTTTTAGCCAAAAGGCTTCCCAAATGAAGAATTCTTCCTGTATAATGAACAAAAGCCGGAAAAATGCGCACCAAAATGAGAAGTCGAGTTCACGGCGTCCTGATAAGAGTTAGTGAATTCCACCCCTAAATAAAGTAATATGTAACTCATCCTGTTGTGCAGTACTCCGGCCTTTTTATGTTTCATGATTCTCTGCTTGTGCAGAGATTGGTATTCTTACTTCCGCTTAAGTGTTTTTATCTGTAGGTCTTTCATCTATCAAGGCGTAGTCTTGACTGATGAAGATACTACAGATATGCGGTAATCAAGCGGAAGTAAGATATAAAGCGCGCTGTACGCACGAAAGGAAAAGGCATACTGCCTTTACTGCAATAATGATGGTTTAAGGATGATCTCATTTG
>CAZLZX010000091.1:0-10324 GCA_964564095.1 uncultured Eubacterium sp. | reverse complement strand
TCATGGATGAGCCATTTGGCTGAAAAAATCCAGATCAGTAACAGACGGGATCTGGAACGGGCTATCGTAAATGAATATGGCCAGATTGTAATTAATGAAGAATTAGGCAAGAAAGTTGCCGAATTACATGACAAGAAATTTTACGAAGGGGGCATTACTGCTGACGAGCATTTTCGGAATATCAGCACAGAAGATGTATTGAAAAATCAATCAATTTTCTTCGTTTTAATGCCTCTTTTGCCAAGCTTCGCATGTACCAGAAATGATTTGAGAGAGTATACAAGTGAAGTTCAGGGCGAAACTGTTGTTCTTACACATAACAGAAATGAGCTGTAAGCAATAGTTACATTGAAAACTACATATTGAAAGAAAAGTAAGTGAACTTTTATGAAATAAAAAAGACATCTTAAAATGAGCAGCATAAATATATGTGAGGCTATGTTTTGGATGTCTTTTTTGTATGGAAAACCACATTGCGGTTTCTGTTTTTGACAGCGGTATTATCTTGCCGCCAGGTCTAAATACACATTTTGGAATATAGGTTTTAATATATTCAGGATGTCATTTCGTTTCTCTAATACCAGCGCAAACTGTTCTTCCTTTACCTGTAATTTTGCTGCGTCATCCAGGCAGCGTACCCTGAAGTCCGAGAAGCCGAGAGCGGATAAAGCGCTTTCTGCAAATTCTATTTTCTGTAAACTTTCCGGAGTAATTTTGGCGCCGGTAGGAATACGGGTAGCGAGACAGGCGTAGGCAGGTTTTCCCGCTGTGAACAAATGCAGCTTTGCGGAGTCATCACGAAGCATTGCTTTTGTGATGCCGCAAAGGCGAAGTGGCGACAAAATATGAAGTTCAGCCAGCGCCCTCATGCCGGGACGGTCATTGGCATCATCAGAAGCATTTGTACCGTCAGCCAGATATTCAAATCCCATTTTTGCAGCGGCTTGCTGAATCCGTGTAAACAGAGCTGTCTTGCAGTAATAGCATCTGTCCGTTGGATTTTCAATGACCTTATGATCCTGAAAAATATCGTATTCTATCATGGTCAGAGGAATCTCATATTCTTTACAAAATCTTTTGGCGTCAGCTTTTTCGAATGCTGGCTGAAAAGCGGTGGAAACATAGATCGCAGTTGTTTCACGGGCATATTGTTTCGCCATATATAACAGATAGGCGGAATCGGTGCCGCCGGAAAATGCAATGGCAATTTTGGGGTATTGCTGAAAAAAGTTCTGTAATGTCATAATAATTTCTTTCCCTGTTTGAAATGTAAGATAAAAAGTTGTTTTATTCTGTATGTGTATATTGTAAAGGGAAATAGTGAGAAAAACAAGAGATGTGTGAAAGGATCATAAATAGCCGGAATATGCCATCTTCAGTCAAGTAATGAAAGTTTTCTAAAATTAAATGAAGAATCTCCGATCGAATTGTAATATACACCAAAAGAAGATATAATTATAATAACATAATGAAATTTAAAAGTTTTACGAAATGGAGGTAGCTATGGGAATTATCAGAGCAGCTATGCAAAGTGTAGGTTCTACCCTGGCAGATCAGTGGCTGGAAGTGATTGAGCCGGACGATATGGGAGAACAGACCGTACTAACAAAAGGTGTGAAAACAGGGCGCAAGTCTCAAAATAGAAAAGGAAGCAGCGATATCATATCCAACGGCTCCATTATCCATGTGTATGATAATCAGTTTATGATGCTGGTAGATGGCGGAAAGGTTATTGATTATACTGCGGAGCCGGGATATTACGAGGTAAAGGATTCATCTTCTCCGTCCCTGTTTAATGGGTCTTTTAAGGAAGCATTGGAGGATTCCTTTGGCAGGATCGCATTTGGCGGTCAGACATCCGGCAAGCAGATGGTATTTTATTTGAATTTGCAGGAAATCAAAGGAATCAAATTTGGTACTCGTAATCCGATCAATTATTTTGATAATTTCTATAATGCGGAGCTGTTTTTGCGTGCGCATGGTACGTATTCCATTAAGATTACAGATCCGTTGAAATTTTATGCAGAGGCGATTCCGAGAAATAAAGAGCAGGTAGAGATCAGTGATATTAACGAACAGTATTTATCTGAGTTTTTAGAAGCGCTGCAGTCCTCAATCAATCAGATGTCCGCAGATGGCATTCGTATTTCCTATGTGTCATCTAAGGGGCGTGAGCTTGGAAAATATATGGCTGAGGTGCTGGATGAAGACTGGAATCAGACCCGGGGTATGGAGATTCAGGCGGTAGGAATTGCAAGTATATCTTATGATGAGGAGTCTGAGAAACTGATTCATATGAGAAATCAGGGAGCTATGCTGTCAGATCCGATGGTTCGGGAAGGATATGTACAGGGAGCCGTAGCCAGAGGTATGGAGGCTGCCGGTTCCAATTCCGCCGGTTCCATGACCGGGTTTATGGGTATGGGTGTTGGAATGCAGAATTCCTCCGGATTTATGGGAGCAGCATCAGCCACTAATATGCAGCAGATGCAGATGATGCAAAATCAGGCGGCACAGAATCAAATGGCGCAAAACCCGATGCCGGGACAGGCGCCGCAGACGCATGTGGCTTCAAATACCGGCAGAAAAGAATGGACTTGTCAATGCGGTACGGTAAATGCGGGGAAATTCTGCTCTGAGTGCGGAGCACCGGCGCCCGTACAGGAGTGGACCTGCCAATGCGGTACGGTAAATACGGGAAAATTCTGTTCCGAATGTGGCAAGCCGAGAGCATAAAGGAGTTTATATGTCGATAATTAGTTTTAAATGTCCGAATTGTGGGGGAGATCTGGTATTCGATCCCGCATCCGGACAATACAAATGTGAATATTGTATTTCTCTGTTTTCCCAGGAAGAGTTGGAACGGATGAATCCATCGCCGTCAGGGGAAGCAGAGGCTGGCAAAGAAGCGGAGACCGGAAAAGAAGCAGAAACCGGTAAAGAGGCGGAGGCCGGAAAAGAAGCAGAAGCCGGCAAAAATGCCAGTGAAGCAGTTTTGTATACCTGTCCGAGCTGCGGCGCCCAGATCGTTACGGATGAAACCACAGCTGCATTGTTTTGTTTCTATTGTCATAATCCGGTTGTATTATCGGGAAAGCTGGAGGGCAGTTTCAAGCCGGACAAAGTCATTCCTTTTGCTTTTAACAGAGAGGAGGCCACCAGAAAGTTTCAGGAGTTTATAAAGAGTAAAAAGTTTGTACCGAATGCATTCTTTAATAAAAAACAGATAGAAAAGCTTTCAGGGGTTTATTTCCCATATTGGGTGTATGATGGTCAATTGTCTGCGAAACTAAGCGGAGAGGGCAGAAAAGTCCGGGTCTGGGTAAGCGGAGATGTGGAATATACGGAGACGAGAGTCTATCACGTAGAGCGGGAAGGGGATGTTTATATCAATGATTTGACGAAAAATGCATTGACAAAGGCAGATTCGCTTCTTTCTCACGGCGTATTGCCCTATGATTTTTCCAAGGCAGAGGACTTTCATATGGGATATTTGTCCGGATTTTTTGCAGAAAAAAGAGATATTGAGAAGCTTGAATTGCGGGCGGCGGTAGAACAGGAAGTAAATCGTTATGCGGAAATGCTTTTGAATCATGAGGTACATGAGTATTCTGTTTTAAATGGCAGACAGTGTCAGACCCGTGCGCTGGATGAGCGTTGGTCTTATGTATTGCTGCCGGTGTGGACCGTAACCTACAAAGGCGCAAACGGAAAGATCTACTATTATTCCATGAATGGACAGACAGGAAAAACTTTCGGCGAGCTTCCGGTAGATTTTAAGAAGGTATTTTTGATCGGCATTATAATCGGTATTTGTGTATTGATTTGCTTTTTGACAGGAGGGTACATTTTATGATTTGGAAAGATGAAAGAAATAATAACCTCCGGGTATGTTATCATGCGGCTTATCGGTTTACAATGTGTACATATTTACGGAAAGTATTGACGGCAATCGTGCTGTTTTTGCTGATATTTTGCAGTGTATTCCTCTGGAGCCGGGCGGAAACGATACAGGTGTATGATGATGCCGATCTGTTGACAGAGGAGGAAAGAGTATCTCTTATCAGTGAAGTGACACAGGCGGAGGATTTAACCGGTTGGGATCTGGTAATCTTGACTGCCAACGATTCTTCTGTCAATTCTGTAAGGGATTATGCGGAAAGCAAATATAACGAGCTGTCCGGCGAAGATGACGGTGCGGTACTTTTACTGGATATGTACAACCGGGAAATCTATCTGGCTACGGCAGGGGAGACGATTACTTATCTGACGGATCAGCGGATAGATCACATATTGGATGATGCCTATGAATATGCCTCGGATGGAGAGTATGCTGAAATGTTTCAGGTCATGCTGGAAGATGTTTCTTATTACTATCAGCAGGGTATCGTGAAAAATCATAGAACATACAATGAAGATACTGGTGTTTACACGTATACGGATCAAACGAAAAAACGGGGAATCACACCTGTGGAGGCGGTTGTGGCAGTTGTGGCGGGTGTCGCTGCCTGTTTGATTTTCTGCGTAATTATCATTGGAAGATACCGGCTCAAATTCAATCTGTACAAATATAGTCCATATGAGCATGGTCACATTGATGTGCGAAGACGAGAGGACAGACTTGTGAATCAGTATGTGACCAGAAGGAGGATTCCCAAGAATCCGCCTTCGAATGGCGGTGGAACCAGTACGATACATACAGGAGCTGGCGGCCGTTCCTTTGGCGGAGGAGGAAGAAAATTTTAAATAGGTTCTTTACTCTACGACTTTAATGTGATAAAATTTTCAAGTATTAACATGTGAAAAACAATCGGAGTTTGTCATAGAGGTGTGAAAGATGAGTAAAAAAATAAGAACAGAAGCGGTGGATCATTTGTTTGAAGCAGTTCTTTGTCTGAAAGATAAAGAGGAATGCTACACGTTTTTTCAGGATGTGTGTACAATTAATGAAATATTATCCCTGTCACAGCGTTTTGAGGTAGCACATATGCTGCGTCAGCAAAAGACATATTTGGATATTGCGGAAAAAACCGGTGCTTCCACAGCTACCATCAGCCGGGTAAACCGCTCTCTGAATTATGGAAATGACGGATATGATATGGTATTTGCCAGAATGGATATGGAAACGGAAAAAGAGTAAATGACAGAGTATATGTAAGAAGATTTTGCTATATACGATATAAAAGGCTGGTAAGCGTCAGTTTTTAAAAAGAAACAGGACGTTTATCAGCTTTTTATGATATGGCAAAAGAAATCTTCCGAAGACGATTTCGGTTTGTAAATAGCGGCTGAAATTATTTTGACGGCAATGTGTCGATAATCTTTTCTATCATCAGCTTTTTTAAATATACATCGGACGCAAGCAGACTGATGAAAGCAAATTTTTCTATAAATTCCCGATCTTCATCCGTAACATTCTCAAGTTTTTCTATTACTTCCTGACTTAGTTCCGATTTTTTCGCCAGATCCTTTGCCAGATCATGAATAATAGGATATTTCATGTCAAAGATAGCAGTGTAGATTTCTTTGAGAGATAGACCTTCCGTGTTGCCAAAATATTTATTTGTGATCGGATTTAAAATACTTTGAATATCATTAATACTCAAAATATTTTTAAAATAATAAATAAATGCCAGTGTCAAAATATGCTCCTGCGTATATTTTTTCTTTTCTGGCGGCGGAAGCAAATTATTTTTGGCATAATTATTGATCATGGTCTTAGTCAGAAGTTTATCTGATTTGTAACGTTTGGTACTGCTTAAGTGTTTATCTATAAATGTTGTTACCTGATCCATATACAAGTCGATATCCGGAATATCTTCAGGATGAATATAATCAATCTGGGACAAGTATTTGAGCATTTCATGAATTAGAGTATCTTTCATAAATTATTACCTCGCTTATATACAGGGAACCATATCCCAGTAAAATGATTATATCTAAAAAAGTAATAAAAAACAACCAACAAGAAATTTTCAAAAAATTTATTTGAATAAAGAATCTCTTGAATGTATTTCGTACTCTTGGTATAATGTTGTGAAAACAGAAAATATGTTCGATGAATGAAAGGCAAAGATTGAATGGATAATAGATATGGTACTTTAAATGAACAGCAGCGGGAAGCGGTTTTTCAGACGGAAGGACCAGTGCTGATTTTGGCTGGTGCAGGCTCTGGTAAGACCCGCGTATTGACGCATCGTGCTGCATATTTGATTGAAGAGCAGGGAATCAGCCCATATAATATTATGGCGATTACTTTTACAAACAAGGCAGCAGGAGAGATGCGTGAGAGAATCGATGATATTGTGGGCTTTGGATCGGAAAGTATCTGGGTCAGTACATTTCATTCTACCTGTGTGCGTATTTTGCGCCGGCATATTGACCGTATTGGATATGATACAAACTTTACGATCTATGATACAGATGATCAGAAGAGTGTCATGAAAGAAATATGCAAGCGTTTGGAGATCGATACGAAGCTTTATAAAGAGCGTACGTTTTTAAACGCGATTTCTTCTGCCAAGGATGAACTGATCACGCCGGAAGAGTTTACGCTTCGGGCAGCAGGAGATTTTGCGATGCAGAAGCAGGCGCAGGTATATCGGGAATATCAGCAGGTATTAAAGAAAAATAATGCGCTTGATTTTGATGATCTGATCGTGAAATGTGTGGAGCTGCTGCAGGCAGATGCCCAGGTATTGGATTATTATCAGGAGCGGTTTCGCTATATTATGGTAGATGAATACCAGGATACAAATACCGCACAGTTTTATCTGATCAAATTACTGGCAGACAAGTATCAGAATCTGTGCGTGGTAGGCGATGATGACCAGTCCATTTACAAATTTAGAGGAGCCAATATCAATAATATTCTCCATTTTGAAAAATATTTTCCTTCTGCAAGAGTAATCAAGCTGGAGCAGAATTATCGCTCCACGCAAAATATTTTAGATGCTGCAAATGCAGTGATTCGAAATAATACCGGACGGAAGGACAAGGCGTTATGGACAGATCAGCATGCAGGAGATCAGCTTTTCTTCCGGCAGTTTGAGCAGGCTTATGAGGAAGCGGACTACATAGCAAGAGATATTAATTCTCTGGTGCGTAAAGGTGCATATAATTATCGGGATTGTGCCATCCTATATCGTACCAATGCACAATCCCGTCTTTTCGAGGAGCGTTTTGTCGTTTCCAATATTCCATATAAAATTGTAGGCGGCGTAAATTTCTATGCCAGAAAAGAGATCAAGGACATGCTGGCATATTTAAAGACTGTGGATAATGCGAAAGATGATCTGGCAGTGAAACGTATTATTAATGTGCCGAAGCGGGGAATTGGAGCTACCTCTATCAATCGGGTACAGGATTATGCGGATAGCTATGGTATCAGTTTTTTTGATGCGCTCTGTCGGGTGGATGAGATTCCTTCCATGGGACGGGCTGCTGCCAAAATACGTCCGTTTACAGGATTTATTCAGGGCCTGCGGGCAAATGTTGCCTATATGTCAGTGGAAGCTTTGCTGGAACAGATCGTAGAGGACACCGGATATGTGCATGATTTGGAGTTGGAGGAGACAGACGAGGCAAACGCGCGAATAGAAAATATCAACGAGTTGATCAGTAAGGCGGCATCCTATGATGAAGGCGAGGAGACACCTACTTTAAATGGCTTTCTGGAAGAGGTTGCGCTGATCGCAGACATTGACAGCCTGGATGAGAACAGCGACTATGTAGTTCTTATGACTTTGCATAGTGCAAAAGGTCTGGAGTTTCCGAATGTGTATCTGGCAGGTATGGAAGACGGATTGTTTCCAAGCTATATGACAATTACCTCCGATGATCCGATGGAGATTGAGGAGGAGCGCCGGCTTTGCTATGTGGGGATTACCAGAGCAAAGGAACGGCTGAGTCTGACATCTGCCCGTATGCGTATGGTGCGTGGAGAGACACAATATAATAAAGTATCACGGTTTATCAAAGAGATTCCGGAGGAGTTGATTCATGGAGCATTGCCGAAGGAAAAGATCAAAGACATGCCTCATCAGGAGACATATGCGTCAGCAAAACGGTCTTTTCAGGCTAAGCCTTTTGGGGCAAATTATGGAAATGCTTACGGAGAAGCGAAAGGAAATACCTATGGAGCGCCGAAAGGAAATATTTACGGAAGCTATAACGGCAGTCCATACGGAAGCGGCAAGGTATATTCTTCCAAGGCCGGCAAGAATTTTACTTCCTCATCGACACAGGACAAAAAGCTGGACTACCAGGTGGGAGATCGTGTGCGTCATATGAAGTTTGGAGACGGCGATGTGCGCCAGATCGTTGCCGGTGGAAGGGACTTTGAAGTGACAGTTGATTTTGACAAAGTTGGCGTCAAGAAAATGTTCGCATCGTTTGCAAAATTGAAAAAAATATGATAAACTGGTAAAAAGTGTTATTATCATAGTAAAGGAGCAATCATTATGAATAAAATGGAAGAATTAATGGGTATGTCTAAACTGGCAAATTTCTTATCCAGAAAAGAAGACGAGGAGAGAAAAACAAAAGTTTTATGGGTTATTGCTATTATTGGAGCAGTAATTGCTATTGCAGTTGCAGTATATTTTATCTACAAGTTTTTTGCTCCGGACTATATGGATGATTTTGAAGACGAGTTCGAAGATGAATTTGAAGAGGATTTCTTCGATGACGATGACGAGGATGAGTACGAAGAATAAGAGTTATATTTTTTGTACGGCTGGTATGCAATATAGCGTGAATAAGGCTCACCATAAGGTGGGCCTTTTTATACGCACATTTTTGAATTGTGACGCTGGAAAGGAATATTAGATGAAAAAAGGGCAGATTTTAGAAGGAACAGTGGAAAAAGTGGCATTTCCTAATAAGGGGATTGTTTCTGTTGATGATAAAAAAGTAATTTTGAAAAATGCCGTGCCGGGACAGAAGGTGCGGTTTTCTGTGAACAAGGTCAGAAAAGGAAAAGGCGAAGGACGGGTGCTTCAAGTACTGGAAAGGTCTCCGCTGGAATTGGATGAACCATACTGTCTGCATTATGGAAGCTGCGGCGGCTGTACATATCAGTCGTTGCCATATGAGGAGCAGCTGAGATTAAAGGAATCACAGGTACTTGAGCTGATGGAGGCTGTTGTACCAAATGTGAAAGAGATATTTGAAGGAATCAAGCCCAGTCCGGATCAGTTTGGCTACCGCAATAAGATGGAGTTTACGTTTGGAGATGAATTTAAAGACGGGCCCTTATCTCTGGGAATGCATAAAAGAAACAGTTTTTATGACATTGTAACTGTGGAGCATTGCAAGATCATTGATGAAGATTATCGAAAAATCCTTATGAATACGGTTGCATTTTTCCGAAAGGAGCAGGCAGCTTTTTATCATCGGCTGCGGCACACGGGGTACTTGCGCCATTTACTGGTCAGAAAGGCGGCAAAAACAGGGGAGATTCTGGTTGATCTGGTAACGACGACACAGGAGATCCGGTTAAACTCTGAGGTATCGTCAGCAGAATCAAGCATGCAGGCAGAGGGACTATCTCAGTCTAAGGACCCAGAGCGTATTGCGAAAGAGGAGCAGGTTTTAGAAGCCTGGAAGAACCGTCTGCTGTCTTTGGATTTGAATGGTAAGATTGCAGGGATTCTGCACACAAAAAATGACAGTGTGGCAGATGCGGTAAAAAATGAAGGAACGGATATCCTGTACGGACAGGATTATATTTATGAAGAGCTTCTTGGTTTGAAGTTTAAGATATCTGCGTTTTCATTTTTTCAAACGAATTCACTGGGAGCGGAGGCGCTCTATCAGACCTCCAGAGAGTATATCGGAGATACTTTGGACGAACAGGCGCAGAAAACAGTATATGATCTGTACAGCGGCACGGGAACTATCGCCCAGATACTGGCTCCGGCGGCGAAACGCGTGATAGGTGTGGAAATCGTGGAAGAGGCAGTGGAGGCCGCCAGAGAAAATGCTGCTTTAAACGGTCTTTCTAACTGTGAATTTATAGCAGGGGATGTATTGAAAGTGCTTGATGGAATCGAAGAAAAACCGGATTTTATCGTGCTGGATCCGCCGAGAGATGGGGTTCATCCAAAGGCGCTGGAAAAGATTATACGGTATGGTGTGGATAAAATGATTTACATTTCCTGTAAGCCAACCAGTTTGCAGAGGGATTTGGAGGTGCTGCAGGCGAGGGGGTATCAAGTGGACAGAATTTGTTGCGTAGATATGTTTCCGGCAACAGCGAATGTAGAGACTGTGTGCCTCTTGGGCAGACGAAAACCCGATGATACGATAAAAGTCTCCGTCA
>CAZLZX010000090.1:0-10394 GCA_964564095.1 uncultured Eubacterium sp. | reverse complement strand
ATGTGTATGGATTTCATCCATTATCCTGATGGCGGCCAATGGATCTGCACGTAACTTGATTCCTTCCTTTGTTGGAACAAGATATGGACGTTGGGATTATCCTGCCGCATATTCTTTGATCGGTACAATTGCTATGCTTGGCGGTGGACTTGGCATTATGTTGACCGGTATGTTCCACAGCTACATTACGATGTACATTTTTGATATTGTAATCCTTGTAATCGCCATGATTTGCACGAGATTGACAAAGGATACCTTTATTGGTAAAAAAGATATTGAGAGATAAATTGCATATAGTGAAATTGAGTTTTTATGAAATGTTACCTAAAACGAAACAGACAGCCTTCCGAAGGGAGGGCTGTTTTGGTTAGGGGAGTATAGATATACAAATAGACTGTTGTGCTCACAAGCACAAAAGACAGGGGAATTTTGGTTAGTGCAGGCTGTAGGAATGCCCCGTATATTCTTTTAAAATGGAATTATCAAATAGGTAGAAATACGAGGAGGAGCTAGCATGAAAAACAAATATTATCCAAAATTGTTTGAGAAGGGAAAAATAGGAAATTTGGTTTTAAAGAACAGGACGATCCGTAACTCAATGGGGACTTATCTGAGCAATCCGGTGGACTGTTCCGTAACTCCCAATAACATTCGGGCGGCTGCGGAAGCGGCAGATGGTGGTGTTGGTCTTGTTTTTATGGATAATGTATTGATCAATGATTCTTATCATATGGGGTTAAGTGCTGCCAGTGATAAACAAATTGCAGGGTTATCTTTGATTGCAGATGCCATTAAAGAGCATGGTGCGGCGGCTGGCATGCAGTTGTCTCATCCTGGTCGTGATGGAGGTTTCGTAGGTGGTAATGATTGCGCTTCCGCTTCCCGGGTTACTGCAGAGACCTGGTTTAATATGGGGGTTCCGGCACCGCGTGAAATGTCTATGGAAGAAGTAAAAATGGTGATCAAACAGTATGGTCAGGCGGCACTCAGAGTAAAGAAAGCAGGCTTTGATCTGGTAGAAGTTATGGCGGCGGCTGGATGCCTCCCATGTAATTTTCTTTCTCCCAAGGATAATAGAAGAACGGATATGTATGGAGGTGATCTGCATAACAGGATGCGCTTCTGTATCGAAGTGGCAAGAGAAATAAAAAAGGTATGCGGGAAAAACTATCCTCTCAGCTTTAAACTTTCCGGCGATGATTTGGAGGGAGGAATCCATATTGAGGAGACGATTGAAGTAGCCAAAGCTTTGGAAGCAGAAGGTGTAGACATGCTCAATATCGTGGGTGGAACTCACGCAACCACATACACACAGACAGGTTTTTATCCTCTGGGAATCTATGTTCCATATGCGGAAGCAATCAAAAAAGTGGTCAGCATACCGGTATTGGTTACAGGAAATATTCAGACGCCGGAGCAGGCGGAAGCGATTTTAACAGAAGGAAAAGCGGATTTCATCGGTTTGGCCAGAACACAGTTGGCAGATCCGTATTTTGTAAAGAAAGCGAAGGAAGGAAAGCGAGAAGACATTGTTCCATGTATCCGCTGCATGATCGGATGTAACGATAAAGGTTTGCTGGCCAATACTGTGATTCATTGTGCGGTAAATCCAACACTCTACAAATACGAGTGCCCGAAAATCGTTCCTGCCGAAGCACCGAAAAAGGTAGCCGTAATTGGCGGCGGCCCGGCTGGCCTGGAAGCGGCCATTACATTGAAAAAACGTGGTCATGAGGTGACTCTTTACGAAAAGAGAGCCATCGGAGGACTTATGATTGAGGCATCCGTTCCGGAATACAAAGCGGACATCAGGGAATTGATTGCTTACTATGATCATCAGTTAAAGAAGCTTGGGGTTCCTGTTATTATGGCGGAAGCTACGGCAGAAATGATTAGAGAGGGCGGTTATGAAGCGGCAATTGTTGCTATTGGCGGGAAAACGAGAACATTGGATATTCCTGGTATTGAGAATGAAATCGTATCCTATACAGTTGATTCTGTACTGGCAGAGAAGATGCCAGAGGGCAGGAGTGCGGTAGTCGTCGGGGGAGGTATTACCGGTGCGGAAACGGCATTGGAGCTGGCGGCAGCAGGCAAGGATGTTACAATTGTGGAGATGATGGATGAATTTCTGGGAAAATTCAGTGCAGTTGTTCCTGCTTATATGCAGGCCATTTTCCAGGTGCATGTAAAAATCATTACGGGTAATCGGCTGGAAGCGGTGAAGGATAAGACTGCCGTACTGGTTGATCGTTTTGGTAATCATACAGAAATAGAGACAGACGCCATTGTGATTGCAGCCGGATTTGTACCACAGCATGATCTGGCAGAGGAAATCGAAGCATTTATGGAGGATGTCATTCAAGTTGGAGATTGTAAGCAGGTTCGTCAAATTTATGATGCCGTTCACGAGGGATACGTGGCCGCAAGGTGCCTGTAAGGAGGGGAAAAAGATATGAAGTTTGTAAAAGTAGTACAACATACGCCGGCATTTTTTGAAATGTTGAAAGAGGATCCTAGAAAAATGGCGAAACCATTAAGGGAACATTTTAATATGCTGAAAGAGATGAAAGAAAATGGTACTCTGATAGATGCTCTTTATATGCCCAACACAGGAAAATGCGTGTTCATCTTTGACTTTCAGTCAGAGTCAGAGCTGGATCAAAGCCTGCTGTATGATCCCATGGGATTCTCCTTTGATGTAGAAATAAATGTAGGAGTACCGCTTTTTGAACATATCCCAAATGCGTTAAAGACTATGGAATGAAACGAACATGGCCGGTGTTGAAGAAATCCATAGAGACCTTTTGGAATGCCGGTATACGTTGTGTATTGCATTGCGATGCAGAATGGCTTCCATTCCTGGATCGCTTTACACAATTGCCGAAGACAAGCGTAAGCTTCGAGTTCGATGGAGTAACCGATATTGTAAAAGCATATGATGTGATCGGTGGCTGGCATTCCCTGAGAGGCGATGTTCCGGCAACCATGCTGGAGTATGGCACTCCGGATGATGTGAGCGAGTATTGTGCAAATCTGATCGATAAGATCGGTACCAGGGGAGGATTTATCCTGGGATCCGGCTGCGAGGTGCCGTTGAATGCAAAGATTGATTGTGTAAAGGCAATGATGAATGCAACGAAAAAATGTCTGAACTGATGTCCGAATCAATGTCTGAATTGGAAATCAGAAGAATAAAAAAATAAACAGAAGGACACTGATCTGTGCCGAAAAAACGGCTGCAGACATCAGTGTCCTTTTTTGACGGAAAATCCTGTAAAGCAGGATCCTTTTTTATATCAAAGGAAAGAAAGTGTTAGGTATGAAGCTGTGTCTATACGATGTCAGAAAAAATCAGGTCAGTTTATTCAGCTCATAAGACAGAATCAGATATAGCCGTTCCTTTGCATCTTCAAAGTCTTCCCCAATCAGGGAATAAATCTTTTTAAAACGATAGGTCAGCGAGCTTCGATGCATATTCATCATTTTGGCAGTTGTGCCGATATTCCGCTCATAAAACAGATACATATATAACGTGTATGCCAGCTGAGAATGATGCACCTTATCGTAATCCAGCAAAAATTTCATTTTAGGATGGCAAAAGGTGTCTGCAGATTCTTTTTGCAGGAAAATATTTTTCATGTGATCCAGATAATAGTCTTCATACAAAAATAAGGTTGGCTGATCGGTAGAGGCAATGCCAAGTTCAATGGCACGAAGGGATTGTCTGTAATATTCTGCAAAACGGATAATGTCTGAAAAGCAATTGCTCAGACCGGCAAATAATCCGTTTTCTGTGCAGATGCTTCGGGCATTTTGTATTTGTCCTGCTGTTAATTGCCAGGCTGTTTTGGCGCTCAGAAGAATGACGATCTGGCCATTATAAATCAGTGTTTTACAGTCTGAAAAGTTGCTTTCAAACATGTTGCGTATGCGGTAAGTATTGACGATGCCGGAGCTGCGTGCATTTCGATTACAATGCAATACATCATTCCGGGAAACTCGACGCCGACATATTTCATGCGGTCCATAAATGCTTTTCCGGTAGCGATTTTTTCATCCAGCAGATCTTTCAGGAAGTTTTCGTAGTGAAATCCTTTGGAATTTCTGACAAACTCATCTTTTTTCATTTGCTGATCCACATACTTTTTTAAAATCCAGAGGGATTGTTTGTCCATTTCGTTAAAAGGGCGATTGACAGCGGATACTACGATATGTCCCAGGTCTCTGGTGGTATCGATGGCAACGATTAATTGATCGTAGCCCAGTTCTTTATGGTGCATGAGCAGAGGCTCATCACTTTTTTGAACCTTTTCATGAATGTGATTCCGGTTGGCGAGATGAAATTCAAATTCAGAAAATCCTTTATTTTGTATGAGTTCCGTTCCAATGCCATGTTTTTCTGCTTCTTCCCAGTTGGCGGCAATCAGCTTATAGCTGGAATCGAAGACAAAAATCGGATTTTCCATGATCTGATAAGCGTGTGACACCATCTCCTGAATACCGCCTTCAAAGGACAGGATTTCCAGTAAGGAGCATGAAAAAAGTCCCTTTGCCAGTATATGATCAAAAAAATCCTGCATTTTTATAAGGATTTCGTGAGAATCCTTTTCCGTGATGATCAGATAATTCATGTGAGCGGGCAAACCTGATGCAAACGTATCCAGATCCGCATCATCAGATACGATCAGCAGAAGATGCATACCCGGCTGTAAGGGATAACAATGGAGATCCTCATTCTCGTAAGCGATGTAAATCAAATGTACATTATAGGGTACGGGTGCATCCTTTAACGTTGTCCATCCGGTTAATCCGTAGTGAATCTCCGAACGAATAAATTTGTGTTTACTACCGGCACACAATTTCTGCAAATGGTTCATTCCTATGTACATAAAAACCTCCTTTATATCAAATAAAAATCATTATAAAAACCCATTTTGTTTTGGAATACTACGATTATATAACGGGCGGTAAGAAAATGGTTTCTCTATTGATAGATAAATAGAAGGTATTTTTTCGTAATTAATCCAGAAATTCCATCATAAATTCACAAAAACATCCTGTTTTTTGCGAATAAATTGCGAAACTATGCAGAAAACCCGGATGATACAATTTTTATATAAATGGGGACGTGATAACCCGACAAGCAACAATGAGATATGATCCGGAGCGTTCCGGATCGGCCGGCATGATATTAGTAGAGAGGAGTCGTCATGATCAATATCACAATGAACGGAAATCCGGTACATGCAAGAGAAGGTGCATCGGTACTGGAGGCTTCCCGGGAGGATAAGTATGCATCCAAACAGTTTGATGTAAATATTCTTTCCTTAAACTATTTGAAAGATGTTCAGTCACAGGATGACAGTGGACTTTGTATTGCAGAGATACCCGGAAAGGGAATCATAAATGCAAGTACAGTGACAGTAGAAGAGGGAATGGAGATTGTTACCGATTCTCCGGAAGTGATCAGGAGACAGAAAGAGGCTTTAAAGAATATTCTGGATCATCATGATCTGGACTGCAGGAAGTGTCTGCGGACAGGAAACTGTGAATTGCAGGAAATCCAGCATAAGCTTCGCATGACAAAAAATCCGGCAGAGGCAAAGCGTAAGCTGGAGCCTGTGACAGAGGATGGGATTATTGTACGTGATCACAATAAATGTGTTCGCTGCGGCAGATGCGTAGCTGTATGCAAAAATGTTCAGGGAATCGGTGCCATCAAAATGGAAGGCGAGGGAATGACCGGGAAAGTGATCCCTTCTAAGGGAACTACCCTGGAGGAAAGTGGATGTGTAAACTGTGGACAGTGCATCTCTGTCTGTCCGGTAGGCGCATTGCGGGAACGGGATGATGTGGACAAGATTTTTGAACTGATCGCAGATCCTGAAAAATATGTGGTGGTTCAGGTAGCTCCGTCTGTCCGTGCAAGTATCGGAGAAGTATTTGGGTATCCGATTGGCTCAGAGACAAAGGGAAAACTGGCGGCAGCTATGCGTGCTCTTGGATTTGACCGTGTATTTGATACGGTTTTGGGAGCAGATCTAACTATTATGGAGGAAGCGGCCGAGCTGATCGATCGAATGAAACATGATCAAAAGCTACCCATGTTCACTTCCTGTTGTCCGGGATGGATCAGCTATTGTGAAAACAATCATAAGGAATTGCTGGAGCAGATTTCTACCTGTAAATCTCCTCAGCAGATGTTTGGAGCCATGGTAAAAACATATTTTGCCGAGAAAGAGGGAATTGCAAAAGATCGGATCGTTGTGGTCAGCGTGATGCCCTGTACGGCAAAAAAACATGAACTGACCAGGGCAGAGGAGGCTGCGGCAGGCGTTCCGGATGTGGACTATTCGATTACCAATCGTGAGCTTGGCAGAATGATTGATCGTGCGGACATTTCTTTCCTGGCATTGGAGGATGAAGAATTTGATGCGCCTCTTGGTATTGGAACCGGTGCGGGTACTATTTTCGGGGCAACAGGCGGAGTAATGGAAGCAGCGCTTCGTACTGCAAATGACTGGATGAACGGTTCCGCACAGGAAAACATAGACTATGAGGAAGTGCGTGGAGCAGCAGGAGTCAAAGAAGCACATTATAAAGTCGGAGGCAGGGATCTTAAAGTGGCGGCAGTCAGCGGCCTGGAGAATACAGAGAAATTGCTGGAGAAGATGAAATCAGGAGAAGTATCTTATGATTTTGTAGAAGTGATGGCCTGTCCCGGAGGATGTGTAAATGGCGGTGGCCAGCCGCAGCAGTCAGCAGAAAAACGTACTGTTATAGATTTGCGGGAGGAGAGAGCAAAATCTCTGTACCGGCTGGATCAGAAGAGTTCCCTGCGGAAGTCATATGAAAATTCTGCGATTAAGGAGATTTACAGCAATTATCTGAATGAGCCGGGCAGTGAAAAGGCACATGCATACCTGCACACAACTTATTCTGCAAAGGGGGAATAGAAGATGAATATCAGAGAAATGGGAGATGATCAGAGGAGATTAGCTACAGTCACGGTAGATCAGGATCTGTGCATGGGATGTCAGAAATGTATTCGGACCTGTTGCAATGACGTGTACAAATGGGACAAGGAGAATCGACTGGCAGAGGCAGCTTATCCGGAAGAATGCGTGGAGTGTTACCAGTGCATGTATTACTGTCCATCCGGAGCAATCAAAGTAGAAGCGGCAAAAGTAGCTTTTTATGATCCCTTATATGACCGACTGGGTCTGAATGATTAGGAGGTAGCATATGCAAAATGAATTAAAAAATATAGGAAAAGTATTTACGACAGATGTCCTGATCATTGGAGCTGGTCTTGGCGGAACTGTAACTGCTGCGAAACTCCATGAGCTGAACGAATCTGCCAAAATTCTTCTCATTGAAAAAGGATATTATGGTTATAATGGAGATTCCACAAAAGCCGGTCATGGTATGGTCATGATGGCTCCTGAGGATGATCTGAACACCTTTTGTGAAGAGCAGGTAAAGCTGAATCAGCACGGTATGTATCTGAATGATCAGGAGTACATGTTGGAATATCAGAAGGACGGCTATACATATGTGCAGGAGCTGGAACGATTAGGTGGTATCTTTTCCCACAATCCGGATGGTTCCCTGCATTATCACAAGGAATTTGACGGCAAACTGGTATCTTCCGTAAACCTTGATTTGGATTTTGCAAACGGATTTTCACAGAAGGTACTGGCAAATGGCGCCCGTGTTCTGGAAAGGACTTACTTTACAGATCTTTTGACGAATAAAGGGAAAGTAGTCGGTGCAGTTGCCTTTAACATCGATACGACGGAATTTTATATTATCCGTGCAAAAGCAGTTGTCATGGCTTCTGCTGATTTCAGCGCTACGGCAAAGGATATGTTCTTTTCTCCAGCTACTGCATTGTATGCGGCATACGAGGCCGGTGCGCAGCTTCGAAATGTTGAGCAGTTGCTGCAGTATGATCTGTGTCTGCGAAATACCGGTAATTATATCTACGGTATGCACTGGGTTGTTTACAATCGTCTGGGAGAGAATATTTTTGAGAAGTATGGATGTACGGATTTCGAAGATATCGGCGTTGACTTCATCCGGGGTGCATTAAAGGAAGTTGAAGAAGGAAATGGACCTCTCTATGCGGATTATTCCAAGCTTCCTGCCACCAGTACGACAGAGGGCGAAGGCTTCAATCAGGGAATCTTAATGAAGAAGAGAGTTGCGATGAGCAGATATATCCGTTCCCTGAGTGAGGAAGACAGCCTGAACAAGCCGGAAGTATCTCTGCTTGCCAGAGTCGCAACCAGACCGCTGAGAGCAGATATTCAGGGAAAGACCACTGTAAAAAATCTCTGGGGTGTTGGCTTCATTACCATGTGTGGTACGGCTCATGGAAGCTGGGTACACGGAGACGGCGTGGGAAATGCAGGCAGAACTGCCTTAAGAGCAGCAGAGTCCATCGCTTCTGAGATCGACAATATTTCCCTGGAGGATGTGGATATTGATCAGGTAAAAAAATACAAAGACCGCATCTATGGAGCATATCAGTACACGGGAGACAAACTTCCGTATAAGGTCATTCATTACCTGTCACGCCTTATCTGTATGCCGGAGAACAGTGTCAATAAGACGGAAGAGACCATACATGCGGTGCTGGCGGAGCTGGCAGATCTGCGGGAGCATTTAAGCGAGCTGATCTATGTACCGGGGGGAGATGGCCATCATCTGTTCAAGGCAGTGGAAAGCAGAAGAATGATCGACATGCTGGAGATCATGTATATGACCTATCAGGCGAGGAAAGAAACCCGTGGATATCATGTGCGCGGCGATTACACGGAAAGAGACGATGAAAACTTTATCAAATGGATCTGCGTTGACAAGGGTAAGGACGGAAGACCGATGGTTTCCTTTGAGAGGATTCCGTTTGAAAAATATCCATGGAAACCAGAAACATGGGTAAAGTAAGCTGAAATGCGAAATAGAAAAAGAGGATGTTTTATCTCTGTGAAAAATCAAAGAAAAAAACATTCTCTTTTCTGATATAATAAAATCGGTTTATGAATGATATAGCGGGGGAGAATGGATCGAAATCATGAAACATGTGGATTTATTGAATATCAAATTAAATCACATACATATTTTTCTTACAACTGTGGAGTATAGAAGCTTTACGATTGCGGCAGAGAAGCTGCATCTGACTCAGCCATATGTCAGCAAAATAATCAGTAATATGGAGGAAGAGCTGGGCCTGTATCTGATCATTCGGAGAACCAGAAAGTTTCAGGTTACACCTGCCGGACGCAGGCTGTATGAAGAGTGGAAGGGGTTAATGCAGGGATTCGAGATCTGAAACAGGAAAAGTTCATTGTGGTTTCGGCGGAATCCGATCCATGTCATGTGCAGTTACTGAACCGTCTTGCGAAAAATGCAGGATTTGTTCCTCAAATTGCCTGTTATGTGCCAAATGAGATTTCTTTTAAAGTAAATCTGGAAATGGGGAACGGTATTGTTTTAGCAGATAGTTTCTGTGAATTGGATGATAAAGAGATCAAAAAATATGAACTGAAAGAACAAAACGATATTATCGCCATGTGGAAACCGGATATCATTCACATGCAGGATGACTGGGGGACAAATGATAATATGTTCTTTTCTCCGGAAATCTGGAGAGAATATATTAAGCCCCTGGAAAAAAGATATGCGGAACACATCCATGAATTGGGTATGATCTATGTGCATCATTCCTGCGGATATATTCAGCAAATCATTCCGGATCTGGTAGAGATTGGGGTGGATGCCATCAATCCAATGAATGTTACGAATGATGTTGACTATGTTATGGAAAACTTTGGCCATAAGATTACGGTTGTTGGAGGGCTTGATAATCAGTTTATGGAGACGCCGGGCAGAACAGAAGAGGAAATCCGTGTTGAGGTTCGTGCGAGAATGGATCGGTATATACCAAAGGGAAGATATATGCCGATGATCATTCCGAACAGTGAAAGAGTATTTGGCATCTATATGGATGAAGCAAATAAATATGGCCGCCAGTTTCGGGTAAATGAGGCATAATATTGTGGTTAAAAGGCTCTGGTGCACGCAGGCATCAGAGCTGTTTTTTTAAGTTTTTGAGCTGTTAAGCTAAATGGTGCTGGAAACTGTGGAGATATCCATGGAAACCGGATTATCCTGAAGATATCAAAGTCACTCTGTGAAATAGTATGCCTTACCGCTTTCTGTCTCTACATTAGTGACGAAAAAATCATTTAAATTTCTGTAAAAGACAAGGATATTCTGCAATATTTTTTTGATATCATAAACACAGGGTAAAAAATGCTATTATACCAAAGTAAAGGAGGAAGTATTTTGCAGATCAAGATTAACGGACAGCCTGTGACCGCTAA
>CAZLZX010000089.1:0-10688 GCA_964564095.1 uncultured Eubacterium sp. | reverse complement strand
TCAGCGTTTATATTTAGATTTGAAATTTAACGCATTTCTTGCGGCCCGCTTCTCCAGCTTTCAAAACCCCGTCGAAACCAGTACACCCCCTGATTTATCTAAACAGTGCTTTTTAAGCATGTGTTAGCTGATTTATTTCCAACTGCCTGCAGATATCGGCAGATGCTAATACAAGTTGTTGACTTTAAATTTACGTTCTACTTCCCTTCTTTGATCCTTTCTGGCAATATCCTGCCGTTTGTCATAAAGCTTTTTACCTCTGGCAAGACCAATCTCCACCTTAATGAGACTGCCCTTAAAATACACCTTGAGAGGAACTAACGTATATCCTTTTTCCTTAATCTTTCCGGCAATCTTATTGATCTCATGTCTGTGAAGCAGCAGTTTCTTGGGACGCAGCGGATCCTTATTAAAAATATTCCCTTTTTCATAAGGACTGATATGCATCCCATAAGCGATGACCTCTCCTTTTTCAATACGGATAAAGGATTCCTTAACGCTGCATTTTCCCATGCGGACAGACTTAACCTCTGTTCCATGCAGACTGATACCCGCCTCATAGGTTTCATCAATGAAATAGTCATGATATGCTTTTTTATTATTTGCAATTAATTTTATGCTGTCTTTTCCCATTTCATTCACTCCGTCAATACATCGTCAGGTTTGCCTGCGGGAACTATTTACGGAACTTCCCATCAAATACAACTCACTGTCAGAACCTTTCAATTCTTCATCAGCTATTCCAAACTACCACGATTTAATAAATATTGCAATGGTTTTTATAAAAAAATTATGCTTACAGTTTCCTATAACCAGTTTCATCTGCCCGACAGAACAGGATATCATTTATCTTATATCAGGCAAGGACAAAATCTATCGTACGAAGCAAAGGATCCGTGCCTGCCACTCTGATACGCACGGTCTGCCCAAGCTTATAAGTGATTCCAGTAGTCTCTCCTACCATCTCATAGGATTCTTCGTGAAATTCAAAATAGTCCTCTTCCAGCGCTGTCACATGCACCATTCCTTCAATGGTATTTGGAAGCTCCACATAAAATCCATAAGCGGTTACACCGGAAATCACACCTTCGTACTCACGTCCGATACGTTTGGACATATACTGCACTTTCTTTAATTTGATTGTCTCACGTTCCGCTTCATCCGCACGCCGCTCCAGCTGACTGCATTTTTTTGCCACCTCCGGCAAAATAGAATCATAATGACCTAACCGCTTCTCGTTCATCCTCCCCCGCAATGTCTCTTTGATGATCCGGTGAATCTGAAGATCCGGATAACGTCGGATCGGAGAAGTGAAATGACAGTAATACTGGGCCGCCAGTCCGAAATGCCCTACACATTCCACCGAATACTTCGCCTGCTTCATCGAACGCAGCGTCAGCCTGGCGATCAATGCCTCTTCCGGAGTATCCTCACTTTTTCCCAAAAGCTTCTGCAATTCCTTGGGATGAACATCATCGCCTCCGACATGGATATGATAACCAAAATTGTTAATAAAGGTGCTGAGACGTTTGATTTTCTCCGGATCAGGATTCTCATGTGTCCGGTAAAGGAATGGTATTTCCTGCCAGAAATAATCCTGAGCTACCGTTTCATTTGCGATCAACATAAAATCTTCTATGATCTTTGTTGCCGCATTACGGTCATAAGGCCTGATATCCACCGGTTCTCCCTGTTCATTCAGAATTACTTTTGTTTCCGGAAAATCAAAATCGATAGAGCCTCGTTTCATCCGTTTCATCCGAAGGATATCTGCTAACTCTTTCATCAAATCAAACATTGCAGCAAACTCTTTATATTCATCTATTGCAGCATCATCCCTGTCCGTGATGATCTTATTCACATTTGTATAGCTCATGCGTCGATCTACACGAATAACTGTTTCAGCGATTCTGTGATCCACCACATTTCCCTTTGCATCAATAGTCATCAGGCAGCTCAAGGTAAGCCTGTCCTCTCCCTGATTCAAAGAACAGATGCCGTTGGAGAGCTGATGAGGCAGCATCGGTATTACCCGGTCTACCAAATACACACTGGTTCCCCGCTTCAAAGCCTCCACATCCAATGCGCTGTATTCCTGCACATAATTACTTACATCTGCAATGTGAACGCCCAGATAATATCTGTCATCCTCCTTCGATAAAGAGATTGCATCATCCAGATCCTTAGCGTCTTCTCCATCGATCGTAACTGTCTGCAATTCCCGCAGATCCAAACGCCCCACCATATCTGCGCTGCTGACAGGCTTGGAAACATTTTCTACCTGATGATTGATCTTCTCTGAAAACTGTACCGGCAGATCATAGGCTCTTACAATAGATAAGATATCGGTTCCCGGATCATCCCGGTGTCCCAGAATTTCAATGACCCTTCCCTCCGGCTTTTTTCCCGGCTTACCATAGGATGTGATCTCTACCACTACTTTGTGACCATCCACTGCACCCTTAGAACGCTCCAGGGGGACAAACACATCTGATAAAATCTTTTGGTTATCCGGTCTTACAAAACCAAAATTGCCGCCCTTTTCAAAAGTTCCGACCATGGTCTTTAAACCATGAGACAATACCTTTACGATCTCTCCCTCGCGTTTTTTTCCACTGGAAGGATGCACGGTAACCTGTACCGTATCCTGATGAAAGGCTCCGTTTACTTTACTTTCAGGAATAAAGATATCCTCCTCTTCTCCGTCAACAGTCACAAATCCAAAGCCTCTTGCATGGGCTTCAAACACTCCGGTGCAAAGTGTATTCTGTCCCTTTGCATATTTTCCTTTCGCAGAAACCTCTATTTTTCCCTCTGCTACCAGCGCATCCAATACTTCATGCAGCTCGTGGCGCTGTCCTTTAGGGACGTTTAACAGAATCGCCATATCCCGCGCTTTCATCGGAACATACAATTCATCACAAATAAAATCATATATCGTTTTTTTTCTCTGATTCAGTAAATCCTGATCCATTCTCTTCCTTTCCAACTTATGACCCTGTTATCCTAAATAAAAAAGCTGCCGCATCATCCACGACAGCCTCATTTGTTACATTGCATCCGTAAGGAATCTCCCAAAGAGCTTCCTGCAGATTACCTTCACATATTTCATTCTGTATCAATGCTTTTCTAAGCAAATCTTGCAATACATAAAAGCGCTGCAAGGATCAAAAATGCTGCAACCAGCACTCTTGTCACTTTAACCAGCACACCCTCCATGGAACGTCCCTTATTCTTGCCCCAGTAAGAATCTGCTGCTCCTGCAATCGCGCCAAGACCGCCCGACTTGCCCTCCTGCATTAAGATAATAACTGTCAAAATAACACTCAATATAATAAACACAATCATTAAAATTGTTCTTAAAATTTCCACCGTTCACACCTCCCGTGGACACTCATCTGTAATATAACTTTGATATTCTATCACAGAATCTTAATTTTGTCAAAGAGAAAAGTCAAATTCTTCCACTGCCAGATGATCCTTTTTATAATTCAATAGAAAGCTCATCAGCTTCGCTTTCCCATATCGGTTAATCTCATCGATACAGGTATCGATATTCTCTTCCGTAAAAAAACCAAGCTCTGACAGATCAGACAAAAGCTCCATGTCCTCTCTGCTGCCAATATCGTTTAAAATCTCATTCAGATTTTCTTTTACATAGCTTTCATATACCTTTTGCATTTCTGCTGACAGACACACCGGATATTTTAATCGACAGCATGCCATCTTTGTTTTGTCTGTAAGGTAAAAATATGTCTCAAATAACCTGTCATATCCGGCATAATCATAAATAGCTGCATCTTCATCCTGAGACAAAAGCTGTGTGACCTCATCCTTTCGATAGATCGGAGTCTGAGGAACATATAAAGTTACCTGATCCGCTTCCAGCTCAATCCATTCCAGATTCCTGCACTCTATAAACGCTTTGTTTTCCGCAGCTTTGATGGAAGAAGGAATTACCAGCCCCCGGAATCCGGCTCTCCGGCAGGCGCTCCATCCGATATAAGATACACTGGAAGGGATACGGTATTCTCTCTCATTTCCGAAATATTTAACCAGAATCTCTTTCCCATCTGAATTTCTTTGATACAAAGCATTTTTATCCGTATAAAAAACCGTATTCCCGGCTTCCACTTCAATATGTGTGATTCCATTGACTTTATCGCTCCAGCCAAAGGTATTCGTCAGCGCTTTTTTACCTAAAACCTTTAAGGATGCCGGCAATTTCATCCCGGCAAGGCTCACGCAATAGCTGAATGCATCCGCCTGTATCTCCTCTAAGCCTTCAAAAAATACCGTTTCCCGCAATGCCTGGCAGCTTTCAAAGGCATCTTCCTTTATGACCCTGACAGAAGGTGGAAATATTACTTTTTCTATATGAGCATGACCGCCAAAGCTGCCCTTTCCTACCGAAACAGTCCCTTCCAGAATCTCATATTCCTTTCGGGTATCGTTTTTCCGGACAACCACCAGCTCCATGCCTTCCTTTTCCTGATGATATAATGCGTAACCATCTGTAAAATAATACGGATTTTTTTCATCTATCTCCCAGGAAATCTCTCCCAACTCATAAGGCATTTCAATGCAGTATACTGTAGACGGAATATAAAGCGATGACAATGGAGCCACATACAGACTGCTTTTCCCGATCACTTCCAAGCCATCCTGTAAAATCAATTCTGTCAGACTCATGCACATTTTAAATGCACCTTCTCCAATCCTCTTTACAGTAGGCGGCACCTCAATCCGCTCTATGAGAGCGCCATGTTCCGTAAATGCTTCCGGTCCGATTTCAACCACCGGATACCCGTCGATCTGATCCGGAATCTTTATCTGTATTTCCTCTCCCACATACTGCAGAATCTGAACTGCATCATCTTCGATCTTATATCTGTAACTGTTCCATAACATCGGCTATTTCCTGCTGTCTTTCATATATCTGAAACTTTTTATTATACTTGTAGTATTCCTTACAACCCTTCTGGCTGATAAATTTCGCGCTGTTATAGTTTACTGTCAGATCTGTAACCAGTACAAGCATTTCATTTCCATCTCCGAAGATTTTTTCCACAAAGGCAAATAAGTTGGAAAGCTGACTACTGATTTCTGCGCTTTGCAGCTTCATTTCCCGTACCTTCCGGTCAAAATCCTCCTTAATATACGCAAATGCCTTCTCCGGTACGGTAATATCCGCCATGCGGATACCCTTTGCATCCTGCTGCAATGTGCTGATGATCAACTGATACGCCTGCCGTTCACTGACTGACAGTGCGTTTGCCTGATCCTCCTGCAGCATCTTAAGCTTTGTCTGTTCGATCCTGGCATTTAAGATCGCCTGGATCTCCTGCGGTGCATCTGCGGTTTCCACTTCTGAAAGTCTGGCCTTCACTTCCTTTAATACGGGAAGCAGCTTGCGCATAGCATCCTCAAGCTCCACATTTTCCCTGATCGTAAGCTGTAATGCATCCAGCAAAAGTCCCATCAGAGACAATCTCTCATCAAAACCTGCATTTTTTGCCCTGCTTTTGATATCTGCATCCGCTTTTCCGGATAAGATCTGCTGTACCCGGTAATCCTTTTTATATTTCTGATACAGATCATAGTAAGAAGCAAATTCTCTGGCGATTCGCTTATTGCGCAGATACTGACCGATCAAAGTCTCGTCCACAGGATAATGATTTTCTTCATACAGATAAATTGTCTCCGACAGATCCTCCCAACCACGGGCTGTGACATAGGATTTTCCGTCAACCGTATTCTCAATCAAATAGAAATCGCCCTTTTTAATATCCAGATACGTAAGGATAGAGCCATGAATACCGCGATTAATACCATATTTTCGCCATGTCTCATAATCGGCTTCCACTTCCAGAACCTTCATACGGTCCATCGTAACAATATCAAACTCACGGACAGAGCGGTTAAACTGCGGCGGATTTCCCGCTGTAGCCACGACCCACCCCTCAGGAATCCGATGCTTACCAAAGGTTTTGTACTGCAAGAACTGCAGCATAGAAGGAGCCAGGGTCTCAGATACACAGTTGATCTCATCCAGAAAAAGAATCCCTTCCTTCTTACCGCTTCTCTCCATGGCCTCATAAACAGAAGCAACGATCTCACTCATAGTATATTCGGACACATCAAACTCATGTCCCTCATAATTTTTATGGCTGATAAAAGGAAGTCCCAATGCACTCTGCCGGGTATGATGGGTCATAGAATAGGACACCAGAGCAATATCCATCTCCTGGGCGATCTGCTCCATGATGGCCGTTTTCCCAATACCCGGTGCTCCCAATAAAAATACCGGTCTCTGACGCTCGATGGGGATCCGGTATGCACCATATGTATCCTTCATCAAATAAATCTGCACTGCCTTTTTTATCTGTTCTTTTGCTTCCTGTATATTCATACTTCATCCTCCTGTAGCACCAGCCGGATCGCCCAGCTCGGCACCTCCGGTATGGAAAACCCTTCTTCTATAAATACAAATGCGGTCTGATAATCCGGCATACGCTCCGGAAATGTTCCATGACCATCTGTAAAATAAATCAATCCTTTTAAATCCTGAAATTCATGCCGGCGTATCAGTCCATCCACATATTCAAACACCGGCCTGAAATCCGTGCCGCCAAATCCGGACAGCTCCACATCTTCCATATATGCTTCAAATTCCTCGTCCGTAGTAACCTTTACATCCCGTTGAATCTTGGAATCGCACTGGATGATATGGATATTTACTCTGGTAAAATAGCTCTCCGAGCTTTTTAAAATGGAATATGTCTTTTTTAAAAACCGCTCTACTGTCTTACCCTGACAGGAACCGGAAGTGTCTATGGCAATAACAAATTCCCGGATACGCTTATTTTCCCGATATTCCAGCGGTTCCACCAGAGGCATATTTTCATAAAGCTGCAAGCCGTAGGTATAATAAATGTAGTCGAATTCATCATCGTTGATGTGCATTTCTTCTCCAAGAACTGCAAATTTCTTTAAAAATTCGCCATAGTCGTACTTATCCCGGAGACTTTCTTTTAAGTTTAAGAGCAGATCTCCTGCGCCAAATCCCTGTTCTCTGGAAAATGTCTCTAAATCTGTCTTGGCATGCTGGCTGATATCCTGCCAGTCACTCTGACGCTGTCCCACCAACGCTTCTTCCACTTCCTCCTGTTCGCCTTCCTCTCCGGTGTCGGCCTCGTGGCATCCGATCATACCGGTCTTTGTGTTTTTCGTGTAGGAATCTCCTTTTCTCTCCTTGGCATCTACTTCCTTTTTCGGAATCCACTGTCTGTGATCATCCCACTCAAACAGCTCCGCCTGGTCCAGATACTCATCCGCACGCTGGGGATGGTCCAAAAGAAAACGATATATTTTTTCGGCTGTCAATATGCTAAGATCGCCCTTTAATTTCTTTATGATCCTCTTGCGCTCAAAATCGGTATCCACAGAGGTATCCGGAATATGAAGCTCCATGATCGTATTTTCCACTGCAATATCCGATGCCAGATCCCAGCATGCACGATCCATCTTTTCATATTGAAAAGGATGGCTGAAAATACAGTGCAGAATCATATGCAGATATGCCCGGGTACAGGTGTTTTTTTCCCGTTTAAAAGAAGAAAGCACGTATTCCATGTTGTAATATATGTACTCCCCGTCCACACCATAGGCATGGACGGTATCTGTATCAATAATAGGCATCCGAAATAACGCCCGATCCAAAAAACGCATAGACAGCATAATCTGGTCTCTGGCAAATATCATGATTTTTGAGGCCAGCTCCTTCGCTGTCTCCTGCATCTCTTCCCGCATGGTCGGATTCTCCTTCTGTATCTTTAAATTCCTGCGCTCATTATATCACAAGTACAGCTTGTGATCGACATTCGCCGTTCGCCAAGAGTGAGCAAGCTCCCTCTGGCTCGCTTGCGCTCATTGTATCATGCTCCCTGAATTTGAACAATATACAATCTTTCTAATGAGTAGGATTTACGCACGGATATGGTTTGTTAAAATCCCTCTTTCATGACACTTCCCACTTCTTCTTCGATGCGAAGCAGCTGATTGTACTTGGAGGTACGCTCTCCTCTGCATGGAGCACCGGTTTTGATCTGACCACAATTTAATGCCACTGCCAGATCTGCAATAAAGGAATCCTCCGTCTCTCCGGAACGATGAGAAACCACAGCATGAAAGCCTGCCTGCTTCGCTCTTACAATCGCATCCATAGCCTCTGACAGTGTACCGATCTGATTTACCTTGATTAAAATGGCATTGCCTGCGCCTCTTACAATTCCTTCCTTCAAACGTCTCACATTTGTTACAAACAGATCATCTCCTACAAGCTGTACTTTATCCCCCAATGTTCTGGTCAGCTTGACCCAGCCATCCCAGTCATCCTCATGAAGGGCGTCTTCAATGGAAATGATGGGATATTTTTTCACAAGCTCCTGATAATATGCGATCATTTCTCCGGTAGTTCTCTGTACCGTTGTGGAAATAGTATCTGCCAGCAAACCGTTTGTTTCCGCTTTATGCAGCTGTTCATCATTACTATGCGGCGCCTCCTGCGCAGAGCTGCATTCACAGCTTCCGTTTAATGCCAAAAGCTCCGCTTCCCTTCTGCGGCTTTCTCCGGGGAAATAGTACAGACCAGAGTCCGTATTATACAGCTCGCTCGCCGCTGCATCCATGGCAAAGGCAATATCTTTTCCCGGTTTATAGCCCGCCGCTTTTACTGCACGCGTCAGGTAATCAAATACCTCATCTGCATCTTTCAGATCAGGAGCAAATCCCCCTTCATCCCCCACAGCAGTAGACAATCCTTCCTTTTTTAAGATTTTTTGCAGTTCATGATACACTTCCACACACCACTGCAAGCCTTCCCGAAATACAAAAGTCTCATTTTCGTCCACAGCGCCGATGGGCATAATCATAAATTCCTGAAAGTCCACCGTATTATCCGCATGTTTTCCGCCATTTAAAATATTCATCATAGGAATCGGCATTTTTACACCAAACACACCGCCCAGATAGCGATACAGAGGCATATTTAAGGCTTTTGCCGATGCCTTTGCACATGCCATGGATGCAGACAGCAAAGCATTGGCTCCCAGCCTGCCCTTATCCTCTGTTCCGTCCGTGGTGCGGAGAATATAGTCGATACGCAGCTGATTCAATGCATTCTTACCCAATAATACGTCCTTTATGATCGTATTTACATTTTCTGCCGCACGATGAACACCGAGACCGCCATAGCATCCCTCTTCATGATCCCGGAGTTCCACCGCCTCATGCTTTCCTGTACTGGCCCCCGAAGGCACCGATGCCCGCCCGGTATAGATATGTTTTCCGTGTCTTACTTCCACCTCTGTTTCTACCGTTGGATTTCCTCTGGAATCCAGCACTTCTCTGGCGTAAACATTAGTAATTTTCAAATTAACTGGCATAAAAAAACCTCCTTATTGATTCATAGCTTAGTCATTCAGCTTGGATAAAAAATCCAGCAGATTTTCCTTAGTATGAACCAATCCAGAAGGTTTTATGTAAAAATCTGTTACTTCCAAATTCCTTTTTTCTTTCGGATCGTATAATACATCGTATTTTCCATAGCCAATACCTCATGGATCGGCAGACTCTTTAAAATCGGAATCCTCATTTTAAACTTGATCCAGCAGAACGAATATATCGTCAGTCCGAGGAATATACTTCCCGTCAATATCCAGATAATCATCCGCTCCCTGGGATCCGTAGATATATTTATGATCATGTATGCAGTTCCCACCATACCGATTATCGGAAGTACCGGCCCTCCCGGCGCCTTGAAATTCCTCGGTGCATTCGGCAGACGTCTGCGCAGGATCAATACATCCAGATGGGCAAATATATAAGAAACCATCCAAAAGATAGATGCTACCAGAATCAGCATACCGATCTTCTCCGCAGAATCATTACTGATAAAGGCAAAAAACAGGATTAATATGCTGACAAACCATACGCCGGCAAAAGGTACTTTTCGTTTATTGGTCTTTGCAAAAAACTGCGGCATCATATTCATCTTTGCCATACCCTCGCAAATATGAGCCAACGCATTCACAGATGAATTCTGTGTGCTGATAACGGCCAGAGCAGCTACAAACGTCATCCAGACTTTACCCGGAAAGCCCAACAGATTCATGCCGTATAACAGATGGGGCGCCGCCGAATTAGACAGCTCATCCCATGGCGTGTAATTACGAAATCCCAAGATCATAACGGCCTGCACCGCACAAATCAGGCCCAAACCGATAAACATACCCAAAGGTACATTTCTCTTTGCATTTTTTACATCCTTGGATATCGGAATAGCGTATTCTGCACCAATAAACAACCAGAAAGCCACACCGGTCATAGATACGATACTCTTGAAATCCGATGCCATCACAGCCGGCTGCTCTACTTTCGCACCTATCCCCATACCAACGGCTCCGATAATGCCCATAACAAGCATGGAGCCAAGCATCAAATATACAACCAGATCCTGTACCTTCGCAAACATATCCACACCACGCAGATTTGCGATCAGCAAAATAACAGTTACAATGATTGTGTAAGTGATATTCGGCAGCGGCAGATGGAAAGTCTCTCCGATGGCATATGCAAAAATAGATGCTTCCACACCAGCAGACAAAACATTACTGAAAACATATTCT
>CAZLZX010000088.1:0-10698 GCA_964564095.1 uncultured Eubacterium sp. | reverse complement strand
ATACCGCATATTCTAATAAAACCCCCTTTCCCAAGGCCATGGCGTTGTTGACCATTTCCAGTTGCTGCCGGATACCGGTTCATTTTCCGCCCGCAGCGGCGCAAATTTTTTCTGATATTCATACACCGCATTTTTTCGGGCCTCCGTCAGCTGCCGATAGTAACTTAATGCTTCGGCATCATCCGGATGGGTGTCTAAATAGAGAAGGAGATCATACTGGGAAAAACCGATCTCATGGATATAATCAAATAATTTTTTCTGTTCTGCCTGCATATCTATTTACAACCTCTCTTTCCTAAAAATGGAAGATCCAGCTCCGGGAATATGGTTGCCTGCCGAAGAGCTTTTTTAGGATCATATACTTTGTCAAAATACTGCCAGGGTACATATGCCATGGCCGGCGGGAAATCATTGCCCGACATATCGGACCGGCGGTATTTTGTGTAATTTGTTCTATTTGAATTACAATTTGAATACATAAAACACATCCTGCTTTTTTTATAATATATGATGAATGAGCTGCTAATGTTCAAAAATATAGGATTCTTGAACTACTAATGTCCCAGAATGTTTATTTTTTCAGAAAATCGGTGTCATATTGGTTTTATTTAAGAACACTTTGTTAAAATGTTGACGAAAATTGTATACAGTATTACAATCAGGATGTAGACAAGAAAACATGAGTGAGCACAAGCTGCAAAGGGAATCGTGGCATTATCACGATATATGTGAAAGGAGATTGGCACAATGAGAGGTTTACATTCACAAGTATCTGATTTAAGAAAAAAGGTTTTTGTAGAAGTTGCAAGAATCGCTTACGAATCTGAGAACATTAAAGATGATATGGAGGCTATTCCATATAAGCTTTCTCCCACGGAAATACCAAAATTCAGAGAAAGCATTTACAGAGAGAGAGCAGTCAGCGCAGAAAGAACACGTTTGGCTATGGGCTTATCTATCCGTCCGCAGAACAAACCGGTGCATATTACCAGCGGAGTGCAGGCGAGCACCATCGACGAGATGTATTATGAGCCGCCTCTGATGCAGGTTATTCCATCTGCATGTAATGCCTGCGAGGATAATGTGTATGAGGTAAGCAATCTGTGCAGAGAATGTATTGCCCATCCATGTATGGAAGTTTGTCCGAGAGGTGCGATCGTTCATGAGAATGGACAGGCGCATATTGATCAGGAGAAATGCATTAAATGCGGAAAATGTAAAGCTGCATGTCCATTTGATGCTATTGGAAGAAAGATCAGACCATGTTCCATTGCCTGTGGTGTGAATGCCATTGAATCGGATGAATATCACAGAGCGAAAATCAATCCGGACAAATGTGTATCCTGTGGTATGTGTATGGTAAATTGTCCCTTTGGCGCTATTGCCGATAAATCCCAGATCTTTCAGTTGATTCTTTGCATGAAAAAGGGAGAAGAGGTTATCGCAGAAATTGCTCCTGCTTATGTGGGACAGTTTGGCAAAGAAGCCACACCGGATAAGGTAAAAGCGGCTTTATTGGAATTGGGATTTAAACAGGTATATGAGGTGGCTCTCGGTGCGGATATCGGGGCGGTTACGGAGGCGAAACATTATGTGGAGCATGTGGTTACCGGGGAACTGCCATTTCTTCTTACATCCTGTTGTCCGGCCTGGGCTATGCTGGCTAAAAATGAATTCTCGGAAATGATAGACAGTGTTTCTACGGAATTGACGCCTATGGTAGCTACTGCCAGAAGTATCAAGAAAGAGCATCCGAATGCGAAGGTAGTATTTATCGGGCCGTGTGCTGCGAAAAAGCTGGAAGCTATGCGCAGAACGGTGCGAAGTGATGTGGATTTTGTGATTACTTTTGAAGAATTGGAGGCCATGTTTGAGGCAAAAGGTGTTGATCCGAAGGCTGTAGAGCCTCATGGTCATCTTCATAATGCGACTGGCGCCGGAAGAGGATATGCGGTAGCAGGCGGTGTAGCACTTGCTATTGAAAAATGTGTCAAAGAGTATTATCCTGATGTAGAGGTAAAGATCGAACATGCGGAAGGGTTGGCGGAATGCAAGAAGATGCTTCTGATGGCGAAGGCAGGACGAAAGAACGGATGCCTGATCGAAGGTATGGGATGTGACGGCGGCTGTGTAGCCGGCGCCGGAACACTTCTTCCTGTTATGGAAGCGAAAAAAGAGATTGTTAAGATCGTAGCCGATTCCTCCAAAAAGATTCCTCCAAAAGAATTACAGGAAATAGAGTTAAAGTAAGTGGAGTCAGTAAAAACAGGATTTATTAAAGAAAATTTAAAAGAAGAAACTGTAAAGAAAGAAGCTGTAAAGAAAGAAGTTGTAAAGAAAGAAGCTTCTATGAAGGGACTGCCAAAAGAAGAACGGTCCGCAATACAATCAGATAAAACGCTGATGAACAAAGTTCAGCAGCAGGCAATCGAGCATAAGGATGGTCCCATGATGGTACTGGCAGGTCCAGGTTCAGGGAAAACTACAGTGATCACACAACGGGTAAAATATCTCATAGATCACTATCATATCAATCCGGCATCTATTTTGGTCATTACCTTTACGAAGGCAGCAGCCACAGAGATGAAGGAACGGTTTTTCCAACTGGCAGGAAAGAGTCTCCCGGTAACATTTGGGACCTTTCATGCTGTCTTTTTTATGATTTTAAAATATGCATATCGATATAAATCCTCTGATATTGTGAAAGAGGATCAGAAGTTTCAATTTATGAAGCAGACCATCGTTAGAATGAGACTGGACTATGAGGATGAAAATGAATTTATTTCATCTGTTCTGGCAGAGATCAGCATGGTAAAAAATTCCGGCATACAGATGGAGCATTATTATGCTGCAAGCTGCGGCGAGGAAGTATTTCGGGAATTATTTCAGCGATATCATCAGTTCCTGCGCAGCAATCATCTCATTGATTTCGATGATATGCTTGTATTCTGCAAAGAATTGTTTGAGCAGAGGACGGATATTCTTGCGGGATGGCAGAAACGGTATCCTTATATCCTGATCGATGAGTTTCAGGATATTAATCAGGTGCAGTATGAAGTGGTGCGTTTTCTGGCACAGCGGTCAAGAAATCTGTTTGTGGTAGGGGATGATGATCAGTCTATTTACCGGTTTCGGGGTGCGAAGCCGGAGATCATGATGCATGTGGAGCAGGATTTCCCTGATATAGAGAAGCTAGTACTTGACAGAAATTATCGCTGTCCAAAGGAAGTGACCGGGCTTGCAGATCGATTGATCGCACACAATGAGGTAAGATATCAGAAGCAAGTGCTGGCAATGTCTCCGGAACAGGGAATGATCCGCAATCTGACTTTTGCACTGCAAAAGGATGAGGACAAATATCTGGCGGAGGAGATCCGAAGAAAATATTCCCAGGGCGTGAGCTATGAGGATATGGTCATATTGTTTCGGACGAATCAGCAGCCGAGACTTTTGATGGAATATCTGATGCAGTACAATATTCCCTTCCGTACCAGAGAAAAGATTCCGAATATCTATGATCACTGGATCACGAAGGATATCCTCTGTTATATCAGGATCGCTCTTGGCAGCAGGAAACGCAGTGACTTTTTACAGATCATGAACAGACCGAAACGCTATCTGTCCAGAGACAGTCTGCCTTATGAGACAGTGGCTTTCGATGTGTGGGAGGATTATTATAAAGAAACGGACTGGATGATGCAGAGACTGCACAAGCTGTTTACGGACATAAAAATGCTGTCAGAGATGAAACCCTATTCGGCAGTCAATTATATACGAAAAGCCATTGATTACGAGAGCTATCTTCAGGAAATTGCTCAGATCCGGCATATAGATTATGAAGAAATGCTCTCTGTCCTGGATGAGCTTCAGACCGGTGCGAAACCTTTTACGACTTATGAGGCATGGTTTTTACATATGGAAGATGTGAAAGAAAAGCTTATGATGCGCCAGCAGGAGATGGAGCAGGAAGCAGTTACTTTGTCCACTTTTCATGGCGTGAAGGGGCTGGAATATGATTATGTATATATTCCGGATATTAATGAAGGGATTTTGCCTTATCGGAAGTCCGTGCTGGATGCAGATATAGAGGAAGAACGCAGGCTTTTCTATGTGGGAATGACCCGGACGAAAAAGGAACTTACCCTGTGCCATTGCGGACAGATCAATAACAGGGAAATGCAGCCATCGCGATTTTTGGCAGAGATATTTCCCGAAAAACAGTAAAAAGAAGCAGTTGTTAAAAAAGAGATGTGAAATCACATCTCTTCAAACTCCTGTTCGTCCTGTATTTCGTCAAAACGATCGGACACGATATCAAATTCATCATCATCTTCAATATTTTCCAATGAAGGGTTGCCTTCCTCATCCTCAAAGTAGCGGTAGAGATATACTTCGCCTTCTTCGTTTGGATTACCCTTTTCATCTAATGGCAAGAGAGCGATGTAATCCTGCTCCTGTACGCTGAAAATAGAAAGTATACTGCATTCAACGGTAGAACCATCATCCAGGTCCAAAGTCACATACACATCCATCGGATCCAAAATGTCGTCATTTGTTTCTAAAATATCATCTTTTTTTGACATAACCTGCCCCCATTTTTCCTATACTGTTTATTAAGTATACGTGTTTGAATTTTGTGACGTTAATGAAATTTTGAAGAAATGTTAACTGTTTGATCAAGTACGCATTAACGTTAGCAATAGTATAGAAAATACAAATGAAAAAGTCAACGAGAAAAAAGTATTGACAAATAATTATCGACTATATATACTTTGAATATCAAAGTAATTTTTAAAACCAAAAATATGAAGTGAAAAGGAGAAATTACCATGTTAGAAAAAATGAAAGAAATGATTGCAGAACAGTTAAGCGTTGAGGAGGAAATCATCTCATTAGAGTCCAATTTCAAAGAAGATTTGGATGCTGATTCATTGGATCTGTTCGAGTTAGTAATGGCTCTGGAAGAGGAGTATGATATCGAGATTCCATCTGAGCAGTTAGAGTCAATGGCTACTGTTGGAGACATCTACAATTACTTAAAAGAGCATGGTGTAGAAGACTAAGCTAAAAAGGAAATTATTTTATTATGAAAACAAGAATTACGGAACTTTTGGGAATAGAGTATCCGATTATCCAGGGTGGTATGGCATGGGTTGCTGAATACCACCTTGCTGCGGCAGTATCCAATGCAGGCGGACTTGGCCTCATTGGCGCTGCCAGCGCACCGGAAGATGTGATTCGGACACAGATACGTGAGGCAAAAAAATTAACGGATAAGCCGTTTGGCGTTAATGTTATGCTTTTAAGCCCTTATGCAGATGAGGTTGCTAAGGTAGTTGTGGAAGAGGGCATCAAAGTAGTGACCACAGGTGCGGGTAATCCGGGCAAATATATGGAAATGTGGAAAGCAGCAGGAATCAAAGTGATTCCGGTTGTGGCCAGTGTTGCTTTGGCACGTATGATGGAAAAAGCGGGAGCAGACGCAGTTGTAGCAGAGGGAACAGAGTCCGGCGGACATATCGGTTCCGCTACTACGATGACATTAGTGCCTCAGGTAGTAGATGCTGTCAATATTCCGGTTATCGCAGCCGGAGGTATTGCTGATGGCAGAGGTATCGCAGCGGCTATGATGCTCGGCGCAGAGGCTGTACAGATCGGTACCCGTTTCTGTGTGGCAAAAGAGTGTATTTGTCATGAGAATTACAAAAACAAAATTTTAAAAGCGAAGGACATTGATTCTACCGTAACAGGAAGAAGCCATGGACATCCGATCCGCTGTTTAAGAAACCAGATGACCAAAGAGTATCTGAAGTTAGAGGCAGAGGGAGCAGGATTTGAGGAGATGGAGCGCCTGACCTTAGGATCTTTGCGTAATGCTGTTATTGACGGCGATGTGAAGATGGGCACTGTTATGGCAGGACAGATCGCAGGTATGATCAAACAGGAGCAGACCTGTGATGAAATCATATCAGAGATGATGGCACAGGCAGAAAAGCTGCTTGGCAGATAGGAGAGTATCATGAAAAAAATTGCTTTTATATTTCCGGGACAAGGTTCTCAGTATGTAGGAATGGGCAAGGATTTTTATGATACATATCCTTGTGCAAAAGAGATGATCGATCTGGCTGCAAAGGTAAGCGGCATGGATATGCGGCATCTTCTCTTTGAAGAGAATGAAGAAATTAATATTACGAAATACACACAGATTGCCATGCTTGCTGACGAGCTGGCAATTTTGACTACTGTGAAGGAAAAAGGGATCACATCCTGTGTTAACGCAGGATTAAGCCTGGGAGAATATGCAGCTTTAGTGGCATCCGGTGTGATGACTGCGGAGGATGCATTTAAGGTCATTGTAAAGAGAGGCGCCTATATGCAGGAGGCAGTGCCGGAAGGCGGCGCTATGACTGCGGTCATGGGGCTTGACAATGAGACGATCGAATCTGTTTGTGCACGGACAGAGGGAATTGTTTCTGTGGCAAATTATAATTGTCCGGGACAGACGGTTATCACGGGAGAGCAGCAGGCAGTAGATGCTGCTGCGGCGAAATTAAAAGAAGCTGGCGCAAAGCGCTGTATGCCGCTGAAGGTAAGCGGACCGTTTCATTCCGCCATGTTGACAGAGGCGGGAGAAAAGCTGGCAAAAGAGCTTGAAAATGTAGAGATCCATGATATTGAGATTCCATACATTACCAATGTAACCGCAGACTATGTGACGGACAAAGATACGGTAAAGGGACTTTTAAAGGACCAGATATCATCTTCCGTACGTTGGCAGCAATCGGTAGAGCGAATGATCGCTGACGGAGTGGAGGTATTTGTGGAGATCGGTCCGAAAAAATCACTTTGCGGATTTATGAAAAAAATCGACAAAACGATTCCTGCCTACCATGTAGATAAGGTAGAAGACCTGGATGCTTTGGTAAGTGCGCTTTGCGAAGCGTAATGCTTTTCGGCAAATCGTTCGTTTGGGCAGAGAACTTAGAGATATAACAATTCAGAATAGGAAAGAAAATTATGTTGAAGGACAAAGTGGCATTAGTGACAGGTGCAAGCTCAGGCATCGGAAAAGCGATCGCTATTATGCTTGCGGGTAAAGGTGCGGCTGTAATCGTAAATTACAGCCATTCGGAAAGCAGTGCGAAGGCGGTAGTAGAAGAGATAGAGCAGGCTGGCGGTAAAGCAGAATGTATTCAGTGCAGCGTAAATGATTATGCGGCTGTGGAGGCTATGATCAAGGATGTTGTAAAGAGATACGGCAGAATTGATATTCTTGTAAACAATGCCGGTGTGACAAAGGATAATCTGCTGATGGCGATGAAAGAGGCAGATTTTGACGAGGTTATTGATGTAAATTTGAAAGGCGCTTTCAATACAATGCGTCATATTGCACGGCCGATGTTAAAACAGAAGGGCGGAAGCATCATTAATATTTCTTCTGTTGTAGGTGTGATCGGAAATGCCGGACAGGTAAATTATGCGGCATCCAAAGCCGGTATCATCGGCATGACCAAGTCTATGGCAAGAGAGCTGGCAAGCAGAGGGATTCGTGTGAATGCCATTGCGCCGGGCTTTGTAGAAACACCAATGACAGCTAAGCTCCCGGAAGCGGCGAAAGAAGCCGGCGCAGCGCAGGTACCTCTTGGAAGATTTGCAAAGCCGGAGGAGGTTGCGGCAGCAGTATGCTTTTTAGCATCCGATGAGGCTTCTTACATTACAGGCCAGGTGCTTTGTGTTGACGGCGGAATGGCGATGTAGAGGTTTGGCAGAAAAGGAGAACGCAGACATGAGAAGAGTAGTAGTTACCGGAATGGGCGCGATTACCCCGATTGGATTAAATGTAGACGAATATTGGGAGAGCTTGAAAGCCGGTAAAACCGGATTTGGAGAAATCACATATTTTGATACGGAAGATTTTAAAGTAAAAGTGGCCGCAGAAGTAAAAGGGTTTGTAGGAAAAGATTATATGGATCCGAAATCTGCAAAACGTATGGAGAAATTTTCTCAATACGCAGTTGCGGCGGCAAAAGAAGCTTTTGCACAGGCAGGTATTGATATGGAACAGGAAGATCCCTACCGTGTTGGCTGTGCCATCGGTTCTGGTGTGGGAAGTCTTCAGTCTATAGAGAGAGAACACAAAAAGCTGTTGGAGAAAGGACCGTCAAGGATCAATCCGTTACTGGTGCCTTTGATGATCACAAATATCGCAGCAGGAAATGTTTCGATTCAGCTTGGCCTCAAGGGTAAGAGCATCAATGTGGTAACGGCATGTGCTACCGGTACTCATAATATTGGCGAGGCATTTCGCACGATTCAGCAGGGCGATGCGGATGTTATGCTGGCCGGCGGAACTGAATGTGCCATCACTCCCATCAGTGTGGGCGGTTTTACGGCTCTGACAGCTTTATCCACGAAAAATACACCGGAGAGATGTTCTATTCCCTTTGACAAGGACAGAGATGGATTTGTTCTCGGGGATGGTGCAGGTATCGTTGTTTTGGAAGAGCTTGAGCATGCGCAGAAGAGAGGCGCAAAGATTTTGGCAGAAGTGGTAGGCTACGGTGCAACAAGTGATGCTTATCATATTACATCTCCGGCAGAGGATGGCATGGGCGCTGTGAAAGCGATGGAATTTGCTTTGAAGGATGCAGGTCTGCAGCCGGAGGATATTACCTATATCAATGCTCATGGAACAAGTACGCATCATAATGATTTGTTTGAGACAAGAGCGATCAAAACTGCTTTTGGGGATCATGCATACAATTTGAAAATAAATTCTACAAAGTCCATGATCGGTCATCTGCTCGGTGCGGCAGGCGCAGTAGAATTTATCGCCAGCATCCTTCAGATGAATCATAGTTATGTCCATGCAACCGTTGGTCTGGAACAGCCGGATGAAGAGCTGGATCTGGATTATGTACAGGGACAGGGCGTAGAAATGGAGTTTGACTATGCGCTGAGCAATTCTCTGGCTTTCGGAGGACATAATGCTACATTGATCGTAAAGAAGTTTAAATAGTCAGGAGCTTTTAAGATGGAAGTAGAACAGATTATAAAATTAATGGAAGCAGTTTCAAAAAACGGTCTTACCGAGTTTTCCTATGAAGAAGATGGCACTGTTCTGAAACTGAAAAAAAGCAATGGTAAAGTGCAGCAGGTACAGCCCCAGTATATCATGATGGGAAATCAGATGCCGCAGGCTCCTGTAATGCCGGCTGCAATACCGGCAGGCGCTGCATCTGCAGCCCCGGAAGAACAGGGTACAGAAGTATCTGGGGCAGAGACGATTCCGGAGGGAAATGTAGTTAGCTGTCCGTTGGTAGGTACGTTCTATGCTGCGTCTTCTCCGGACGCAGAGCCTTTTGTACAGGTTGGCGATACCGTGAAAAAGGGGCAGGTTCTTGGAATCGTGGAGGCTATGAAGCTGATGAACGAGATCGAATCCGAGTATGACGGTGTGGTAAAAGCGATTTTGGTAAACAACGGCGATCTGGTGGAATTCGGACAGGATATGTTCGTGATCGGCTAAGTAGTCCGGAGTGTATTGCTGATTTATATATGAACAAAACCGGGTAGAACAGGAGGACATGATGTCTGTTTTAACAACAAAGGAAATTATGGAAATCATCCCGCACAGACAGCCCTTTCTTTTGATCGACACGATCGAAGAATTAGAGCCGGGAAAACGTGCAGTGGGCAAAAAGTGTGTCAGCTATAATGAACCGTATTTTGCGGGGCATTTTCCGCAGGAGCCGGTAATGCCGGGAGTTCTCATATTGGAGGCGCTTGCACAGGTGGGAGCTGTGGCGATTCTCAGCTGTGAAGGCTTTAAAGGGAAAACGGCATATTTTGGCGGTATTAAATCCGCAAAATTTAAAAGAAAAGTAGTTCCGGGGGATGTATTGACACTGGAACTTGAGATTATAAAACAAAAAGGACCGATCGGTGTGGGAAGTGCAACTGCCTATGTGGATGGGAAGGTTGCGGTAGCAGCGGAATTGACGTTTGCAATCGGTTAATGATTTGTTTGTATAGGGAGCATAATTATGTTTCATAAGATATTAATAGCAAACAGAGGCGAGATCGCGGTGCGTATCATTCGTGCCTGCAGAGAGCTGGGAATAGAATCTGTGGCCGTATATTCGGAAGCCGATAAAGAGGCGCTTCATACGCAGCTTGCAGATGAAGCCATCTGTATCGGAAAGGCATCCCCGGCAGACAGCTATCTGAATATGGAACGGATTTTAAGTGCGGCTGCCGCATGTAAGGCAGATGCGATCCATCCGGGATTTGGATTCCTTTCTGAGAACGCCAAGTTTGCAGAGATGTGTGAAAAATGCAATATTGCGTTTATTGGTCCGTCTGCCGAAGTGATTGATAAGATGGGAAATAAGCAGGAAGCCAGAAAGACAATGATGAATGCCGGCGTACCGGTAGTCCCGGGAACGAAGGAAGCGGTATATACTGCGGAGGAAGGCAAAAAAATTGCCGATGAAATGGGTTATCCTGTGATGATCAAGGCATCCAGCGGCGGCGGCGGAAAGGGAATGCGTATTTCCAGAAGTACCGAAGATTTTGAGGCGAACTTTAAAGTGGCGCAGCAGGAATCTATCAACGGTTTTGGGGATAATACAATGTATATTGAGAAATATATTGAGAGTCCCCGTCACATTGAGTTTCAGATTCTGGCAGATAAAT
>CAZLZX010000087.1:0-10763 GCA_964564095.1 uncultured Eubacterium sp. | reverse complement strand
CGCACGGCCGATACCAAGGATCACACCGGCCATAATACCGGATTTCGCCGCCGGTACTATCGTGCGGAAAATACTTTTCTCCTTCGTATCTCCAAGAGCCAATGCTCCTTCATAGTAGCTTTCAGGCACCGCACGTATTGCGGACTCCGATACATTTATGATTGTCGGCAGTATCATAATTCCCAGAAGCGCCGAAGCAGTAAACACACCTTTTCCACTTCCGCTGCCATGCAGATCCTGCACCAGCGGCACCAGCACTACCAATCCAAAAAATCCATAGACAATGGATGGAATCCCGGCCATCAGATTGACAGCCGGTTTCATGATCCTATAAAGCTTTTCCGGACAGAACTCAGCCATGAAAACAGAACAGATGATTCCCAACGGCACTCCCACTAGGATCGCACCGGCCGTCACATAAATACTGCCTATGATCATTGGAAAGATGCCAAATATTTCATTTAACGGTTTCCACCGCATACCGCTTACAAATTTCAGCAGCCCAATCTCTCCTATTCCGGAAAATCCATTTGCAAAAAGGAATACACAGATCAGCACAACTGCCCCAATGGACACACATGCAGCTGCCAGAAAAACGATATGCATCATCAATTCTTTTACTCTCTTCATAATCTGATGCCTCTTATCTCCATAATCTGATGCCTCTCATCCTCATAATCTACCATCTCTTATCTCCATAATCTGATGCCTATTATCTTCATAATCCGCCGCTTTTTATTCTGCAAGTTCATCCCAGGTTGCAGTCTCTCCTACATAGATAGATTTTACTTGATCGGAGGTCAGCTCAGAGATTGTATTTGCTTTATTTACAATGACTGCAATCCCATCCATGGCAATCACTTTGGATGTAAGGCCAAGACTTGTTTCCTCATCCTTTAACTCTCTGGATGCCATGCCGATATTTACCACGCCTTCAGAAGCAGACTGTACCCCGGTAGTGGAATCCGACTCCTGTACCTGGATATTTACATCTGCATTCAATGCCCGATAAGCCTCTGCCAGTTTTTCCATTACCGGTGTTACGGAAGAAGAACCGCCGATAGACAGATCCCCTTTTAGACCAGAAGCTTCATAAGCGCCTTCGCTGCCCTGACTTACATATCCATTATCCTCTACAACTTTCTGTCCCTCATCGCTCATGATATAGGCAATAAAATCCTTCGCCACATCATCCAGTGCATCCTCTTTGTAGACAATATTGAATGGACGAGCCACTTTATAGCTTCCATCCTTCACTGCCTCCACACTTGGAGCAGTACCATCAATAGAAAGTGCCGTTACAGAATCATCTAAAGAGCCTAATGATATATAGCCGATGGCGCTTTCATTTCCTGCTATCGTCTGCATCATAACCGCGGTACTATTGGTAATCTCCGCTGCAGCAGTCGTATTATCCACCTTTTCTCCTGCAGCATTTTTCTCCTCAATGCCAAGAAGCTCAATAAAGGCTCCTCTTGTGCCGCTTCCATCCTCACGGGATACAACTGTGATTTCTCCTGTAGGAGCTGTGCTTTCAGTCTTCTGCTCGTTACCGGCGCTTGCTGCTGCCCCGCTTCCTGCATTCTCTGTGCCCTTATTCCCGCATCCGGCCATTACTGTCATAGCTCCCATTGCTGCAATCAATCCTACTGTCAACACTTTTTTCCTTCTCATGATTTCGTTTCCTCCATTTTGACGTCTATTCAGCAAAAGATTTTCATATAGAACTGAATAGTTTTTGATTATTTGATTGTTTTTATTTTTATCTGTGCACAATGCGAGTATATAAAACGAACGTTAAATCCAAAATCGTACCACTGTTAATTTTATGTAAAAATATAACAATTCTCTTTTTCCATTTTTCATTACAAAGTGCAGTGATCCGGGCAGCTTTACACATATAGGGAAAAATGAACGCTTCGCACATATAAAGAAAAACAAACGTTCTTCATATATAAAGAAAAAGAACGCGCCTCATATATTAAAAAAACAAAAGCTCCTCATATATTAAAAACAAAAGCTCCTCATATATTAAAAAATGACTGCTTCGCAACATAATTACAAAGCAGCCGTTTTTACATCATATTTCATTTCCTGTTATATCATATTTTATTTTTTATTCCGAAATAATCATTACCCGCAGTTTCAAACTAATCTGTTTATACTGCAATGCATTACTCTTTTACAATCTCCGGTAATTTTACAGCATAATCCATCGCAGCATATTTTTTACGTCCCTCCGCAATGATATCCTTCCCCTGTGCGGCCTTCCTGTGACCTTTGCGGATATTGTTGTTATGCAGCTCCTGTCCCCACGGACTCCATCGGTTTTTCGCCATCTCTTCTTCCGTAAACTCAGCGATCAGTTTATCGTCAATAATACTTATCTTCGCTTTTGTCAGACATTGCGGACAATACACCCCATCCTCACGAATCTCCAGCAGATTCCCATGACAATCCGGACAGACGCCGGGCGTTCCTACATAGGCGGGCTTCTCTCCCCTTTCCTTCATTAATAAAGCTTCTGCCACGTTTTCGCCAAGCTTACGCATACGTGCCAGCACATCCTCTTCCAGAATGACCGCACCGACAGAAGGCATAAAGTCAAAATGCACTGCATCCACAAGCGCTTCATAGGAACCGCAAAGCTCCATTGCTGTCATTTTGCAGACATTTAATGTAAAGTTGGTCCAGTCTGTGCCGCCGATAGAAAATGCGGCGCCAACCTTATTATTTGCATGTACGATCTCACGGTAATCTCCACTGGCATGAAGCTTATTCAGAAATGCAATCATTGGACCGGTGGGCAACAGATTATATGCCGGACTGGATACGATAATAGCATCTGCTTCACGCATTAGCTGCTCAATAAAATAGTAGTGATCCGATCCATTTTTATGTACGCATCTAAAATCAAAGTTTCCTTTCAGATGGTTGATCATACAGGTCTCACACCCAATACATTTATTGATCTCCGCTTCTTGGATACGCACGATCTTGCATTCCGCACCGCATGTTTCCTCAATGGCCTGAAACGCCTCCTTCATCATGATTTCCGTGTTTCCGTTAATTCTTCCGGAACAAATACCTAATACGTTCATAGTCTCCTCCTCAGAACTTTATTTTCATGAGTCTTTCCATTTCCAAATACTCATCAGTAACTTGTAAGTTATTTGTATTTTACTTTATATCTCAAAGGCTGTAAAACAAATAAAGCAGCTTTTTTACAACCTTTCGGTTGTTTTACTTGACGTTTTCGATTTTTCTTTATATTCTGAATACAGATGTTTCATTTTATATTCTAAATACAGATATTTAATTTTATATTCTGAATACAGATATTTCATTTTATATGAGAGGGAGAGCGATATGACATTCTTACAGATTCGATATTTTATAGAAGTTGCAACATTAAAGAGTGTAACTAAAGCCGCAGACAAACTATATGTATCGGAACAGGCTGTAAGCAAACAGTTAAAATCTCTGGAACGGGAGCTGGGCTTTCCTCTGATCTACCAGAGCAACCGCCAGACAGAAATGACATCCTCCGGAGAAAAGCTGTTTCAAATTTGGGAACCCATGCTGCTGCGAACAGATGCGGCACTGGCTCAGATCAAACGCGAAAACAACCAAACGGAAAACATCCTCCGTATCGGTATCCTAGAATATGAGAACGTTCTTGGCATGGTAATGCCCCTTTTAGCGGAATATGGAAAAGCTCATCCGGAACGCCAGATCGAAATTTTAACCGGGAGTCCCAAAAGACTGCTGGATTATGCAAAAACCGGTCAGATAGATTTACTGATCACTTTTTCTGCTGAACTGCCAGATACGATTTCCCTGGACTGGGTTTACGTCTTCCATCGGATGCACCTTGCCATCATTATGTCCGCTTCACATCCGCTGGCTGCCAAAAAAGATCTGGACATTACGGATTTAAAAGATGAATGCTTTTTCATATTAGAAGAAAACCACAGCATAAAAGCCCAGGAAAGCATTCTGTCGCATTGCAGATCCAAAGGCTTTGAACCCAGGGTAAGATTTTTCAAATCTCCGGAAAGTATTCAGGTCGAGCTGATGCTGGGAAAAGGGGTCACATTAAGCTTTATAGATTTGTTCCGCAATAGTTCCCACAGCCTGGTCTCCATCCCTACGCCATATAAATCAGGGCATGAAGCCACCCATCTTGTATGCGCCTCTTTGACTAAGGAAAATAAGCAAATTGCAGGAAGGCTTGCCGATATGCTGCGGGAAAAGCAATTATAACTTGATATTCATGATTTGACGATCACCTACGGGACCTGCCACCGGCAGCTCCCTTCGGATACTTGGCAACCTACGGGACCTGCCACCGGCAGCTCCCTTCGAATGCTTGGCAACGTAAAAGAGATTCCTGTTACCCACCACAAGAATCTCTTTCCATTCTATCTATATACCATACCTTATCTGCATTTTGTTTTAGGCTTTTGCTTTACCTGCTGATCCGCATTTTGTTTTAGGCTTTTGCTTTACCTGCTGATTTTTATTTTGTTTTAAGCTTTTGCCCTGCCGCTTATACGATTTCCATTGCAGCCATATAACCGCTGCGAACAGCATCTGCCACCTTTCCGGCTCTCTTGGCATCTCCTACGACCCACACCGGGATTTCTCCCGCCGCTGCTTTTAAGCTTTCCACAATGTCATCATTTGAACGCATACCCATGGAATAACAGTAAGAATCTGCTTCCAGCACTTCTCTGACGCCGTCCTTCTCTATGACTACGCCCGCCTTGGTAAACTCGATACATTTTGCTTCCAGAATCTGCTTCATATTACGCTTATCCATCTCATTGAGCAACGCATTTCTGTAATACCCAAAGGTCTCATTTGCCATCATCGGAAGCATTTCCACTACCGTTACCTTACGTCCATGATTTGCCAGGTGCAGACCTACCTCACATCCAACGAGGCCGCCGCCAATGATCACTACATGTTCTCCGATCTCATCCATCCTGTCATAAGCATAAAGCGCATTGATCGCCATATCGATACCCGGAATCTTCGGAACAAACGGATGTGCTCCCACCGCCAGAATGATCGCATCCGGCTTGATCTCATCAATCAACTCCTTCGTACATTCTGTGTTCATGCGAATATCCGCGCCGGAACGAAGGGCATCGTTAATGATAACATTTTTTGCGTTTCTCAAATCGACTTTATCCTCATCATGATCGGTAAAGTTGATGACACCGCCCAGCTTATCCGTTTTTTCCACCAGAATTACTTCATGGCCGCGTTCTCTTGCCGTTACAGCCGCCTGACAGCCGCCAACTCCGCCGCCAACAATCAGAACCTTTCTGGAAGCTTCCGGCGCCGGCAAAGTCTCCGGATAGAAATCGAATCCGCTGACCGGATTGATCGCACAACGTCCCATGGAAATCGGATTGTAGATCTTCCCTGCCTCTTCCGGTCCGATCTTGTCCCACAGAGGGATGTCTGTCGGATGCTCACAAAAGCCCGGATAACAGTTCATACATCTTACGCAGCGACGAATCGTATCCTCTTTTCCTTCCAACGCCTTATTGGGAAGCGCCGGATCTGCAAAGCCCTGCCGTCCAAACTCTACAAAATCCGCCTTATTCTCTGCAATAACCTGTTCAGCCAGCTCAGGTCCGTTAAATCCGCCAATCGTAGACACATAGGATTTCTTTACTGCCGCTTTTACCTTCGCCGCATACTCAATGTTCAGGCCATGAGGTGCAAAGAAATCAGAAAATGTCTTTGTCTGATTTCCAAGCCATTTCAGACCGTTGGATACCTGAATAATATCCACCATTCCGTCAATCTCTTTACAAAACTCTACCGTATCGTCAATGGTCATACCCCCCGGCACACCATCCTCAGCAGAAAAACGAAGCTCAATGATTCCATCCTCTCCGATACCGCGGCGACAGGCTTCAATGATCATCTTTGGAAAACGGGCTCTGTTTTCCATGCTGCCGCCAAATTCATCGGTACGATGATTTGTCCATGGAGAAACAAACTGCTGCAGCAAAAATCCGTGACCGCCGTGAAGCAATACCCCGTCAAACCCGCATTCTTTTGCAAATCTGGAAATTTTATAAAAATCATCACAGACCTTATCCATCATGGCACGATCCATCGGTTTTACTTTTCTGCCATCCTCCCGGGTCATCGGCTCCGGTCCCCATGGCTCTTTCGCCACTTCCGCACGGCTGCCCTCATGGGAGAATTCAAAGTAGGCCAATGCCCCCTGGGCTTTGATACGATCTGCATACTCCTTGGCAATCTCGAAGTCTTCTCCCTCAAATTTCTCAAAATCGATCTTTCTTTCCTGAAACAGTGTAGCCGCCTCTTCAAAATTGAGAGGCATCTCCCCTGTAGATACACAGGCAAATCCCCCCGCCGCACGACGCTCTACCATACGATAGATATTTTCTTTCATCGGTGGGATGAAATAGCTCGCATGTACAAACATAGTCGGTGCTGCAATCATTCTGTTTTTATACACTTTGCCTCTGATTGTAACCGGGCTGAAAAGATGTGGGTATTTAATTTCTCCTGGTTTACTCATGTTCCTTCCTCCTTTATTTCGTTATTGTTCACTCGTACCTCGTTCCAGTAACGATTCGCAGGCTCATTTTAAATTTTGCTTCGCAAAAGGAGCCTGCTCACACTTGAATCACGTTCTTACGTACCTGAGCAGCCAAGTGCTCAGGTACTGTCCGAACAGTAACTTTATTTCGATAATTGAATTATATATCATTATTTTATAGATTGAAAGTTCTGTTTTTGCATTATATAATAAGTAAAACTCATCATTAAACAACAACACTGTACACATGGCAAAAATTCGGTTTTGTTCCATGTCACTTTCAAACAGCATACCATTAAAAAAGGAGGTTTCCATGCAGATCCGTCAGTTAGAATATTTTATTGCTGTCAGCGAACAGCTAAACTTTACAAAAGCTGCCCACCAGTTCTATATCTCCCAAAGTGCAGTGACCCTTCAGATCAAAGCTCTGGAAGAGGAGCTTGGCGTGCAGCTTTTTATCAGAAACAACCGCCATGTAGAGCTTACCCCGGCAGGCCGTACCTTTTTAGATGATGCCCAGGCAATTCTTCGCAGAACCCGGGATGCCGTTGAACGTGCCAGACAGGCAAGCACCGTTTTTACCGGCAAGCTGAATATTGGATTTGTGAAAGGATATGAAAAAACAAATCTGTCCGATCTGTTATCAGAATTTCATGTGAAATACCCTAATATTTCTCTGGATCTGACCAGAGAAAATGTATCAGAATTGTATGATGGGATCTTAGACCGCAGCCTTGACTTTATTATCAATCTGCAATACTCCATGGACGATCTGGAAGAAATGGATTTTCGCGTGATCAAGCAGTATCCGCTGCTGGCCGTGATGCCCGCCTCTCATCCGCTCTCCCACCGGACCAGTATCCAGCGTTCTGAATTAAAGGGATACCCTCTGGTGGATATTGTGAAAAATGAGAGCAGATACGGCGAAACTACCACGATTCTAAATGCATTTACAAACGCCGGATTTTTACCGAATGTTCAGTATGTTTCCGATGATATCGAAACCAGTATACTGGCAGTGGCCGCCGGACTTGGATACGCCCTGCTGCCATCCTATATCACGGATTCTCTGTCCATGAAGGAAAAGGTTATAGCCGTCCCTATTGAAGGGGAGGAAAGAAAGATGACTGTGATCGGAGCATGGCATAAACAAAATGATAATCCCGCTCTGGAGCGCTTTTTAGAAGATTGCATCTTTCCTTCTATCAGTCTGTCACTGCAATAGCTCAGACAGTTTTTCCAGTCTTCTCAGCACTTCCGCCAGCAGTTTTTCATCCCTGGCAAAGTGGAGACGGATCAGATAATTGACATCCTCCTTAAAGAAACTGGAACCCGGCACAGCCCCTACACCCACTTTGTAGGCAAGCCATTCACAAAACTCCAGATCGCTCCAACCCCGGAACCGGTCAAGCTCCAGGAAATCAGATATATCCACCATCACAAAATAGCTTCCCATGGGCAGATTATGCTTCAGCCCTATGCGGTCAAGACCGTCGCAGAAAAACTTTCGCTTTCGGGTATAGGTTTCCAGCAATTTTTCATAATAAGAATCCGGCAGCGAAAGCGCCGTACAGGCGGCCTCCTGAAGCGGCGCAGGCGCACCGATCGTCAGAAAATCGTGCACCTTTTTAACACCCTCGATGATCCGCTCGGGTCCAATCACATATCCTAGGCGCCAGCCCGTCACAGAGTACGTCTTGGAAAAGGAGCTGGTAGATATGGTTCGCTCATACATTCCCGGTAAAGACGCCATATAGGTATGATGATAGGGCTTATAAATAATATGCTCGTATACTTCATCCGTGATAACAAAGGTATCATATTTAACAGCTAACTGAGCGATTTCTTCCAGCTCTCTGCGGCTGAAAACTTTACCGGTAGGATTGGAAGGATTGCAAAGAATCAATGCCTTCGCATTCTGCTTAAAAGCCTCCTCCAACACCTCTCTGTCATACATATAATCAGGCGGCGTCAGCGGCACATAGATCGGCTCCGCTCCGGAAAGAATTGCATCTGCCCCGTAATTTTCATAAAAGGGACTGAACACGATCACTTTATCCCCGGCATTGCAGACTGCCATCATAGCAGACATCATAGCCTCTGTTCCGCCACAGGTAATGATCACTTCTGTCTCCGGATCGATGGTTCTGCCATACTTTTTCCCCTGAACCTCCGCAAGCTTTGCACGAAGCTTGGGAGATCCAAAGGTAGGTGTATACTGATGCGGTCCTTCCTGGGAAATCCGCTCCAATGCATCCTTTACTTCCTGGGGCGGCTCAAATGCCGGAAAACCCTGGGACAGATTGATGGCGCCTGATTTCATACAGATACGGGTCATTCGCCGAATGACGGAATCTGTAAATGTTTCTAATTTATTACTTAACTCTGGCATATTACTCCCTTAAAACCGGAAATCCCGTTTTCCCTCTTCGATATCCTTCAAATGAACCAGCACTTCCTGACGAACTTTATCACTCTTGATCTCCGGAATCTGTTCTGCGATCATCTTCTCGCCTTTTGCGCGAACCTCATCATTTGCATAATCCACCAGATATTCCTTCAATGTGATCAAAGCATTCGGCAAACAGCAGTTTTTGATCTCTCCGGCCTTTACCAATGGCATAAATCTGTCGCCCTGGCGTCCGGCGCGATAACAGGCCGTACAGAAGGAAGGGATATGTCCCACATCCATAAGCCATTCCACCACTTCGTCCAATTCGCGGTCATCACTGAGCTCAAACTGTGCGGAATTCTCCGCATCCTCTCTTGCCACGCAGTATCCGCCCACCGTTGTACGGGAGCCGCCGCTCATCTGGCTGATACCGATCGGCAGTAACTTCGCACGGGTCTCTGCAGATTCGCGAGTAGAAATAATGATCCCTGTATACGGTACGACGATACGAATCAGAGCGGTAATCTTCAGGAACAGCTCATCACTGATACCATTTTTAAATTTAGAGGAATCCACATCGTCCGCATCACGGAGACGCGGGACACTGATCGTATGAGGACCAACGCCAAAGGCTGCCTCCAGATGTTCCGCATGCATTAAAAGTCCTACGAAATCATATTTATAGAGATTCAGACCAAACAATACGCCAAGTCCCACATCATCTATACCGCCCTGCATTGCGCGGTCCATAGCCTCTGTGTGATATACATAATCACTTTTCGGTCCTGTCGGATGCAGTCTCTCATACTGATCCTTATTATAGGTCTCCTGAAACAGTGTATAGGTTCCGATCTCAGCTTCTTTTAATTTCCTGTAATTTTCTACGGTGGTAGCAGCAATGTTAATATTGACACGGCGGATCGCACCGTTCTTATGCTTAATGGAATAGATCGTCTTGATACACTCCAGTATGTACTCGATAGGATTATTTACCGGGTCCTCCCCTGCTTCCAGCACCAGTCTCTTGTGGCCCATATCCTGCAGTGCGATCACTTCCTGCTTTAACTCTTCCTGTGTCAGTTTGTGACGAACGATATTTTCATTTTTCTTATGATATGGACAGTACACACATCCGTTGACACAGTAGTTTGACAGGTACAAAGGCGCTACCATTACGATACGGTTGCCGTAAAATGCTTCCTTGATCTCTCCCGCTGCATCAAAGATTTTCCTGGTCACTTCTTCATCTTCATTTAACAGAAGCAATGCCGCTTCCCGGTGAGTCAGACCTTTTAATTTTTTCGCTTTCTCCACATATTCCAGACAAAGTTCTTTATTATCCTTGTTTGCCTCTGCCCAGTCTAAAGTAGCTAGAATCTCTTCATGGGAGATAAACTCCTCCGCTTTCATTGATTTTACATCATACATCGTCAATTCCTCCTGCAAATAAGTACGATACCTGTACTTAACGCTCCGTCAGCCTTTTCATTATAAAAAGCGTACCCAAAAAAGGGTACGCTAAATCACATGGTCTATCGCCGAAAGTCTCTCACAAACCGCTATAGGTGCATCCTTTGCATCCTTCATGAAAGCCTTCTCATATCCATCCTTTACCTTCCCTTTTCTGTCTGGGCTAACCATTCAGTCAAGTTACAGCTTTTCTGTTTTCCTATACAATTGCCGTCAGCCAAAGCTTCCGACTTTTGTATCTTATTGTTTTAATTATAGTACAATGCTATGAGAAGTCAAGAATTTTTCGCAGTTATGTAAAAACAA